>MEQV01000205.1:430-2039 GCA_001770355.1 Betaproteobacteria bacterium RIFCSPLOWO2_02_FULL_62_17
CGTTCCGGGTTTCAAGCCGTTGCCTTCCTGGTTCGGCTCGTTCGGACCGCCCGGCCTGCCGCAGCCGCTCGCCGCCCGGGTGCACGCGGAGATCGCGAAGGCGCTCGGCGACCCCGATGTCTCGGGCAAGCTCAACGACATCGGCATCACGCCCTGGGGCAGCACGCCCGAGGCGTTCGCCCTGGCGCTGAAGGCCGACCTGGAGACCATGGGGCAACTGGTCGCGAAACTGGGGATTCAGCCGCAGTAGGCGTGTCGCGCCCTGATGCTACAATTTTCACACTCGCTTTCAGAAAGAGTGGAGCGTATGCAACAACCCTTTCTCACCCAGGCGCGGCAACGGCGCCTGATTAAGCTTGCACGTGAAGCCGGGCGCACCCCTCAATCCATGTTGCGTTTCGTGCTGAGGGACGGATTCGATCAGTGCGAAGACGACGTACAGGCAGCGCGAACGGCCGAGGAGGAGATCTCTCGCTCCGGTACCGTTGCGCACCAGCAAGTCATGAACGAAGCGCGCGCAACCATTGCCAGTCATGCAAGAGCGCAACGCCGCCAAGCCGCTTGAGTGGCTCCCTAGCGCGCGGACGGCGTAAACGCAGGAATATGTCAGCCGGGATTTTTTAGGGCAGAACCTGCAATCGTTTCCCTGCCTTGGTGCGATAGGCCAGGAAGTCCGCACGATCAACGGTAAGAATCTGGTCCACACCGGTCTGCTCGGAAGCCCACACCATGGACGCATCCGCCAGGTCCATCGGCCAACGCGAATGACAAAGCCTTAATACCAGAGAGGTGTTCAGATGCGCTGGAACGATGTGGCAAGCCTCGGTAACCGCCGGCCAGGTGGTGATCAGATCGCCAAAGAATTCGGATAAAAACGCAAGAGCCGGTCGGTGGAAATGGTCCCTGCTATTGGAAATCGCGACCAAGCCGCCCGAATCAACGAGCAGTCCGGGCCTTGCCACGCAGTTTTTCCCTCAATGCCCGCTTGCGCCTGGATGCGAGATCGGGAGCACCGGCAAACATACCGACAAGCCCCGACGCGCGCAGGGCATCGAGCGCGCTGGTTCGATACGGCGCTGATTTCAATTTCCGCTTCAGTGCGGGAATGGCGGACATGATGACCTCCCAAACGAATCAGGTTAAAGTTTATCATTCCGAACCGGCATTCCAAATGCTTTGCGATTTTCGGATGCATGGGTTTCGGCGAGTAGCGCATGTGCGGGCGCTTGACACCAGTGTCGCTTTCGGCCCGGATTCGATCATGTTCTTAATTTTCAAGAACAGAAAACCATTCTCTTGATTCCTGGCTACACAAGCCAAAGAACAAGCACTGGTGCGCCTCTTCGAGCATTTTGCACCTTCCTACGCGGACCCTTAAGTTGCTCCAGCTGGCGGTACACGTGCGCGTCCGCACGTTGCAGTTGGCGTGTGCCGACAACGCGCTGACTTCGCCGCAAGCCGGCCTGCGGTAGACTCCCCAAATGCCCAATCCGGTTCCACACCCTGTTTCCATCATGATCGCCGCCATGGGTGGCGAGGGTGGCGGTGTGCTCGCCGAATGGATCGTCACCGCCGCCGCCGCGCTTTCGCATCCGGTGCAGTCGAGTTC
>MEQV01000205.1:2086-8354 GCA_001770355.1 Betaproteobacteria bacterium RIFCSPLOWO2_02_FULL_62_17
GCCGCGCTTTCGCATCCGGTGCAGTCGAGTTCCATCCCGGGCGTCTCCCAGCGCACCGGCGCGACCACCTATTACGTCGAGCTTTGCCCGGTGCCGTTCGCGGCGCTGCAAGGCAAACCCCCCGCGTTTACGCTTGCGCCGGTGCCGGGGCAGGTTGACGTGCTCATCGCCTCCGAGTTGCTCGAAGCCGGCAGGGCGATGCTGAACGGCTATGTCTCGCCTGCGCGCACCACGCTGATCGGCGCAACCCACCGCGTCTACACCACGGCGGAAAAAATGCAGATGGGCGACGGCCGCTACGACTCAGAGCGTATCGTCGCTGCGGCCCGCAGCCTTGCCAGGCGCGCGCTGCTCGCCGACTTGGCAACGCTTGCCGCGCGCTCTGGCGCGATGCTCAACGCGGTGCTGTTCGGCGCTCTCGCCGCCTCCGGTGCAACCCCGCTCACGCGCGCAGCCTGCGAGCAGGCGATCCGCGCCGGCGGCAAGGGCGTTGAGGCGAGTCTGAAGGGATTTGCGCTGGGCTTCGATGCCTTCGCGGCTGCGGCTGGCAGCGTGGCCCCGGCGCCGGCAAGCACCGCCGCGCCGTCGACCACCACGCCGCCGCTTGAGCGGATGCGGCGCGATTTTGCGCCCGAGACACACGCCATGCTCGAGCTCGGCGTCGCGCGCTGTAAAGACTTTCTCGACACGGCCTATGCCGGCCAATATCTGGAGCGGCTTGCGCCGATCGCGAAGCTCGATCGTGGCGAAGGCCTACGCCTCACCAGCGAGACCGCGCGCTTCCTCGCGCTGTGGATGTGCTACGAGGACATCATCCGCGTCGCCGACTTGAAATCGCGGCGCAGCCGCTTCGAGCGCGTGCGACGCGACGTGCGCGCGCGGCCGCACGAACCGGTGCGCATGATCGAATATTTCAAGCCGCGCCTGGAGGAATTTGCCGCGATCCTGCCTGCGTGGCTCGCCCGGCCCCTGTTCGCGTGCTCGCCGTTGGTCGCGCGCTTCACCCCGGGCCTGCACCTGCACACCACCAGCATCCATGGGTTTGTGCTGCTGCGCACGCTCGCGGCGCTGCGCCCCCTGCGGCGCGCGAGTTCGCGCTTTCGCGAAGAGCAGGCAATCATCGAACGCTGGCTCGCGGCCATCGCGAAAGCCGGCGAATCAGACCCCGCGCTGGCCACCGAGATCGCGCTGTGCGGCCGGCTCATCAAAGGCTACGGAGACACGCACCAGCGCGGCAAGGACAACTTCATTCGCATCCTCGAAGCGCTCATCGAAAACAAGGCCGGCGCCACCGCCGGGGAGGTGCGCAAGGCACGCGAAGCCGCGCTCGCCGACGCGGGCGGACGCACGCTCGACCGCGCACTTGCCGCGCACGGCCTCACGCCGCGCCCGGTGAAGGCGCAGCCGCTCAAATTCATTCGGCGCCCCACCGAAGAACGCGAGGCGGCCTAGCCATGGAGCGCCAGTTCACCAACGAGATCGCGCTCCTCAAGCTTAGGCAAGGCGAGGTGTTCCGCGGCGAGGGCATCCTCGCGGTCACCAAGGCGCTGCTGCAGTCGGGGGTCTCCTACGTCGGCGGCTACCAAGGCGCGCCGATTTCGGCGCTGCTCGACGTGATGGTTCAGGCGCGCGAATACATGCGCGAGCTTGGCGTGCACGTCGAGGCCTGCACCAACGAGGCCGCCGCCGCGGCGATGCTGGGCGCGTCGATCAACTATCCCGCGCGCGGCGCGGTGACCTGGAAATCGATCGTCGGCACCAACGTCGCCTCCGACGCGCTTTCCTATCTGTCCACCGCCGGGGTCACCGGCGGCACGCTGATCGTGGTCGGCGAGGATTACGGCGAGGGCGCCAGTGTCGCGCTGGAGCGCACCCACGCGGTGGCGCTCAAATCCTCAATGTGGATGCTCGATCCGCGGCCGGATCTTGCCAACATCGTGCGACTGGTGGAAAAAGGCTTCGAGCTCTCCGAGGCATCGAGCACGCCGGTGATGATGGAACTGCGCATCCGCGCCTGCCATATGAACGGGACCTTTGTCGCCGCCGACAACCGCGCGCCCGCCGTCTCATCGGTGCACAAGCTCGCGGGGCCGCCGGAGTTTTTCTACGAGCGCCTCGCGCATCCGCCGGCGACGTTCAAGCACGAAAAGCTCAAGGCCGGCTCGCGCATACAGGCCGCGCGGCGCTACATCCGCGAGGCGCAGCTCAACGAACTGTACGAAGGCCGCGAATCCTCGATCGGCATCGTGGTGCAAGGCGGGCTTTACAACAACCTGCTGCGCGCGCTATCGAGCCTCGGCCTGGCCGATGCCGCGGGCGCGAGCGACATCCCCATCCTCGCGCTGAATGTGGTCTATCCGCTCATTGCCGAGGAACTCAGCGCCTTCTGCGCGGGTAAATCAGCGCTGCTGGTCCTCGAGGAAGGCCAGCCCGAATTCATCGAGCAGGACCTGGGCACGCTGCTGCGCCGCGCGGACATTCAGACGCGCGTGCACGGAAAGGATCTCCTGCCCATGGCCGGCGAGTACACCACCGAGACGATCGCGCGCGGCATCGAAAAATTCCTCGCATTGGCGCTGCCGCAACGCGATCTTTCCGCCGGGCGCGCCTGGCTGCAGTCAATCGACGCCTTGCGGGGGCAGGCCGCGAGCCTGTTCGCCGCGCCGCTCCCGGCGCGCCCGCCGCAGTTCTGCACCGGTTGCCCCGAACGGCCGGTGTTCGCCGCGATCAGGCTCGCCGAGCGCGAAATCGGCACGCCGCATATTTCAGGGGACATCGGCTGCCATGCCTTTGCCACCTTCGAGCCGTTTTCCATGGGCAATACCATCCTCGGCTATGGCATGGGCCTGGCGAGTTCGGCCGGCGTCGCGCCAATGATGTCCGGGCGCCCTCTCGCCATCATGGGCGACGGTGGGTTCTGGCACAACGGCCTGCTCTCGGGTGTCGCCTCGAACCTGCTCAACGGCGGCGACGCGGTGCTGGTGATTCTCAAGAACGGCTACGCCTCGGCCACCGGCACGCAGGAACTGCTGTCCTCGCCGCCCGAGGCGGCGCGCACCGCGGCGCTCGGCCAAAGCTCGGTGCACGCCGACCGCAGCATCGAGCGCGCGCTCAAGGGCATGGGCGTGCGCTGGATCAAGACCGTCGGATCGTATCGCGTCGCCAAGATGGCGCAGGCGCTGCGCGAGGCGTTCAGCGCGCCCGGGCGCGGCCTGAAAGTCATCGTCGCCGAGGGCGAATGCCAGCTGGAGCGCCAGCGGCGCTTGAAGCCGGCGGTCGCCGCGATGCTCGGCGCGGGCAAGCGCGTGCTGCGCACCCGCTTCGGCGTGGACGAAGAAGTATGCAGCGGCGATCACTCGTGCATCCGCCTCTCGGGATGCCCCTCGCTCACCATCAAACAGGCCGACGACCCGCTCAAGGTCGATCCGGTCGCGCACGTGAACAACGACTGCGTGGGCTGCGGGCTGTGCGGCGAGGTCGCGCACGCCGCGGTGCTGTGCCCGTCCTTCTACCGCGCCGAGATCGTTCAGAACCCCAACCTTTGGGACCGGCTGCTGTTCGCGCTGCGCAGCCGGGTGATCGGCTGGCTGCAGCCGGCGTAAGCCGGGTTTTGCGCGCCGAGCCAAGCCGGCCCGTCAGTCACTAGATGAGACCGCCGTCGCATAAATCTCGCGCCGGCTGTTGGAAGCAGCGCGGCGAGCTTTTGGCCGCGCGATCCTAACCTATCAAGTGTCGACAGGCGAAGAGATGGTTTTGAATACATCCCGTCAATTTTGAAAGTTGCGCCTTCGCAACTTTCAAAATTGACGGGAAAAGTGGCTGCCAAGACGAAGCAAGCTGTTTGATTCCGGCAGGTCCAGCTTATTTCAGCAGCACCGCCCCCTTGTGCACCGGCTGCACGGTGCGCTGGTAGACCGACAGCCAGCCGCGCTCGGTCCTCGATCCGTACTGGCGCTGCTCGGCGCGGCGCGCTTCGAGCACCGCCTCGGGTACATCAAGATTCACTTCGCGCGCCAGGACATCGATGGTGATCGAATCGCCGTTGTTCACCAGCCCGAGCGGTCCGCCTTCCATCGCTTCGGGCGAGGCCTCGCCCACTACCAGGCCGCGGTTCACCAGGCCCGAAAGCTGGCCTTCGGTGACCACGCCGACCTTGTCGATCAGGCCGGCTCCATCCAGCGCGAAGACCACCGAAGAAGTCATGGCAAGCCCGGGGCCGCCCTTCACGCCAATGCCGCGCAGCACCACCACCTCGCCCGGCTTCACCGCGCCGCGGCCGATTGCCACCATCGCTTCTTCGCGCGAATGAAAGATGTTGGCCGGCCCGCTGAAGCGCAGGGTGCGTTCCGCAGGGCCGCCCAGCCTGACGATGCCGCCGCCGGGCAGCAGCGATCCTTTTACGATCACCAGCGATGGCGGTTTGGAAACCGGCCGCTCCAGCGTGTGTATGACAGCTTCATCGGCAACTTCGACCCCGCGCAGCGCTTCACCGACGGTTTGCCCGGATACCGTTCGCGCGTTCGCAAACAAGAGCGTCTCCAGGCGTTTCATCACCGCGCGCGCGCCGCCGGCCGCCTCCAGGTCCTCGATCAGGTCCTCGCCGGTCGGGCGTATCGCCGCGAGCAGCGGGATCTGGTTCGCGTAGCGCGCAAACAGCTCATAGACGTCGACATCCAGCTCGCATTCCATGGCGATCGCCTGAAGATGCTTGACCGTGTTGATCGAGGCGCTCAAAGCGAGCACCACCATCGCGGCGTTGGCAAAGGACTCGGCGCTCATGATGTCGCGCGGCTTCTCGTCATTCCACACCATCTGCACGATGCGCTCGCCCGCCCGGCGCACATGCTCCATCATCTTTGGACTGTTGGCGCGGACCGGCGAGCTGCCGGGAAGCGCCATGCCGAGCGCTTCGCAAACGATGTGCATCGAATTCGCCGTGCCCATGCCCGCGCACACCCCGGGGCTCTTCACCGCGTTGTCGGCCATCTCGGTGATCTCCGCCAGGCTCACGCCCCCCGAGGCCACATAGCTCGACTTGAGAAACACCTCCTCGATGTCGATGTGCTGGCCGCGGTACTGGCCGCTATCCTGGTAGCCGCAGACCACCACGATGGTCGGAATGTTGAGCCGGCCCGCCGCCATCAACTGTCCCGGGGTGGTTTTGTCGCACGAGGCCAGGCAGAGCATGCCGTCGAGCATCGCGCCTTCGACCTGCACTTCGATGTCGCTGGTGATCAGATCGCGCGTGGGCAGGATGTATCCGCCGTGCCGGCCGGCATTGGTGATGAAGTCGCTCGGCGCGGCGGTGCGCACCTCGAAGGGCATGCCGCCCGCAGCCCGGATCGCCTCCTTCACCTTGGCGGCAACGCCGTCCAGATGGCTGAAGCAGATGGCCAGTTCCGAGGAACTGTTGACGATCGCGATTTTCGGCTTTTCCATGTCCGCGTCACTCAGACCGAGGGCGCGCCACTGCGCCCGGCGGCCCGCCCAGTTGGGGCTGCCCGGCTTGAAATTACTCCGCAATATCCTGCTCATGTTCGTAGTTCTCCTTCAAATCCGTTTTCAAAATCAGGGGCGCGTCGCCTGATACTCCCCCTGAGCACGCAATTCGGTCTCGCTAAGCTTCGCAGGATACAGTAGGCTTGCGGTCTAGCGGACGTTCCCGAAAGCGGCGGCGCGGCAGCAGCGGCGACCCGTGCGGGACGGTTGAATAAATTCAAAATCACGGAGGCAGCATGAACAGTTTTGCATCGACCCGCCGGGCATACCTCGTGGCAGTCATGGCCGGTATCGGCGCCATGGTTTCGCTGTCGGCGCTGACCCTTGCGCCCGGGATCGCCGCCGCGCAGGGCTTTCCCACCAAGCCTGTCATGCTCGTCGTTCCCAATCCGCCCGGCGGCGCGATCGACATCCAGGCGCGCCTGTATGCCAACAAACTGCAGGAGCTTTGGGGCCAGCCTGTGGTGGTGGAGTACAAAGCAGGCGGCGGCACGCTGATCGGCATGGATTACACGGCGAAGTCGGCCCCTGACGGTTATACGCTTTGCCTTGCGGTCACGCCGCTGGTCATCCTGCCGGCCTTGCAACCGAAGATGCCCTATGACACCGTGAAAGATCTATCGGGCGTGACGCTGACTGCGGTGTCATCGATCCTGATTGCGGCCTCTCCGAAGCTCGCAGCGAATTCGCTTGGCGAGGTCATCGCCCTGGCAAAGAAAAACCCGGGCAAGTTGACCTACGGCTCGCCTGGCACCGGCAGCTCGATGCA
>MEQV01000206.1:0-3025 GCA_001770355.1 Betaproteobacteria bacterium RIFCSPLOWO2_02_FULL_62_17
AGATGATGAACCAGCCGGCGGGCTTGTCGTATTTCGGCAAGGTCTCGATGATTGAAGGCACATCCGGCAGTCCGGGGTAGCGCTCATCTTCCAGCACCGCGAGAATCCGCAGCTTGTCCTGCTTCTGGAAAGGCACCGCGCCGGTCACCGAGGTAAACGCCATCTGGATCTGGCCGCTCGCCATGTCGCCCATGACCTGTGCGGTGCCCTTGTACGGCACGTGCACGATGTCGAGGTTGCCGCCCGCGGCAATGCGGAAATTTTCCGTGGCGAGATGGAAGGTGCCGCCCATGCCGTTGCTGCCGAAGGCGATCTTGCGGGGATTCTTGCGGATGTACTCGATCAGGTCCCTGACGTTGTGAGCAGGCACGGTGGGATGCACCACCAGCGCGAACACCGAGTCGGTCAGGGTCACGATGGGCGTGAAGTCCCTGATCGGGTCGTAGGGTGCCTTGCCCGAGAGTACCGAGAGCACGTGCGAGCTGGGCGTGCCGAAACCGAGCGTATAGCCATCCGGCGCGGCGCGCTGAACGATCTCGGTGCCGATAATGCCGGTCGCGCCGGGGCGATTCTCCACCACGATGGTCTGCCCAAGGTATTCCCCGGTCTTGCCGGCAACCAGGCGCGCCACCAGGTCGGTACCGCCGGCCCCCGCGGGGTACGGCAGCACCAGGCGGATAGGCTTGGCGGGATAGTCCTGCGCGCACAGCGCCGCAGGTGCGAGCAACACGGCGAGCGCCAGCGCGTTCGCCATACTTCCGAGTGGTATCTTCATGGCTTCCTCCCTATTTGCGTACCATCTTTGCGGACGAATTTACCACGGCGTGGATGTTGCGGGCGAAGTCGACCGCGCCGGCGACGTGCATGTCGCCCGCGGTGCGCAGGTACTCCTTCACGCCGGTCTGCGCGGGTTGCGGCGTCGCCGCGAGGCGCGCGACGATGTCGGCCTCCGCCTTTTCCAGTTCGCCTGGAGCGACCAGCTTGCTCACCAACCCGTATTTGAACGCGTCCTCGGCGGAGACGACGTCGGTCGAATACACCAGGTAGCCGAGGTGCTTGCGCGGCACGCGGTCGATCAGGGCCGACATCACCATGGTGGGCATGATGTTGTGACCCATCTCGGGAATCTGGAACTTCGCGTCGCTCGCGGCGATGGTGATATCGCACAGCGCCGCGATCGAGGCCCCGAAGCCCAGCGCCCGTCCCTGCACGATGCCCACTACCGGCACGGCGCAACGGCGGAATGCGCCGTAGCAATTGAACACCACCTCGCTCTGGTCGCGGCGCTCCAGCGCTTCGGGGCGGGCAGGAGACGCGGGGGCCGCGCCCATCGAGGCGCGCCCGATGCAGAAATCCTTCCCTGCCGCTTTCAACACCACGAACTGCGCCGTCTGGTGCGCCGCTTCGAGCAAGGCGGTCAGTTCACGCGCCATGTCGTCGCTCATGCCGTTGCCCGCCTCGGGACGGTTGATGGTGATGCGCAGGGCGGGGCCGTCCTGCTTGGATACTAGTTCTTGGCTCATGCTGATTTCCTTTTGTTGTCTGCGGGGGTGAAGCGTATGCGATTGGCGGCGTCCGTGGCTCATGACGGCACCATGCGCCATTATCGTGCAAGTTACGCGACCGCGAGGATTGACGGATAATTCCAGCGGGGCGAATTATTGATGCAATGAGGGAACCACAACATGAGCATGGGGGAAATCAAATTCTGGGCGATTCTTTACGGCATGGCGCAGATGCTGCGGATCAAGGCGCGCTTCTACCCGGTGCTGGCCAAGCGCCTGGCGGAAAAGAATTTCACCGCCCAGATCAAGACGTTCAACAATTCCATGGGCCGCTGGTTCACCTTCAAGGACGGCAAGATCGCCTCCGGCAGCGGCATCCATCCGGCCCCGGACATGTGCATCAGCGTTGCTTCGGCCGAACTTGCCGCGCGCCTGTTTGTGCCCTGGGTGAACCAGCTCGAGCGCATCGAGGCGATGAAGAATTTCGATTTCAAGGCCGATGGCTCCGATGAGCTGATCGTCTGGTTCACGCAAACTCTGATGATCATGCAGTCGGCGGGCTGGAAGTACGGCACCCCGGTGGGCTCGGACGGCACCATGCGCTACGTCACCAACACCAACGGGGGACCACTCTTTGTCTACGTCAAGGACGGCAAGGTGCTGCGCCTGACGCCGATCGAGTTCGATGCAAGCGATGCCGCGCCCTGGACCATCAAGGCCAGAGGCAAGAGCTTCACGCCGCCGCCGATGGTGACGGCGAATACCCACAGCCTGTGCAGCAAGACCACGCTGTATTCACCCGACCGGCTGCTCTACCCGATGAAGCGTGTCGATTTCGACCCCAACGGTAATCGCAATTGCGAAAACCGCGGCATCTCGGGCTATGTGCGCATCAGCTGGGACGAAGCCCTCGACCTCGTCGCGGGCGAGATCAAGCGCTGCAAGACCCAATATGGCCAGGGCGCCATCATCGCCAATCACGGCTCGCACCACACCTGGGGAAACATCGGCTATTACATCAGCGCGGCCTACAAATTCTTCAACGCCATCGGCCATACCCGGGTCATCCACAATCCGGACAGTTGGGAGGGATGGTACTGGGGCGCGATGCATCACTTCGGCTACAGCATGCGCCTGGGCCAGACCGAAACCTACAGTTGCGTCGAGGATCTGCTCAAGGAAGCCGAGATGGTGGTTTTCTGGGCAGCCGACCCGGAAACCACCAGCGGTTCCTACAGCGGCTATGAAGGCACCATCCGCCGCCAATGGCTGAAGCAGCTCGACATCGAACTGGTGCATATCGACCCTTATTACAACCACACGGCCGCGCTGCTTGGCGGCAAATGGTTCGCGCCCAAGCCCGGCACCGACACGGCGATGGCGATGGCCATCGCCTATATCTGGATGACCGAGGGAAGCTACGACAAGAAATTCGTCGCCGAGCGCTCGATCGGATTCGATCTCTGGCGCGACTACGTTCTGGGCAAGGAAGACGGCATTCCGAAGACGCCCGAATGGCA
>MEQV01000206.1:3141-5399 GCA_001770355.1 Betaproteobacteria bacterium RIFCSPLOWO2_02_FULL_62_17
GTTCTGCCACCGGCATCCAGTGGGCGCGCACCTGCGCCTGCCTGATGGCGATGCAGGGGATGGGCCGGCCCGGCGTCAACTACGGCCACCTGCAATGGGGCACGCCGATCGACCTGCATTTCTTTTTTCCGGGTTATGCCGATGGCGGCCTGTCGGGCGACATCGACAACACCGGCCTGCCGATCAGCCTGTACCAGCGCATGCCGCAACTGCCCACTTACAATCCTTCGACGCAGAAAGTGCCGCGGCTGCAGATTCCGGAGGCGATCCTCGAGGGCAAAGCCGAAGGCTATCCCTGGAACGGCAAGACCATCGAAGGGCAGTTCCAGAAATTCAGTTATCCGGCGCCGGGTCATTCGCCCATTCACATGCTCTACAAATACGGCGGCGCATCGATCGGCACCATGAGCCAGACCAACCGCTATGTGAAGGCCTACCGCACCGACAAGCTCGACTTCGTGGTCAACCAGTCGATATGGTTCGAGGGTGAAGCGAAATTTGCGGATGTGATCCTGCCCGCCTGCACCCAGTTCGAGCGCTGGGACATCAGCGAATTCGGCGGCACCGGCGGCTATGCGCTGCATGGCCAGACGCAGATGAACCACCGGGTGGTGCTGATGCAGCACAAATGCATCGAACCGCTGGGCGAGTCGAAATCCGATTTCCAGATCTTCCAGGAGCTTAGCAGCCGTCTTAACCTCGGTGCCTATTATTCCGAGGGGATGAACGAGCTCGACTGGGTGAAGCGCCTGTTCGAGGCCTCCGACCTGCCCAAGCACATCTCCTGGAAGAAGTTTCTCAAGAAGGGCTACTTCGTGGTGCCGCCACCGGATGAAGAGCACCGCGAGCCGGTATCGTTGCGCTGGTTCTACGAAGGCACCAAGAAGGACGTGCCCGAACCGCATCCGCTGCCCGGGGATTACGGCGAGGAATTCATGAAAGGGCTGCAGACGCAGTCGGGCAAGTTCGAGTTCGAATGCTCCAGCCTCAAGCGCTTCGACGCCGACGATCCGGAGCGCCCGCCGATCGTCAAGTACCTGCGTTCCTGGGAAGGGCCGGATACCAAGGAACTCACCGAGCACTATCCGCTGCAGATGATTTCGCCGCATTCGCGCTTTTCCTACCACACCCTGTCCGACGGCAAGGACAGCTCGATCAACGACATCGAGGAACACCGCGTGCTGGTCAACGGCTGGTATTACTGGGTGGCGCGCATCAATGGAACGGACGCTCTTGATCGCGGCATCAAGGAGCATGACCTGATAAAAATTTACAACGACCGCGGCGCGGTGATCTGCGCCGCGCACCTGACCGAGCGCCTGCCGCGCGGCGTGGTGCACGCCTATGAATCATCGGCCTGTTATGCGCCGCTGGGCGAGCCTGGGAATTCAGTGGACAAGGGCGGCTGCATCAACCAGCTGACGCCGAAGCGCTCCATCGCCAAGAAAGTTACCGGTACCGCACCCAATTCCTGCCTGGTGCAGGTGGTGCTTTGGGATGGGTCAACCGAACTCAAAGCCACCCGCACCGCCGAAGCGCTGGCACAGACCGCGAACAATCAAACCGTGGCCGCCCAGCGGGACGAAGCGGCGCTGATGGCGAAATAGCGCCGCCCCCAGAATCTGACAGGAATGCGCAAATGAAAAAATGGAATCTGGTTATCGATGTGGCGACCTGCTTCAGCTGCAACGCCTGCGCCGTCGCCTGCCATGACGAATACCACGGCAACAACTTCCCGGGATACGCGGCGGAGATGCCCAAGCACGGCCAGCGCTGGATCGACATTCGCCAGCGGGAAAAGGGCAAGTTTCCGATGGTCGAAGTGTCGTATCTGCCCGTGACCTGCAACCACTGCGACGACGCGCCCTGCATCAAGGCGGCCAAGGATGGCGCGATCAGCAAGCGCCCCGACGGCATAGTCATCATCGACCCGGTCAAGGCAAAGGGCCAGAAGCAGCTTGTCGGCGCCTGTCCGTATGGCGCCATCCACTGGAACGAGGAGAAGGAACTTCCGCAGGCCTGGCCCTTCGATGCGCACCTGCTGGACCAGGGCTGGACCCGGACCCGCGGCTCGCAGGTTTGCCCGACCCAGGCAATGCGAACCCTGCACGTGGAAGACGAGGAGATGCAAAGAATCGTCAAGGAGGAAGCACTGCAGGTGCTCCACCCCGAGTTCAAGACCCGGCCGCGCATCTACTACAAGAACCTGGACCGGTTCTACAAGGCATTTGTCGGCGGCAGCGTGGCAGGCATGATCG
>MEQV01000206.1:5588-7469 GCA_001770355.1 Betaproteobacteria bacterium RIFCSPLOWO2_02_FULL_62_17
AAAGCGCCTACCTTGGAACGATTACCGTTGAAAAAGTGTTGGCGAAATCGGTTTAGCTGGCAAATAGTCGGCTGAATTTTGTCAGCCAATTCAAAGTAGAGGGCGCAGTGAACCAGGTGCCCGACGATCATCGCTATGTTGCTCATCTAGACATGCTCGGAATGAGCGAGCTGACCATTCGAGACCCTGATCTAGCCTGGTCCGTGTTGTGCGATCTAAGCCGGGCTAAGGAAGAGCGGCTTGGGCTACATTTTGAAAGGATCGATACGGGAGAAGTGATCGGAGACCGTGTTACTTCCTTCACATTTTCGGACACGATCGTGATATTCAGCCGCTCAGACGAGGACGCGGACGCCTACGCGATGGTTCTCCTAGTCACAGAAATATTCACAAGAGCTCTCTACTACGGAGTACCCCTACGCGGCGGCATCGCGCACGGTCGATTCCTATTTAATTTTGACTACAATCTATTTGCTGGCCCTGCGCTCGTTCGCGCATACCAATTAAGCGAAGAGGCGCAGTGGCTCGGCATTCGCGTCGACGAAGCCATAGCGAAAAAAGCTGCTGCGGTCCCCATTCGATCCGAGCGCGGGAGAGACACAATAATTCGATGGCCGGTCCCGACCAAAGACGGTGTATTAAGTGACTCGTACGTAATAAACTGGGTTGAAACTCATCGCCACACGTTCATGGTGCCGCACCCAATATCCCTTGACGCTTTTTATGGCCCATTTACCAGGTTATTTGGGCCAGTTGCTGGTTTGCCGGCCTCTGTCCGCAGCAAATATCTGAACACTGTTTCGTTTATTAACCACCAGCTGGCTGCGCAGTGAAGCGCCCTGTAACATGCCGTTGCGACCGAGCGAGTGGTCTTGCTTTCCGAAACCGCACCGGTCCGCCGTTCACCACGACGTAGGACCGCGAGACATGGCAAAGACCTTCTTTGATCGGCTGCGTGACTACTACTTAAGCGTGGCCGCCGTTCTTCGAGGTGAGGCAGACGCTGCTTCCGTGTTCGCGAACACTACCGACGTTGGTATGTCGCGTGAAAAGGTTTATGCAGAATTTCTAAAGCAGCACGCCCCATCAAAATGCAACGTCTTCTTGGGTGGTTTTGTCTTCGACGAAGACGGTGCAGAGTCGAAGCAACTCGATATTATCATTACCACAGACACCGCTCCACGCTTTAACTTACGCAACAAAGATGGCACGGGTAAGTCGTTTTCTCCTGTTGAAGGCACACTTGGAGTTGTCTCGGTCAAATCAACGCTTAATAGGAACGAACTTTTTGACGCACTCGGCGGAATAGCTTCAATCCCACCGACAAGATCGCTTGAAGGGCGCATCAATATGCAGCTGCGCATCAAGAACTACGACGATTGGCCGTTGAAGATTGTCTACGCCACTAATGGCATAGCGCCGGAAACCTTGCTGGCTCATATCAACGACTACTATGCTACCAACCCAGCAATACCTCTGAATCGGCGTCCGCACTTCATCCATATCGTCGGAAGTTGTTTGATCTTCCGTGCTTTAGAAGGCATGAGTCTGCGCATTCGAGAGTCTGGAGATGTTGAGTCGCTCACAGTGGGGAGCTACCGCCTTATAACGACTGATGCTGACCTGCAAGCCATTGTCTGGACTCTTAATCAGCTTCAAATAAACGCTACTACGTCTACACAAATTCTATTCTCGTATGCATCTTTTATCGACAAAATCAATAGGCTGTCCTAACCCAGTGATCGACACGGGCAAATCGGCCTGTAATGCCTGCCAGATGGCGATTTCGCCGATGCCATTTATCCGAAAATGCAACTCGCTCAAGCCTGGCGACCGATCCGCGTTCCCTGCGATATCAATAAAGCGACACAAACTCCAGCA
>MEQV01000207.1:0-2747 GCA_001770355.1 Betaproteobacteria bacterium RIFCSPLOWO2_02_FULL_62_17
AACTCGCGCAATATCCTGCGCGCCATCGATGCCGCGCATGAGCGCGAGCTTCGCGTGGTCGCATTGACCGGCCGCGGCGGCGGGGAAATCGTGAAACAGCTTGGGGCGCAAGACGTTCATATCTGCGTACCCCACGCGCAAACACCGCGCATTCAGGAGGTGCATTTGTTGGCAATACATTGTCTTTGCGATGGAATCGATACCCTACTTTTGGGAGCGGAATAATGAAGAAAACCAATTTATCCACGGGATCCCTTGCCCTTGCCGCCGTTGTGGGCGCCGCTGTGCTCTTGGGCGGCTGCATCGAGGCGGCGCTGGTCGGGGGTGCCGCCACCGGCGCCTATATTGGCAACGACCGCCGGCCCGCCGAAGTGGTCCTTGGCGATGAGCGCGTCGAACTCACCGCTATCAATCGCCTGCGCCAGAGGCTCAGCGAAAAAGCGCATGTGAACATTACCAGCTACAACTACACCATATTGCTGACCGGCGAAGTCTCCGATGCCAAGGCCAAGGAGGATGTCGAGAAAACCGTCGCGCAGATCGAACGCGTCAAGGGCGTGGTCAACGAACTGCAGATCGGCGCGCCCAGCTCGATGCAATCGCACGGCAATGACACGTTTCTGACCGGGCGCGTCAAGGCGGCCTTTGTCGGTCCGCAAAAATTCTCGCCGCTCAACGTCAAGGTTGTCACCGAAGCCGGCGTGGTCTACCTGCTCGGACTGGTCACCCGCAAGGAGGCCGACGACGCCACCGAAATCGCCCGCGGCATCGGCGGCGTGCGCAAAGTCGTCAGGGTGTTCGAGTATCTGCCGGCGGCGCCCGCACCCGCCGCAAAATAGAGGGTACGCCCGCCGCCTTCGCGCGGCGTCACGCCTGCCGATGCAGCGACGTGTTACTTTGCCGCGAGCAAACGCTCGATGTGTTGCACGAATCTGCGATCCAGCGGCTCCACCTCGGTAGCATAGGAGAACACCTTTTCGCCGCGCCGGTCGACCAGGTACTTGTGAAAATTCCATTTGGGAGCGCTTCCCCCGGCAGTGGCGAGTCGCGTGTACAAGGGCATGGCCTTGGGTCCGACTACCGTCGACTTTGAGAACATCGGAAACGACACGCCGTAGTTGACCTGGCAGAACTGCGCGATGTCCTTATCGCCGCCAGGCTCCTGTTCGCCAAAGTCATTGGACGGGAAGCCCAGCACCACCAGTCCACGGTCCTGGTAACGGCGATACAGCGCTTCCAGGCCTTGATACTGCGGCGTGAACCCGCAATAGCTTGCGGTGTTGACCACCAGAACAACCTTGCCCTGGTACTGGCATAGCGACGCCTGCTGATCCATCAAGGTGGTCACTTTCTGGTCCAGCAGCACGGGACAATCGGCGGCCTGCGCAGCCGGCAGTGCGGCCATCGCAAGTGCCAGGAAAAGCATCAGTCTTTTCATCGCAGCCTCCTGTTCCGTTCCGCCCAGCCGAATGCCAGCGGCGGCGCGGTACCATCGAATTATGAACCCGAGGCAGCAGATTTGCCCTGCGCGATCGGGTTATTGGTGCAGTCGGGTTATGGGTATCAGGTAACATTGACGCCATGAATTACCGCCAGGCCTCGTTCGAGTCCAAGATCTGCCCGCCGCCGGAATTGGCTGCGCGCCTGGCAAAAATCGAGCGTCCGCTGGTATTCACCAATGGTGTATTCGACCTGTTGCATCGTGGCCACGCCACTTATCTCGACCAGGCTCGTGCATTGGGATCGTCCCTGCTCGTCGCGCTCAATAGCGACGCCTCGGCAAGACGCCTGGGCAAGGGCGCGAACCGGCCGGTCAACACGCTGGATGATCGCGCCGCGGTGATTGCCGCGCTCGCCTCGGTAAGTCTGGTCACATGGTTCGAAGAGGACACGCCGCTGGCCCTGATCATGCTGGCGCGCCCCGAAGTGCTGGTCAAAGGCGGTGACTGGCAGCCCGCAGGGATAGTGGGTGCGCGCGAAGTGGCCGGCTGGAACGGTGCCGTACACTCGATTGCGTTTGAATTCGAGCAGTCCACGACCGCCCTGCTTGCGCGAATCCGAAAATCCGGCCAGTAGGACCACAAATGCAACTGCTGGCACTGGCCTCAGGCGGCGCAGTCCCTGAAGGTCGTGCCCGGAAACTCCTTCACCAATTCGACGACTTTGGGCTGCGCGCCTTCCTGCACATCGCGAAGCTGCAGGGAAAGGCGGTTCACCGGCGTGGTACGCGGGCCCACCCTGGCGGTGCGAACGCCGCGACCCTGCAATTGTTCAAGCTTTTTCTGTGCCGCTTCCTCGCTGCGAAAGATGCCCAGGGATATGGCAAAGCGGAACTTGGCGTCTTCCTGAACAATGAAATATTCATCGATGCCAAGGCGTTTCAACTCCTCCACCTTCTGCACCGCGCCCTGGCGGCTCGCCTGGGGCGGCATGAAAACCCACCATCCCGTGGTTTCCTCGAGCTTGCGTTCGGTAATTTGCATGCCAGGCGATAGTGCCAACACGGCCTCCTGCGCGCGCGCGGCGTCATCCCGGCCGAATCCGCTCCATTCGATGCAGGAAACCGTCTTGGGCGCTTCGGGCTTGCGCGCCGCCGCCAGCCGCGACGCGGACAGCAGCCGTATTGATTCCGGATTGATCTGCTGCGCCATCAGTTGCCCTTCCGCCGATGACGACTCGGGAACGTACTCCACCCACGCATAGAACGCGACATTCACAAGCAGCAGAATCAAAACCAGCAGCCTCAT
>MEQV01000207.1:2856-9378 GCA_001770355.1 Betaproteobacteria bacterium RIFCSPLOWO2_02_FULL_62_17
ATTAACCTGTGGCAATGCGAACCAGCCCCTCCAGCACCAGATTATCCACCACACGCACGGGGATGTTAAGGTGCTCGGCCATGCGGCCGGCCGCTCCGCCGGAAAGCAGGCATATGCCATCAGCGGAGAGCCTCGCGAACATCCGCTCTATCGCGCCCAACTGCGCGAAAAAACAGCCTGTCTCTATGGCATCGCCGGTATCGCGCGGAGTGTCAGTGACCACGCCGCGGGCCAGAGGCAAGCCCGCGGTGCGCTCGGCAAGCGCTTGCTTCATGAGACGCTCGCCGGGAAGAATCAGTCCGCCGCGAAACTCACCGTTTCCAGACAGCACGTCTATGGTGGTCGCGGTACCCGCCATCACCACCAGGCAGTCTCGCGGATGCAAAGCTCGCGCCGCGATCAGAGCCGCCCATCGGTCCGCCCCCAGCCGGGCCGGATCGGCATAAGTGTTGATCACGCCGCACTGCGCGGCGCTCGATGCGATCCAGCGGGGCGCCGCGCGAAACTTCTTCAGTCCTTGCGCCAGTTCGTTGGCCACGGCCTGGCCGGCAACATTGGCGATGACGACCGCTTCGGGATCTTCCTGAAAAGCCCACGCCACCGGCAATTGCGCCAATTGCTCGATGGCCACCGCGCCTTGCGCAACCCAGTCGATAGGGGATGCCGCCGCGTCAACGGGACGCCCGCACAACCCCCACTTCACGCGCGAGTTGCCGCAATCAATGGCCAGTATCACGCCTGCCTCAACGACAGCTCACCGCTGTAATAACGCTTGATCACGCCGGCCACCCGCATGAGCAGCGCGCCGTCCTCCGCTACTCCCACGGTTTCGCCCTCCGCATGCATGCGCCCGCCGCTGGAAAGCCGTACCGTTCTGCCTTGCCAGGCATGATGGGCGAGCCATTCTTCGCGCAGTGGCGTGAAACCTTCCTTCTCGAACCTGGGCAGCAAATGGGCAAGCTGCGCCAACTGCGCCGCGAGCAGCTCGGCACGAGTCCCGAGCGCGCCGGCCTCCCTCAGGTCGGCGACCGGATGCCCGACGCCATTGCGCAACGCCGGCGAAACCATGACATTGAGGCCGATGCCAATGATCGCGACAGTCCCGCCCGCATCCTGCAGCGATTCAACCAGAATGCCGCCAAGCTTGCGTCCGTCGAACAACAGGTCATTGGGCCACTTGAGTTTGATTTGCGCGGCTCCCTGCGATTCGAGCGCGCGCGTGCACGCCAACGCAACGGCAAGGCTCAGCCCGGACAAAGCAGAAACAACGGATCCAAACCGCCATAACAGGGAAAAAGTCAGGCTCGCACCCGGCGCGGAAATCCATGCGCTGCCGCGCCTGCCCTTGCCTGCCGTCTGCTGCTCGCAGACCAGCGCGCTGGCATGCGGCGCCCCCGCCCTGGCACGTTCGAGCAAAAGCTCGTTGGTCGAGCCGCATTGGTCGATCACTTCCGCCTGAATACCCGATCCGGATATTTCCAGGCATCGCGCGAGCACCTCATGATCGATCCGGTCAAGAGGTTCGATGCGCATTGCAGAGGAAGAATCAGAAACCACTTTGAAATACTAACATGGTGATTCGTGTGAACTTTTCACGATTTCTGCGGGTCCTGGCAGGCATATTCCGACACTGACAGTGCAGTATTCCACGCTCGCCGCCGACAATGGGTTGTACGCGAGTGGTTTCGACGCTATGCTTTTGTCATAGTTGATTTTCCGCCGGCCCAGCAAACGGCGGTCAAACGGGGGGACCCTCCTCTCCCCGTTTTTTTTTGCCTGTTTCCCGGCCGCCTCGCCTGGTATGCGCCAGTTCGAATGCCGACGCCCTTTGCCGCACTATAATTGGCGCCTTTGATTGATCGCAGCGTGCATGACCTTCAACTTCGCAGTGCCCGCCAACAGGATGCGTTGGCTCGTTTGCATGTTTGTGATGTGGTTTTCCACGTCCGCCGCCCCCGCGCAAGTCGATATCGACCTCTGGCATGGTTTCACCGGACTCAGAAGTGAAGCCATCACACGCCTGGCAAACCAGTTCAATGCCTCCCAATCCGCTTGGCGGGTCCGCCCCGTCTACAAGGGCAGTAACGCGGACCTTGTAGGGCTGGGGCTTGCCGCGCAGCGCGAAAAGCGCGCGCCACACCTGTTGCATCTGGATCAGGCCGGCGGCGCCGCCCTGGCGGCGAACCGCAAAGCCTATCGCCCGGTGCAGATGTTGCTGCAGGATGGCGCGCAGCGCTTCAGGCCGGACATTTATCTTCCCGGGGCGCTGGAAACCTCGACCGATACACTGGGACGCGTCATGTCTTTGCCGCTGGGCGCGGCTTCGGTGGCGTTTTACTTCAACCGGGAGATCTTTCTCAATGCGGGACTGAATCCGGACAAGCCGCCGCATACCTGGCGCGAAGTCCAGGAGGCCGCCATGAAGATCATCGATGCGGAGATCTCGGCCTGCGGCTTTGCCAGCGACCGGCAGACATGGGTGCTGGTGGAAAACGTTCTCGCCATGTCTGACGAGTCTGTCACTGAACAGGCCGGACCGTTCTCGCATATCACCGCGCTGAACTTCAGCAACCGCTTGCTGATGAGACATATCGGCATGCTGTCTTCCTGGGCAAAGAGTGAGCTGTTCAGTTATTTCGGACCGAATAACGAGGCCGGCGAGCGCTTTGCCGCCGGCGAATGCGCCATGCTCGCCAGTTCTTCCGCGCTCTACGCGCAACTGCTGGCGAAGTCCCCGACGCGATTCGGCATGGCACCCATGCCGGTGTACGAAGACTTTCCGCCCCACCGGACCCTGAGCAGCGGCAGCAGCATCTGGGTCTTGACCGGCAAGCCCCAGAAGGAGTATCGCGGCGTCGCGAGCTTCCTCACCTATCTGTCGAGCCCGGAGGCCAGGGCGCAGTGGCATCAGCTGACCGGCGATCTGCCGCTGACGCGGCAGGCCTATGAGATCACCAAGAAAGCCGGTTTCTACCAGCACAACCCCTGGGCGGAGGTCGCATTGCAATCGGCACGGCTGGCCCGGCGCATGCCCTCCCGGCTGCAGCAGATCCCGCTGCTGACGCGAATCCGCGCGATTCTCGATGATGAACTGGAGGAAGTCTGGGCGCAGCGCAAGACGCCCAAGGAAGCCCTCGACGATGCCAGCGAACGCAGCACGCGCATGCTGCACCGCAAATAGGCTACCCCCTAACCCGGACGAGCCGGAACCAAACAAATTGCTTCGTTTCAGCGTCCACTTATCCCGTCAATTTGGAAAGTTGCAAAGTCGCAACTTTCCAAATTGACGGGACGTATACAAACCCAAGTTCCTCGCCAAATCTGTCAACAGCAAACTTGAAAGTGCCTAAAAGGGCAGGCTTGCGCCCGGTTTCGCGGCAACCAGCACGCGCCTGAATTCTGCCTGAATCCGCGACAGTGCCGCCGCATTGTCGCCCTCGAATCGCAGCACAATTACCGGCGTGGTGTTGGAGGCACGCGCGAGCCCGAAACCGTCGGCATATTCCACGCGCAGGCCGTCGAGTTTGATGACTTCCTGCGACCCTTCGAACCGGGCAGTCTGCTGCAATTCGGCGATCAGGCGGTGCGGTTCTCCCTCGGCCAGCGCCCAATTGAGTTCCGGCGTCGATAGCGCATCGGGCAAGGCATCGAGCACGCCGCTCGGATCGCGCTCGCGCGACAGAATTTCCAGCAGCCGCGCGCCCGCGTACTGACCATCGTCAAATCCGTACCAGCGCTCGGAGAAAAAGATATGCCCGCTCATCTCGCCTGCGAGCGGCGCGCCGGTTTCCTTGAGGCGCGCCTTGATGAAGGAATGCCCGGTTTTCCACAGGCTGGGGACGCCGCCGTGCTTGCTGATCCAGGGCGCCAGCAGGCGCGTGCATTTGACGTCATAGACAATCTGCGCGCCGGGCACGCGCGCGAGCACGTCGGCGGCAAACAGCATCAATTGCCGGTCCGGATAAATGATGCGGCCCGCGGCGGTCACCACGCCAAGCCGGTCGCCGTCGCCGTCGAAAGCCAGGCCGAGTTCGGCACCCTGCTCGCGCACCGCGCGGATCAGATCCGCGAGATTCTCCGGCCGCGACGGATCGGGGTGGTGATTGGGAAAAGTTCCGTCGACCTCGCAAAAGAGCTCGACCACCTCGCAACCCAGCCGGCGATAAAGTTCGCCCGCGGTGGCGCCCGCCACGCCATTGCCGCAATCGACGGCGATGCGCATCGGCCGCGCCAGGCGGATGTCCCCGGCAATGCGCCGCAAATAGTCTTCACCGATGTCGCGGTGCTGTATCACACCCGCGCCGCGCGAAAAACGGCGCTCCGCGATGCGTCGGCGCAATGACTGGATCGCTTCGCCTGCGAGCGTCACCCCGCCAAGCACCATTTTCAGGCCGTTGTAATCCGGCGGATTGTGGCTGCCTGTCACCGACACTGCGCTGCCGCAACCCAGGTGATGCGCGGCGAAATAGGTCATGGGCGTGGCCACCATGCCGATGTCGATGACATCGGCGCCGGCGGCGCACAGTCCTTCGGCCAGTGCCGCCGCGAATGCAGGCCCGGACAGACGGCCGTCGCGGCCGACCGCGAACACCGGGTTCGCCGCGATCTCGCCGCGTTCCGCCCGTTCGCGCGCTTCGCTGCCCAGCGCCCGGCCGATAAGGCGCACCGCCTCCTCGGTCAGCGTATGAGCGACGATGCCGCGTATGTCGTAGGCCTTGAATATTTCCGGCGCGATGGAAGCCATGTGAAATTCCGGATGTGATGCGGGATGGGGATGCCCGATCAGGGCGGTGCGGCGGGCGGCGCCTCACCCCTGGCATGCCCGCTGACAAATTCGATTATACGTTGCGTGAACCATTCAAAGCCGCCTGGAAAGCTGCCGGATACAAATCCGACGTGGCCGCCGTGGCGGGGAAATTCTCGCTCCACGCTGGGCGACACTTCCGCTTCGCCGGGCAGCGCCGCGGCCGGAAGAAACGGGTCATTGCGCGCATTCATCAGCAGCGTGGGCACCGCGATCGTGCGCAGCAGCGGTTTCGCGCTGGCGCGCCTCCAGTAATCGTCGGTATCGCGGAATCCATGCAACGGCGCGGTCACCACGTTGTCGAAAGCGCGCAGGGAACGCGCGCGGCGCATTGCCGCGCGGTCGAACGCGCCGGGATGGCGCAACGCCTTTTCCTCGCCCTTTTTCTTGAGCGTTCGCAGAAACATCGCCGAGTAGATCCGTGCGAAGCCGCGGCCGAGCGCGTCGCCCGCCACCATCAGGTCCAAAGGGGCGGAAACCGATACGGCTGCCGCGAGCACCAGGCGCGCGGAAGAACCAGCCTCGCCAAGGAACTTCAGCAAAGCGTTTCCTCCCAGCGATACGCCGATGGCCACCGGCAATTCGCGCGCTTGCGCCGCGAAGCGCGCCAGCATCCAGGCGATCTCCGCGCTGTCGCCGCTGTGATAGGCGCGCGCCAGACGGTTGGGCTCGCCGGAACAGCCGCGAAAATGCGCCACCGCGACACGCCAGCCGGCGGCACAGAACGCATGCGCCAACGCGCGCGCGTAGTGGCTCGCGGAATCGCCCTCCAGTCCATGAAACAGGACCGCGAGCGGGGCACGCGAGTCGAGCCTGTCGGCGCCCGCATCGAGCCAATCGATATCGACGAAATCACCGTCGGGCGACTCCCAGCGGGTGCGCCGGTAGTGCGGAACCGCGCCCGCATCGGCAAACAGCGCCGCGTACAGCGTCTGCACATTGCCGCCTGGCAGCCAGCGCGGCGCCCGATAGGGAGCGCATTGCTTCATTCAGCGCAATACCGCGTGCGGACCCTGGAGAAAATCCACGCTCGAAGCCCGTCGCGAATCAACGGCGGCATCAATGCAGAATCTTGGGCGAAGCCGCCACCGTTTCGACCGCTGGTTGCTGCGGCACCTGCGGCACGGGCGCGGCGTGGTGCGCGACCATGCGCCAACCGGTACCGGTGCGCAGATACACATTAATGGCGGCCACCGGTTGCGCTCGCGCCTGCCCCGGCACGGCGATGATCTCATGCAGACTGTGCACCGAAAGCATCATTCCCTGCATGTAGACCGGGTCGGAAATCCTCACTTGCAGGCGTTGCCCGGAACCCAGCATTTGCGCCCAGCTCGCGCGCACCTGGTCGAAGCCCAGCAATCGCGGACCGCCCGGATGCACGCACACCAGTTCCTCGTCCTCGGCCCAGACTTCCATCATGGCATCGAGGTTGCCGGTTTCCAGCGCTTCGTAGAACGCGGCTTCAGCGTCCTGCGGCGAGGTGTAAGTGGTCTTTTTCACGGCGGGCAGCGTACCTGAAACTTCCTTGACATGCCATGCCGGCGGTCATCACTACCTGCCGTAGACGACGCTGGGCAGCCACAGGCCTATCTGCGGAAATACATATAGCAGAACCAGGGCGATGACCTGTATGCCCATGAACGGCATCATCCCGGCAAAAATCTGGTTAAGGGTGACATGGGGCGGCGACACGCCCTTCAGATAAAACGCGGCCATGG
>MEQV01000207.1:9454-10051 GCA_001770355.1 Betaproteobacteria bacterium RIFCSPLOWO2_02_FULL_62_17
GCGGGTCGATGTGGAAGTGCGGCAGCAGGGGAATGAAGATCGGCATGAAGATGATGATGATCTCCGTCCACTCCAGCGGCCAGCCCAGTATGAAGATGATGAACTGCGCCAGAATCATGAACTGCACCGGCGTCATATCGAGCGAGAGCACCCACTTCTCGATGAGCTCCTGCCCGCCGAGCAGCGCGAACGCCGCCGAGAAAATGGCCGAGCCGACGAACAGCCAGCACACCATTGCGCTGGTGCGGGCGGTGAGAAACGAGGACTCCTTGATGATGGACACGAAGTCTTTTAGTGTAATGATGACCACCGCGCCGACCCGGTGGCCGGCTGGAGGCTGCGCGCGCCAGTGGCCGATGAATCGGTAGATCGCGGTGAGAATGAATCCGCCGAAAGCGCCGACCGCCGCTGCCTCGGCGGGCGTCGCCAGGCCGAATACGATCGAGCCGAGCACTGCGACGATCAGCAGCGCGAGCGGGAAGAACGAAGCGAGCAGCAGCTTGAACCCCTCGAGCCGCTCCCAGTTCCAGAGCCAGTAGATCACGACGACGGCGGCGATGCCGAGGGCCAGCATGATCCAGTACCACGCCGGCACCG
>MEQV01000208.1:0-9374 GCA_001770355.1 Betaproteobacteria bacterium RIFCSPLOWO2_02_FULL_62_17
ACCGGCAATAGCGCTCGATCATGCGATTCAGGAGAATCTTCGCGCACTGGTGCTTTACGTCGAGGCGCCAAAGGGTATCTCGGGGGCTGCCTGTCAGGTACCCGGCGTGAACGCCATTTTTATCAATCGCAGGGAGCCCGAAGGGCGGCGCAACTACGATCTTGCGCACGAGGTTTTTCACCTTCTCACCTGGGAACAGATGCCCCCCGAGCACAAAGAGGCGATCGAGGTTAACCATCGTGGCAAGGGCCGGCACAAGCGCATCGAGCAACTCGCCGACAACTTCGCCGCCGCACTCCTTATGCCCCAACGCGCGCTTGAGCCGCTGTGGAAAGCGCGCAGTGACGAAGATATTAACGCCTGGTTGAACCGCACGGCGCCCGCCTTTCTGATCAGCGCGAAGGCACTCAAATGGAGATTGACGAACCTAGGGTGGCTTTCGAAGGCCGACCACATGGACATCCACGACGCCAAGCTCATTGCCAACGGGCGTCCTGCGAAAGAGCAACAGATGCCGCGCCTGTTCTGCGAAAACTTCGTGCGACGCATGCACGCGGGGCTCGCAAAAGGACAGTTGTCCGTGCGCCGCGCCGCGTCACTATTGGAAATGACAATTGAGGATCTGGCGCAACTGTTCCGCGATTACCAGTTGCCCGTGCCATTTGATTTTTGAGGCCATGGCCATGCGGCGCGGACAGGTGGTGCTGGTGGACACTAACGTCATCATCGAGGCTTTTCGCGCACACTGCTGGAACGCCGTGACGACTCATTTCACCGTTGAAACGGCTGAGAAATGCTACGAGGAAGCGTTGACAGGTGATCCCCTGCGGCCGGATTACATCGCAGTCGATGCGGCGCAGCTCCGGATCGGACTGCATCAGCGGCACGCGATAGGCCGGGAGCAGCGTGCGCAGCTCGTCGTGAGACTTACGTATAAGGAAGGTCTGGACGCCGGAGAAATCGACCTTTTCGCGCACGCCCTGGACCGGTCCGATGCGTGGATTGCAAGCTGCGCCGATCGCGCCGCGGTCTACGCGGCGCTTGAACTCGGATGGGAAGATCGCTTCGTTTCGCTCGAAGCCATGGCGCACACAGCGGGCGCGAAGCCGACGCTCAGGCACCACTTCACCGACCGGTGGTTGAAGGAAGTGCGGACCACGTATCTCCTCGATCGGGGGCTGACGTGACCCGTTTCCAGTAGCATGCGCTCTGTACACGAATTACGGGCATGGCCCGTTCCACGAAGGAGGATGGCAATGAGCGGTACCCTATCTCGAATGGCCATGCTGGCGATTGCCGCGCTGTCGGCATCGGCCGCATTCGCCCAGTACCCCACCAAGCCCGTCAGAATCATTTCACCGGCGCCTCCCGGCGGCGGCACCGAGCTGGCCGCGCGCCTGGTTCAGGCCGCAATGGGTGAGAGTCTGAAGCAGCCCGTGATCATCGAGGCGCGCGGCGGGGCGGGCGGCTACATCGGCTCGGACTACGTCGCCAAGTCGCCGCCGGACGGCTATACGTTGCTGCTGGGAGGCGCTTTCACCACGATCACGGCTACCCTGCAGAAGAATCCGGCCTACAACCCCAGGAAGGATCTGGTCCCGATCGCGATCATCGTCAGCGTTCCGAATATCCTGGTCGCAGGCCCGAACCTCAAGGCGAACTCGGTCGCGGAACTGATCGCGTACGCCAAGGCGAATCCGGGCAAGCTCAATATCGGCTCCAACGGAGTCGGAACGACGCTTCACCTGTCCGGAGAACTGTTCAAGCTTCGCACCGGGACGGACATGCTCCACATTGCCTACAAGGGTTGGGCCGATTGCGTGACTGGCCTCCTGGGCGGCCAGGTCGACCTGATGTTCGACAACCTGTCCACTGCGTTGCCGAACGTGACAGCGCGCAAGACCCGGGCCTTGGCCGTCGCGGCATTCGCCCGGCATCGTTCGCTGCCGGATGTGCCGACCCTGGGCGAGCTGGGCATCAAGAATGCGGAGGTGATCTCCTGGTTCGGCATCATGGCGCCGGCGGCAACACCACCGGCGGTGATCGAAACGCTCGGGCGCAGCCTGAAATACGCGGCCGACCAGCCCGACTTCCCGCGCCAAGTCCAGAAAACCGGGATGGACCCGACGTTCCAGGGCCCTGCCGAGGCCGGCAAATTCTGGGCCGCGGAAGTGGACAAGTGGGAAAGCGTGATCAAAGCGGCCGGCATCGTCGGCCAATAGCCGCATGGGCAAGGATCTTCTATTGGTCGGCAGCATTCCCCTGGACACCGTCGAGG
Organism: Betaproteobacteria bacterium RIFCSPLOWO2_02_FULL_62_17; assembly: GCA_001770355.1. Lineage (GTDB taxonomy): Bacteria > Pseudomonadota > Gammaproteobacteria > Burkholderiales > SG8-39 > 2-02-FULL-62-17. The sequence goes on from MEQV01000208.1 coordinate 2,279, forward strand.
AGGTGATGCGCAGCTTCGGGGGGCGTCTGGGCGCCCATCTTCCCGCGATACCCGACGGTGAAGTGGGCGAGCGGCGCTCGTGGGTCAACCGCTTCTGTTACCAGGTCTTCAACGGGCATCCGGACCTGGAGACCCTGAAACGGCCGCCATCCATCGACGGCGTCGAGCAGCTTCTGCCGGTGCGACGCGAAGACACCTGGCAGTTCAGGGTGAAGCCCGGCGTGGCGCAGGTGCGCTTCGGCCTCCCCGGGTTGCGCCTCGGCTATGCGCGCGACGCCACCAGCTCCTACTTCGTTTTCCGGACCTTGCGCGAGCAGGGCGTGCTGCCGCGGGAGCTGCGCTTTCAGATCTCCATCCCCATGGTCAACAGCGCGGTCCGCCCGCTGTATTTTCCGGAGCCCGGCGACCTGGACAAGATTCGCCCCGGCTTCGAGGCGGCGCTTGCGGCCGAGCTTGCCGTGATCTTGCGAAGAATTCCGGCGGCGGACCTCGCCATCCAATGGGACTGCGCCTGGGAGGTGTCGGCGGTACATGGGAAGCCGGAGTCAGATGCGAAGGAAGCGCAGATCGAAACCCACGTCGCGCCGATCCGGCGCCTCTCCGCGCTGCTGCCGCAGGAGGTGGCGCTCGGATTTCATTTTTGCTTCGGAACCTTCGGCGGCTGGCCGGCATTTGCGCCTGCGGACCTGGGGCGCACGGTGGACCTCGTCAACGCATCGGTCGAGGCGGCGGGGCGCCGCACCGACTGGATCCACATCCCTGTCCTGAATCGCGCCGACGGCGATTTCTATGCGCCGCTGGCGCGGCTCGATGCCCGCGGCGCGCGCGTCTACCTCGGTATGATTCACAGCATGGATAGTTTCGCGCCGCGTCTCGCCGCGGCGCGCGCATTCCTTCCGGATTTCGGCCTGGCCGCCTATTGCGGCTTCGGCCGCACGCCCCCGCAGCAACTGCCGCAGATCCTCGAGGATCACCTCAAGGCCGTTGCCATCGCCGCTTAGCTGCAATGGCAGCGTTTGGTCAGCACCATTCGCCGAACTGGTGTATTTTTAAGTCCTCTGCACTCGAGGGAGTGCGCCAACAAGTCTTCACCATCGCGTGTCAATCGCATCGCTCAGGGAGTGTGCCTGGAATGTCGAAAATATTCGTCAGCAAAGTCGCGGATTTCGAGGACGGGAAATGCCGCATCGTCGCCGAGGGGGATCTGGAAGTGGGCGTGTATCGCCGCGGCTCCGATTACCATGCCTACGAGAACATGTGTCTGCATCAGGGCGGCCCCGCGTGCGAGGGCATCACCATGCACAAGGTGGAGGAGATCCTGCGCCCGGACAAGACCTACGTGGCGCAGCGCTTCAACATGGAGCAGGAACACATCGTCTGCCCCTGGCATGGCTACGAATACGACATGAAGAACGGGGAATGCGTGCCGGACCGGTCGCGCAAGCTGAAGAAATTCCAGGTGGTCACAGAGGGTGACTCGGTTTATGTCCTCGCCTGAATTTGCGACGCCCTCGATCTCGGCTCCCGAAGCGGAGCTGATCGAAAGGGAGGCGCGTATCGCCGCGGCGACCGCGGCGCTCGAGGAACTTGTCGGCAAGACGGTCGCGGCGCTCGAAGCGGGCGCCATGACCGAAGCGGTGCCGATGGAAGGCGTGCAGAAACTGCTCAGCGCCGCCGTGCGTTTGTACGGCACGCAGTTTCACGCGGGACGCGATATCCCGATTTTCGGGCAGGGGCACGGCGTGAATGCCACCGACGCGATGGTGGCGACCACGGCAATACTGAAAGCGGTGAACATCCAGCTTTTCGAGCTGGGCATGTGGCAGATGTGGGCAAAACGTTAGGCCAATTTATCCGGGGGATCAGAGATGGAACTGCCAACCAGTGCACTGAAGGGAATGCTGGTCGAGGAATTCGACACCACCACGTTGCTCTCGCATGCGCGCAAGCAGGCCAAGGAGCGCAACTACAAGGATTTTCTGATCGTCGACGTGGATTCGCATCAGTACGAGAACGAGCGCTTCGGCGAGATCATCGAGTACCTGGAGGATCCGGTTCTCAGGCAGATGGCCAAGTCGAGCCAGCTCTCCGGGCGCGGCAGCATGTTCATCGTGCAGCCGGGCTCGCAGGACATGGCCGGGCGCGTCACGCGCTATCCGCTCCGGAATTACGAGAAGACCCCGGCGACGCCGGATCGCCAGATCACCCTGACCAATCGCTGGATGGATGCCACCGGCATCGACTACGCGATGCTGTTTCCCACGCCGATGCTGCAGATGGGCCTGCATCCGCAGCAGGAAGTCGAAGCGCAGTTGTCGCGCGCCTACAACCGCTGGTTGTGCGAGAACGTGCTCGCCAAGGACGAGCGTATCCGTTCCCTGTTGTACCTGCCGTTCAACGATCCGGAAGCCTGCTACAAGATGGTGCAGGACTTCGGCGACAAGAAGGGCGTAAGCGGCTTCATGGTGACCACGGTGCGCTACAAGGGCGTGCATGACAACGCTTACATGAAAACTTACCGCGCCATCGAAGAACGCGGCTTGTCGCTGGCCTTCCATGCCGGCTACAACTGGGGCGACCGCAACTACGAGACCGCCAACAAGTTCCTGGTGGTGCACGCGCTCGGTTTTACCTTCTACAATATCGTCAACATCTGCAACTGGGTGATCAACGGCCTGCCCGAGCGCTTCCCCAGGCTGCCGGTGATCTGGATGGAGAGCGGCCTGTCCTGGCTGCCCTACATCATGCAGCGCCTGGACAACGAATACATGATGCGCAGCTCCGAATGCGCGGGCCTCAAAAAGAAGCCGAGCGAGTACATCACCGACATGTACTACGGCTGCCAGCCGATGGAATGCGTCAACAACACCGAAATGCTGGAGCAGACCTTCAAGTTCATCAAGGCCGAGACGCAGCTCCTGTACGCCTCCGATTACCCGCACTGGGATTTCGATCTGCCCAGCGTCATCTATGACCTGCCGTTCCTCGACGAGCAGCAAAAGCGCAATATCCTGGGCGGCAACGCGCAGAAGCTGTTCAAGCTGCCCAAATTCGAGAGGAAGCTCGCGCTGATTTAAGCCGGCTATCGGCACGATGGCGCTGCGCGCGCTGGCATCAGCGCCGCGTGGCCGCTTGGGTTGACATGGTAAGATGCTGTTTTACAGAAGAATTTGCCATGTTCTCGAAAACCGCCGACCTCTCCAGAACCGATCCCGAAGTATTCGCCGCCATCAGCGCGGAGAACTGCCGCCAGGAAGACCATATCGAGCTGATCGCCTCGGAAAATTATGTCAGCAACGCGGTCCTTGCGGCGCAGGGTTCGCAGCTCACCAATAAATATGCCGAGGGTTATCCGGGCAAGCGCTATTACGGCGGCTGCGAATTCGTCGACGTCGCCGAGACGCTGGCCATCGAACGGGTAAAGAAGCTGTTCGGCGCAGCGGCCGCCAACGTGCAGCCCAGCTCGGGTTCGCAGGCCAACCAGGCGGTGTTCTTCGCGGTGCTGAAGCCCGGCGACACCATCCTGGGCATGTCGCTCGCGCACGGCGGGCACCTGACACATGGCTCGCCGGTCAACATGAGCGGCAAATGGTTCAAGGTGGTGAGCTACGGCCTCAACGCACGCGAAGAGATCGATTACGACGCGCTGGAGTCCCTGGCCCGCGAGCATCGGCCCAAGCTGATTCTCGCCGGCGCCTCGGCCTATGCGCTGCGCATCGATTTCGAGCGCTTTGCGCGCATCGCAAAAGAGATCGGCGCGGTATGCATGGTGGACATGGCCCACTACGCGGGGCTCATCGCGGCCGGCGAATATCCCAACCCCGTCGGCATCGCCGATGTGGTGACCAGCACCACCCACAAGACCCTGCGCGGCCCGCGCGGCGGATTCATCCTGATGAGCGAGGAACTCGAGAAGCCGATCAATTCGGCGATTTTCCCGGGCATACAGGGCGGGCCGCTGATGCACGTCATCGCCGCGAAGGCAGTGGCTTTTCACGAGGCCGCGCAGCCGGTGTTCAAGGTCTACCAGAAGCAGGTGATCGCCAACGCGGCAAAGATGGCGCAGACGTTGGCGCAGCGCGGCCTGCGCATCGTATCGGGCCGCACCGAAAGCCATATGTTCCTCCTCGACCTGCAGGCAAAAAAGATCACCGGCAAGGACGCGGAAAACGCGCTCGGCCGCGCGCACATCACCGTCAACAAGAACGCCATCCCCAACGATCCGCAAAAACCCTTTGTCACCAGCGGCGTGCGCATCGGCTCGCCTGCGATGACCACGCGCGGCTTCGGCCTCGCAGAAGCGGAAAAAGTCGCCAACCTGATCGCCGACGTGCTCGACGCCCCGGCGGACGCGGCCAAGCTCGCGCGCGTCAAGAAGGATGTCGATGCCCTTTGCCGCCGTTTCCCCGTCTACGAGGCGGCGGCTGAAAATGCGACGGCGACGGCTTGATCGACAGTTTGCTACGAGGCCCGCTCGAAAAGCCAGGTGAGATGCGCACATGAAATGCCCATACTGCAAGGCTGAGGAAACCGCCGTCATCGATTCGCGCCTCTCCGAAGACGGCGACAGCGTGCGCCGCCGCCGCGAATGCGAAGCCTGCAGCAAGCGTTTCACCACCTATGAGCGCGTCGAGCTGCACATGCCCATGGTGGTGAAAACCAACGGCCACCGCGTGCCCTATGACCGCGAGAAAATCCGCACCGGGTTCATGCGCGCCCTGCACAAACGGCCGGTGCCCACCGAATACATCGAGGCGGCGATCATCCGCACCGAGCAGCGTGTCATCGGGCTGGGCGAGCGCGAAGTGGCAAGCCGGGTCATCGGCGAACTGGTGATGCGCGAGCTGAGGAAAATGGATGACGTGGCCTACATCCGCTTCGCGTCCGTCTACGAGGATTTTCAGCGCGTGGACGACTTTCACGACGCCATTCTTCAAGTGAGGAAGCCGCAGAAGAAGCGCGTTCGCTGAACTGACCGCTGGCGGCGTACCTTGTAGCGCTGCTGCCTGTGCTGCTACTCTTGGTGCCTATGGACTTCTCCCGCGCTCTGGATTTTTCGCAAACCGACCGCGAGTTCATGGCGCGCGCCCTGGCGCTCGCGGCCCGCGGCCTGTACAGCACATCTCCCAATCCGCGCGTCGGCTGCGTCGTCGTTCGTGACGGCGAAGTCGTCGGCGAGGGCTGGCACGAGGCGGCCGGCAGGCCGCATGCGGAGGTCAATGCCTTGCAGCAGGCCGGTGCGCGGGCACGCGGCGCGACCGCCTATGTCACGCTGGAACCGTGCAATCACCACGGCCGCACGCCGCCATGCGCCGAGGCGCTGATTGCCGCCGGCGTGGCGCGCGTGGTCGCGGCGATGCGCGACCCCAATCCCCTGGTTTCCGGACAAGGATTCGCGCGGCTCGCGCAGGCAGGCATTCAAATCGATCAGGGTCTGCTGGAATCCGAGGCGCGCGAGCTCAATATCGGTTTCGTTTCCCGCATGACCCGCGGGCGCCCCTGGGTGCGCATGAAGATTGCCGCCAGTCTGGACGGGCGCACCGCGCTTGCCAATGGCCAAAGCCAATGGATAACTTCGCAGGCGGCGCGCGACGATGGCCATCACTGGCGCGCGCGTGCCTGCGCGCTGCTCACCGGCATCGGCACGCTGCGTGAAGACGACCCGCAGTTGAATGTTCGCGCGGTGCCAACGCCGCGCCAGCCGCTGAAGGTACTCGTCGACAGCCGCCTGGAAGCCGCATCGCACGCCAGACTGTTTCAGTCGGGCAAGGTCTTGGTATTTGCCGGCGGATTGCATCCGCGGAATTCGGCGGCGCTCGCCGCGCGCGGCGCTGAAATCGTGGTGCTGCCCAACGCCGACGGCAAGGTCGAATTGCCCCGGATGCTGGAAGAGTTGGCGCGGCGCGGCGTGAACGAGGTGCATGTCGAGGCCGGCTCGAAGCTGAATGGATCGCTGTTGCGCGAGGGCTGCGTCGACGAATTGCTGATTTACCTCGCGCCGCTGCTGATCGGCGATACCGGGCAGGGCATGTTTCATCTGCCGGAATTGGCGCGGTTGTCCGGGGCACGGCGCCTCGCCATTGCGGAACTCATGCCCATCGGCGACGATGTGCGCATCAGAGCAAGATTAAAGGAATAGCGCAGAATGTTTACCGGAATCGTCGCGGCCATGGGCCGCATCACCAGGATAGAAAAGCGCGAAGGCGGTGTGCGCCTGGGTGTGTCGGCATCGCGGCTCGGCATGGACGATATCGCCGTCGGCGATTCGATTGCGGTCAACGGTGTGTGCCTGACTGTCGTGACCAGGAGCGCCGCCTCTTTTGACGCCGATGTTTCCGCCGAAACCCTGGCCTGCACCACCGGCCTGGATGCGACCGGTGATGTCAATCTGGAGAAATCGCTGCGCCTCTCGGACCGGCTGGGCGGACATCTGGTTTCGGGGCACGTCGACGGCATCGCCGAGGTGTTGAAATTCGAGCGGGCAGGCGAAAGCATGCTGCTGCGGGTTCGCGCGCCCGAGGCGCTGACGCGTTACATCGCGAAAAAAGGTTCAGTCGCCCTCCAGGGCGTGAGCCTGACGGTGAACGAGGTGCAGGATGCCGAGTTCGAGGTGAACCTGATACCGCACACGGTATCGGTCACCACCCTGCGCCATCTCAAGGCAGGCAGCAAGGTCAATCTGGAAGTGGACATGATCGCGAGATACGTGGAGCGGATGCTCGGGGCGTCCTAGTGATCGCCACGCTCAGGGCCGCCCGCGCCGGCGCCGCGGAAATCGAGTCGCCCTACGCGTGGGCGCGGATGCTGGTCGCACTCGCGCTCATGACCATCGGCGCCACGGGCATGTACGTTTTCACCGTGGTGCTGCCCGCGGTGCAGGCCGATTTCGCCGTGGGACGCGCCGAGGTATCGCTGCCCTATACGCTGACCATGATCGGATTCGGCATAGGGGGCGTGCTGATGGGGCGCCTGGCCGACCGCTTTGGCGTGATGGTCCCGGTGATCATCGGCGCGTTCGGGCTTGGCGCGGGCTTCATCGCCGCCGGCATGACGCAGAGCATCCTCATGTTCAGCCTGGCCCACGGGCTGCTGGTCG
>MEQV01000208.1:9395-9496 GCA_001770355.1 Betaproteobacteria bacterium RIFCSPLOWO2_02_FULL_62_17
CCTTCGCGCCGCTGGTGGCCGACACCACGCTGTGGTTCACCCGCCGGCGCGGCATCGCCGTGGCCATCTGCATCAGCGGCAACTACCTCGGCGGCGCGCTG
>MEQV01000208.1:9650-14867 GCA_001770355.1 Betaproteobacteria bacterium RIFCSPLOWO2_02_FULL_62_17
TTGCCGCCGCCGCTCACGGCTCGGCTCGGCCGCTGGGTTTCTCGCCGGCCGCGCTGCAGGGACTGTTGTGTGTCGCCGGAGTCGCCTGCTGCGTCGCCATGTCGATGCCGCAGGTGCATATCGTCGCCTATTGCACCGACCTCGGCTACGGCGCGGCGCGCGGCGCTCAGATGCTTTCGGTGATGCTCGCTTTCGGCATCGCCAGCCGGCTGCTGTCGGGCTGGATCTCGGATCACATCGGCGGGCTGCGTACCCTGCTGCTCGGATCAAGCTTGCAGGGCGTCGCGCTCATCCTGTTCCTGCCCTACGACGGCTACGTGTCGCTTTACGTGGTGTCGGCGCTGTTCGGTTTTTTCCAGGGCGGACTGGTTCCCTCCTACACGCTGATCGTGCGCGAGTACTTCACGCCCAGGGAGGCCGGCGCGCGCATGGGCACGGTGCTGATGGCGACGCTCTTCGGCATGGCACTGGGCGGCTGGATGTCAGGCGCGATCTTCGACCTCACCGGCTCGTATCGCGCCGCGTTCGTCAACGGCATCGCCTGGAACCTGCTCAATATCGGCATCGTGCTACTGTTGCTTTATCGGGCGCGCGGATCGGCGCGGCATGCTGTGTAACGCGAAGCAATAAATGCCTGCGGAAAATGGGGGTCAATGTGAACTTGCCGCTGTTTTCGTTACTCCATAAACTACCAATCGGGGAAAAACGAATAACCGGCTAATGCACCGCAAAATGCGTCAGGTATTTATTTCTGCGATCTTGCTGCTTAGCCTGGCATCGCCCGCCACGTTCGCCACCACGGTGCGCATGCAGACCTCGCTGGGTGACATCGATATCCAGCTCATGGACGCCGCCGCTCCGGCGACCGTGAGCAACTTCCTCAATTACGTGACCAGCGCCGCCTACGTCAATTCCTTCATCCATCGCAGCTTGCCCGAATTCATTATTCAGGGGGGTGGCTTTCGCTGGAACAACGCGACCAATGCCTATTCCGCAATACCTGCAAACGCGCCGGTCATCAACGAATTCAGTGCCAGCCGCTCCAACCTGCGCGGCACCATCGCCATGGCCAAGCTGGGCGGTGACCCCAACAGCGCAACCAACCAGTGGTTTTTCAATCTGGCCGACAACTCGGAAAACCTGGACGGTCAGAACGGCGGATTCACCGTTTTCGGCCAGGTCATCGGCAATGGCATGCAGGTTGTCGATGCGATTGCCCAACTACCCAGAATAGATGCCGATGGCGCCACGGGCGCGACTTTCGACAACCTGCCGCTGGCCACGCCGGTCACCGCCGGGTTTACTGCGCAGAACCTGGTGATAATCAGCGCCGTCACGGTGCTGGACACGCAGGCACCGGTTGTTCCTGTCGGGCTCACCGCGACGGCAACCAGCAGTTCGCAAGTCACTCTTGCGTGGACGGCGGCGACCGATAACGTCGCGGTGACCGCCTACAAGGTGTACCGGGACGGGGCGCTGGCGGCGACACTGGCGAACGTGACGAACTATACCGATGGCGGGCTCGCGGCTTCCGCCAGTTACAGTTACACGGTCGCGGCCTGTGATGCCGCGGACAATTGTTCCGCCCAAAGTGCCGCGGCAGCGGCGGCGACCTTGCCGCCGTGCGTCGGATGCTTTGTGCCGAATCTGGAGTCGGGTTTCAACCTGATCGGCAACTCGCTTAATACGACGCTGATCGTGGCCACGATGTTCGGCAATCTGGACAGCCCGGTGGCGGGGATCAGCTCCAACGTCCTGTCGGTATGGAAGTGGAACGCGGTGGACGGCCGCTGGGCGTTCTACTCGCCGCTGCTCAGCACGGCGGGCAATGTCAGCTACGCCGCGTCGAAAAACTATGAATTGCTCGCCACCATCAATGCAGGCGAAGGCTACTGGGTCAATGCCGCGGGCCCGATGGCATTGCCCGCGCAGGGCGGATCGAATTTCAGCTGGAGCGGGTCGAGCTTTACGGCCCTGCCTTCCGGTTTCAACCTGATCGCGAACGCGGGAAGCGCGACACCCAGCCAGTTCAACAGCGCCGTCAGCGTGACCCCGCCTGGCACAGGCGTGGTGGCGACGGACAACTTCGCGAGCTTGTGGGCCTGGGATGCGGTGCAGGTGAAATGGTACTTCTACTCGCCGCTGCTGGAGTCCTCGGGCGGCTTGCCCGCGGTGAAGGCCTATGCAGACAGCCATTCCTTCCTGCACTTCCAGGACTACAACAAGTTGATCGACACCGGCGTCGGCATCTGGGTGAACAAGTTCTGAAGCCGGACTTCAATCCCTCATCGTGATGGGCGACAATGACGCCGCGATAATCATTCTGATCCAGGGAGGCGCGCATGTCGCGAGCTCACGGGCACATCGATCCGTCCAATAAAAGAGTCGCGATGCTGATCGCGGTGCTGGCACTGGTGCTTGCCATCTCCGAGACGCTCGGCAAGGGCGCGCAGACCACGGTTTTGAACGTCAACATCGAAGCCGCGAACCTGTGGAACTTCTTCCAGGCCAAGACCATACGCGGTACGGTGCTCAGGACCGCGGCCGAATAACTCGAGGCGGAATTGCCGGGCGTCACCCATCCCCAGGCCAGGAAAGCGATGGAAAAACGCATCGCCGAATGGAAAAAGAACGAGGCTCGCTACCAGTCGGAGCCGGAAACCGCTGAAGGCCGCAAGGAGCTCATGGCGCGCGCCATCGCAGCGGAAAAGAAACGCGACGTGTCTCTTGCCGCCTATCACAACTTCGAGCTTGCATCGGCGGCGGTGCAGATCGCCATCGTGCTTGCCTCCGCCGAAGTGATCACCGGTGTTGCCGCGCTGGTGTGGGCATCGTGCGGATTGGGGCTGGTGGGAATCGCGTTTTGCGCCATCGGTTTGTTCTGGCCGACCGCGGTGCATTTGTTTTAGTTTTATCCCGCGACTGGCGAAAGATCCGGCGCAGGCCTATCCTGTCGTTCCCGTTTTCGCGCAGGAGAGTTCCATGGCAATCCGTCGCTTCGCGCTCGGCGTCATCGTGCTCAGCCTGATGCCGCCCGGATCGTCCGTGGCACAGGACACGGGCCCCGCCGACAAGATAAAACTGCCGCCTCCGTTCGCCACGCCTACGGCGCGCAACGGGTCGACGGTCATAGGCTGGCCGGCGGGCCGCATGCCGACCGCCGCGCCGGGCTTCGAGGTCGGCCTCTACGCGGAAAATCTCGACAGCCCGCGCGCCACTTACGTGCTGCCTAACGGCGACGTGCTGGCGGTCGAGGCGCGGCGCGAGTTTTCCGGACGTTCCGGCAGATCGCCCAACCGCATCACCCTGTTCAGGGACACCAACAAGGACGGCAAGCCCGATCTGCGCGAGGTCTTTCTCAGCGGGCTCAATATGCCGCACGGCATGCTGCTCCTGGGCGAGTGGTTCTATGTCGGCAATACCGACGGGCTGATGCGCTACCGCTATCGTACCGGGCAGACGCGCATCGAGACCCGCGGCGAGAAGATCCTCGACCTGCCGCCGGGCGGCCACCACACGCGCAATCTGATCGCCGACCACGCGGGCCGCAAGATCTACATCGCCATCGGGTCCGCGAACAACGTTGACGAGGACAACACCTGGGAAAAGGACATGCGGCGCGCCGGCATTGTCGAGATCAATCCCGACGGCAGCGGCGCGCGCGTGCTGGCCAACGGATTGCGCAATCCGGTCGGCATGGACTGGGAGCCCAAGACCGGCGCGCTGTGGACCGTGGTCAACGAGCGCGACCTGCTCGGCGACGACCTGGTTCCCGACTACATGACCAGCGTCCGCGACGGTGCTTTCTACGGCTGGCCGTACTCGTACTACGGGCAGAACGAGGACCCGCGCAAGAAAGGCCAGCGCCCCGACCTGGTCGCCAAGGCGCAAATGCCCGACTACGCGCTCGGCTCGCACGTCGCGGCGCTCGGCCTGGCGTTCTATCGCGGCAGCCTGTTCCCGCAGCGCTACCGTGGCGGCGCGTTCATCGGCATGCACGGCTCGTGGAACCGCTCGGCGATGGTCGGCTACAAGGTCGCGTTCGTGCGCTTCGAGAACGGCAAGCCCGCCGGCCCGATTGAGGATGTGCTGACCGGCTTCATCGCCAATGAGAAAACTTTTGAAGTCTATGGCCGTCCGGTTGGTGTCACGGTGCTGCCCGACGGATCGCTGCTGGTCGCCGACGACGGCGGCGGCAAGATCTGGCGCGTCACCGCCAAGGCGGCGCGCTGATTTTGCAAAATTCTCCCGACTGGCGGCGGTGGCGGGGATGCTAATGCCGAATCCGCGTTTCATCGCCATGATGACGCCGACGAGCTCCAGCGAATTGATAAGGCCGGATTGAAGCAGAGGATGATGCGCATCAAGCCCGTCAAGACGCCGGTCGCCCAACGATTCCTGGATTATGGTTCGAATTTCTTCCAGCAATTCAGCGTTCCGCTATTGTTATTTTGAACCGCCGGCATATTAGCGCAGTGCCGAAAGAAAAGGCCGGCATCGCCGCTGCGGACGGTATCGGTGCGATGGGGCGGCAGGTTCATGGTCCGATTTCTATTGGCAATCCTTCCGAAGATCTGCTGCCGCGCATGGGTCAGCCCATCGTCGTGGAGAATCGTGCCGGTGGGGCCATGGTGATCGCGGCGAAGAGCGGTTTTTCCACCCGCGAAAAATATACCGGCCGCTCTAATTCACGCAGATCGCGCGCATTCGGAACAGGGGCGCAAGCGGGGGCGCGCCAGCCTGGCTGGGCCTGTTTCCGGTTGCTTGCGCTTCGGCCTTGCTGAAGCCCCGCACAATCTGAACACCGGGAAGAAATTCGTGAGCGGCAAAACCCTGCCGCTTGACATCGCGCTCGCACAGGTAAAGCGTGCCGCCAGCCTGGTTTGCCTTGAGTATGAAGGCGGACACTTCAGCGGTGGCGCCGTGGATGCCCAGCTTGCTGATCTCCGCGCCGAGCACCAGTACCGCGAAGGGCGATCTGCCGCCATTTTCGCGAACGCCGTCGTCGATGGCCTGTTCAAGCGAAAAACCGTCGCCGGCGATATAAAGCGCGCCACCCCGGCCCGGCCGGCCCGCAGGGGCAATTCCGGCAGGCGGCGTATTCACTTGCGCTTTGGCGGCTGGCGCGCCCGCAGCGAATGGCGCCGGCCTTTGCGCCAGCACCGCGGTACTGGCGAAGCCCGACATCAGCAAAGCCAACACTAGTTTGTCGAATCC
>MEQV01000208.1:14875-15828 GCA_001770355.1 Betaproteobacteria bacterium RIFCSPLOWO2_02_FULL_62_17
TGTTGGTTGAGACTGCAACGCAAGAGAAAGATTCCCCGGATGCGCGGTTCGCGCCGCCAGGCAACAGCGAAGCTTAGTTCGGCCCCAGGAAGTCGCGCTTGCCGACTTCAACGCCGTTGTGGCGCAGGATGGCGTATGCGGTGGTGACGTGAAAGTAGAAATTGCCATAGACAAAGTTCTGCAGATACGCCTGGCCTTTGAATTTCACTTCGCCGGCGCGCATTTTCAGCGTGATTTCCTTTTCCTCGGTGCCATCGATCTGGCCGGGTTTGAAGGTGTTGATGAACGCAATGGTTTTCTCGATGCGCGCGGCGAGGTCGGCGAAGGACTTCTCGGTGTCCTCGTACACCGGCGGTTCCTGACCGGCCAGGCGTGCCACCCCGCCCTTGGCCGTATCGGTGGCGACCTGCACCTGCTTGATGAGGTGGAACATGTCCGGATAGAGGCGCGCATTGAGAATCGCGCCGGGGTCGATTTTCTTTTCTTCGCAGTGCTTGGCCGCCTTGTTCAGGAAGTTGTTGAGATTGGCAAGCATGCGGGCTAACAAGGGCACGGAGGCCTGGTACATCGACATCGCCATGAAATATCTCCAAAAAAACGGTGGTTGCGGCAATTGCACATTGCAGCGGACGCGTATGTAAGCACGAGATCGCCGCCGAGGCAAATACTTCGCCGCAGGGGTGGATGGCTAGCGCAGAGCGGCCTCGATTTCAGCGAAGCTGCGCGAGATTTCCCCCGGCGGCAGGGTGATGCCCAGGCTGCGCGCAACCTGCGTCGCCGACAGTATCCCGCGCACGAAATCTCCGCCCGCGGCGCGCTCCACCACCAGCGCGTGCTGGCGGCCCAATGCCTTGAGGGTTGCCACCACGTGCCCGACCTTGGCCGACAGGACGGTTTGGAAATCGATCGCTTCGAGCTGATCTTCGTGGATCATGATGTCCGAAACCACCAGT
>MEQV01000208.1:15834-22958 GCA_001770355.1 Betaproteobacteria bacterium RIFCSPLOWO2_02_FULL_62_17
CGCGGCACGCCGCGCTCCACCGCGAGGCGCAGCGGTTTCTCGCCAAGTATGTCGGTCGCGGTGACCAGGCCCGCCAGCCGCTGATCGGCGTCAAGTACGAACAACAGGCGGATGCCGCGGCGGATCATGGCATCGTTGGCTTCTTCAATGCCGCGTCCGGGCGCTATGGTTGCGGCGGCAATGACCGTCAGGTCGGTCATAATCCGGATTGCCGGGGCTTCCACATCGAGCCGCTGCAGCACGCCCTGCACCGGTTGGGAAAGCCGCGCGCCGTGCCGCAGCGCCGCGACTGACAAGGGGGGGAATTCGCGAGCCATGGCTGCACCTCCGGGGTTGGAAAAGCATCGCCAAACTGCGCATCGCCAAACAGCGGCTTGGTGCGGCCAGCATAATCATGCCGCGCGGCAGAAGCAATCGGTAGCTGCGCTGCTGCAGTACTACGAAAGCGCGGCAGTTCCGGCTGCCGCTGCCTAGACGCTGTCGCGCAGTCCCAGGTTGCGCCGCAGCACCACCGGCTTGCCGCCATGCGTTTTCTTGCTCATCCAGGCCGCCAGGGCCGAATCCATGTAATCGGCATGTCCCGGGAACCAGTCCGCCAGCGCCTTGGCAAGGGAACGCCCCTGTGCGGCATCGCCGCCGGCGACAATCTCCTGCACTTCGCGCACCGATTTCATCACCGCGTTGTGTTCGTCAATATGGCATTGCATTGCCGGAAATTCGGTTTTCTCCATCCATTCATGTTCCTGGGAGAAATGCGCTTCGGCATGTTTGGCGAAGGCCTCGAGATAACCTGCCACCGATGCGTCGTCCGCGGCAAGCAATGCGCTGACGATTGCAACGAACTCGCGATGCGTGTTGTCCATGGGCGCATAGCCCAGCAGGTAAGCATCGGTCCAGGAAAAGTCCTCAGGCAGAGACATGGCGCGCATTCGGCAGTTTTCAGGACTGAAAGGATACCATCGCGGCACCCGCCGCCGCCGTGCCCGCAGCAAGAACCGGGTGGCAGGCAGTATAGGGCGGCTGGCACAATGGGCTCATGAACGACTATGAACGCATTGCCCGGGTTATCCGTTTCATCGACGCGCATCGTGCCGAGCAGCCTTCGCTGGAAATACTGGCCACGCAAGCGGGCTTGAGCCCGTTCCATTTTCACCGCCTTTTTTCCGCCTGGGCCGGTGTGACGCCCAAGGATTTCCTGCAATGTCTGACCCTCGCGCATGCACGCGCGCTGCTGCGCGACGGCGAGAGCGTCCTGGGCGCTGCGTATGCGGCGGGGCTCTCCGGACCGGGAAGATTACATGATCTTGCGGTGGGCCTGGAGGCGGCGACACCGGGGGAGATCAAGTCGGGCGGAGACGGTTGGATATTGAGCACGGGTTTTGCGGACACCCCTTTTGGTGTGTGCCTCATCGCGGTATCGCCGCGCGGCATCTGTCATGCATCCTTTGTTCAGGAAGGGCAGGAAGCCGAGGCTGCCCAGCAGGCGTTGCGCGAACACTGGCCGCGGGCCAGGCTGCATCGCGACGATAACGCGGCCCGGGACCTGGCTGCGAGAATGTTCATGCCGCACAGCGCGAATGCGCGCGCACCATCCCTGCGCGTGCTGGTGCGCGGCAGCACCTTCCAGGTGCGCGTCTGGCGCGCGCTGCTGAGAATTCCCGCTGGCGCGCTGGTCAGCTATGGCGGGCTCGCCGCGTCACTGGGGACGCCTGCGGCCGCCCGCGCCGTGGGTTCGGCTGTGGCAAAGAACAACATTGCATTTCTCATCCCCTGCCACCGCGTTATCCGCGAGACCGGCGTGGTGGGCGAGTATCGCTGGGGTCACGAGCGCAAGCGCGCCATGCTTGCCTGGGAGGGTGCCCGGCGCGCGCTGGAACGCGATGCGTCGACGACCCCGGATCAGTGACGCCGGTCCTCCGGCAGCAGCAGGCGCGCCGCGCGCCCGAAGCGATAGTTCACTTTGCGCGGCCTTTGCATCCAGCGCGTGTCGCCAAAGTCGCGGCTCAGTTCCGGGCAGGGTGGATTGCGGTAACCGCCGGGCTGCAGCGTGGCGTCGTCGCTGACATCTTTCCACAGGCCGCCGCGAACCGGACGAAAGCGCCAGACCAGGTAGCCGCGCCGGCCCGCGGTGGCAAGCAGGTCTTCGGCATCCTGAACTTCGGAAACCGGCGCAAGCTCCGCGTCGAAGTAGGGATGCGGCTGGCCGAATGCCATGACGCCTTCGATCGCCTCCTGGGTGGGCGCGCCGGGCCTCATGAAGGGACGATGTTCGAAGCGGGTCAAATCCCAGGCGCCAAGCTCCCAAGCCACGTCCATTACCGCATACTCCAGATCGCGCAGCGCGGTCCAGCGGCGATTCACCTGCAAACAGGACGAGGGTACCGCCTCGTAGCGGAATTTTCTGCCGCGCCTTGTATGGGTTTCATGCTCGATGAAACCGTGCCAATGCAGGGAAAGCACCATGGGTGTGTCCTCGCAAGGCAGCGCGGCAATCGAGATGCCGGCAAGAGGAAGACGATTGGAAACCATTTGCGTTTCGATTGCGTCCAGAAAATCCATTTCTGCAATTCCTCCATCTTGTTGTTGAAACACGAGGGTGGTTCAGCAAAAATTACGCCACAATATTCACGCGTTGTGTTGCTAGCAGGCACGATGCCCGGCTGCCAGCCACCCCTTTCCGGCTCCTTTCAAATAAGATGTCGCTAACGGCATTAACGCATTGCGGGGTGGTTTGGTGTACAGGCATGCAAAGTGAGCGATCTCTCCTACCGCGATTTTGAATACGCCGGCTGGGAACGCGCCGCGGCCAATTATGCAAAGTCCTTTGAATCCGCCACACGGCTGTTCGTCTCGAGACTGCTCGATGCGGCGCAGATAAGCCCGGGCCTACGGGCGCTGGATCTTGCCTGCGGCACCGGCATCGCTGCGTCCCTGGCTGCCGCGCGTGGTGCCAAGGCACAGGGCGTGGATTTTTCGCCGGCGATGCTCAAGGCAGCCCGGCAACGCTATCCCGCCATGGAATTTCGCGAAGCGGACGCGAATGCGCTGCCTTTCGAGGACCAGAGCTTTGATCTCGTCCTCGCGAACTTTGGCGTGAACCACTTCGCGTTTCCGCTCGATGCCCTGGGCGAGGTGCGCCGGGTTCTGAAACCCGGAGGACGTGTCGTATTCACCGTATGGGCGGCTTCGGAAGAGAGTTCGTTTCACACACTCACCGTCGACGCCGTGTGCGCGGTCGGCGATCCCGGGCCGGCCCTGCCGGCGCCGCCAGACGGCGAATTGGACAGCCCGCGCGCATGCCTGCGCCTGCTGGAGGACGCGGGCTTCGATGATGCCGGTGCCGACGTGGTCGAGGCCGCGTTGCGGCTGGATTCCGCGCAGCATCTCATCGACATGCTGCTCGAAGGCACGGTGCACCAGGCCGCGCTGCTTGGCACGCAGTGGCCCGAGCGCGCCGATGCGCTGCGCGAGGCCATGGAGCGCGGTACCGCGAGGTTTCAGGTGCGCGGTTCGCTCAAGCTGCCGGTGCGCGCTATTCTCGCCAGCGGGACTAAATAGAGTTTTATGCCTTGAATCCGGCGACGCTCCGGGTTCGGGGATCGGGCTCGAAACCCAACGGCCACTCGCCGCTCACCCCGACCCTTGCGCATCGCCTTTTGCCCTAGATGATCTTCTGATTGCGCAAATCAGCGATTTTCGCATCGTCCATGCCCAGCACTTTCGCCAGCACGGCTTCGGTATCCTGACCCAGCAGCGGCGGCGCTCGCCGGTATTGCACCGGGGTCTCCGATAGCCGCATGGGGCTGGCGACCAGCGGCACCGTGCCCGCGCTAGGGTGCGGCAACTCGAATTTCATCCCGCGGTATTGCACCTGCGGATCGGCGAACACCTGGTCGAGGTTATTGATCGGCCCGCAGGGAACACCCGCCGCTTCGAGACTCGCCACCCAGTCGTCGCGCGCGCGCTTCCTGATGATGCCCGCAAGCATCGGCACCAGCGTGTCGCGATGGCGCACGCGTCCGTCATTGCCCGCGAAACGCGGGTCCGCCGGCAGGTCCGTGCAAGCGGCGACTTCGCAGAATTTCTGAAACTGCGAGTCGTTGCCGGCGGCGAGGATCATGTGCCCGTCGCTGCAGGCGAACACCTGGTAGGGAACGATATTGGGATGCGCGTTGCCCCAGCGCTTGGGCACCTCGTTGGTGGTGAAGTAGTTCAGGTGCATGTTGGAGAGCATCGACACCCCCACATCTAGCAGCGCCATGTCGATGTACTGGCCCTTGCCGCTTCGTTCGCGGTACGCGAGCGCGGCGAGGATCGCGATGGCCGCGTACATGCCGGTCATGAGGTCGGTGACCGCGACGCCGACCTTTTGCGGGCCGCCGCCGGGCAGTTCGTCGCGCTCGCCGGTGATGCTCATGAGGCCCCCCATGCCCTGGATCAGGAAGTCGTAGCCGGCGCGCTTCGCGTAGGGGCCGGTCTGGCCGAAGCCGGTAATGGAGCAGTAGATAAGGCGCGGATTGAGCGCTTTGAGGCTGGCGTAATCCAGCCCGAAGCGCGCCAGGTCCCCCACCTTGAAGTTCTCGATCAGCACGTCGGATTTCTCCGCCAGCGCCCGAAAAACTTCCTGTCCCTCCGGGCGCGAGATGTCCAGCGTCACCGATTGCTTGCCGCGGTTGCAGGAGAGGTAATAGGCGGCCTCGCTGGTGTCGCGGCCCTGTTCGTCCTTCAGATACGGCGGTGCCCAGGAGCGCGTGTCGTCGCCCGCGCCGGGGCGCTCGATCTTGATGACCTCGGCGCCCAGGTCGGCGAGTGTCTGCGAGCAGGTGGGGCCGGCGAGAATGCGGCCCAGGTCAAGTATGCGGATATGCGAGAGGGCGCCGGACATGATCTGCTTTGCGGATTGGGAATGGCCGAACGATAGCAGGAAGCCCGCCGCGGGCGCTCCCGGTCAAAGCAGCTTTTCCATCACGTAGTCGTCCATCACGAAGCCGTTGCCGATATCAAACACCGCCACCTCGCGCACGCTGAAGCCGGATCTGCGGTACACGGCGATCGAGTCGGCATTTTGCTTGTTGACCGTAAGCATCAGCACGCGGCAGCCGCGCTCGCGCGCCCGGGTTTCGACATGCCGCAACATCAGGCCGCCCAGTCCTTTGCCGCGGCATTCCGCAAGGAGGTAAAGCTGTTCCAGTTTCATTTCGCCGGGCGCGGCGGAGAGCGCGTGGCTGCAATAGCCGACCGGCCTGCCGTCGAGCCGCAACAGTTCCATCCAGCGATCGTCCGCGTCCAGGTAGGCGCGCAGATTTTCCGGCGAGTAGCGCTCCGCGAGCATGTATTCGACCTGCGCCGTGCCGATGATGGGGGAATAGTGCGAGCGCCAGATGGTCTCGCCCAGGCGCGCCATGGTTTCGAAGTCGGCCTCGGTGATGGGGTCAAGTCTTGCATTGACGTATTCATGGTCCGGCATGGTATTTCGTTCCGCCCCAATGTGTGCGACAGCAATGCTACTGTAAATATTTGCGTAAGATGCCGGCTGGCCGCCGGCAGCGCGGAGCGATTCGCTTCCACCGGCGCGCAACACAGCGATGCCCGGTCGCGCAAAAGCTGACAAGCCAAGGAAAAGCAACGAAGGTGAATACCGTTTTATCGAAAAGGAGTGTCGCTTGAAGAATGTATTGCGCGCCGTCCCGTTGGCGCTTGCAGCGCTGTTTGCATTGCCGGCTTTCGCCGCAGACGAGGCGCCGAAAATCACCGAGGAAACGCCCTACGTCCCCTCGCCCAGGATCGTGGTCGACACCATGCTGCGCATGGCGGACGTGCGCGCCGGCGATTTTCTGATCGATCTTGGGTCCGGCGACGGGCGCATCATCATCACCGCGGCAAAAGAGTATGACGCGCAGGGTTTCGGCGTTGATTACGATCCGCGCCTTGTCCGGCTCGCCACTGAAAATGCGCAGAAGGCCGGCGTCGCCGACCGCGCGCGCTTTATCGATCAGAACGTCTTCAAGACCGACCTGGGCCAGGCTTCGGTGGTGACGATCTACCTGCTGCCCGAATACAACGCGGTGCTCAAACCGACTTTGCTCGCGCTCAAACCGGGCACGCGCATCGTCTCGCACGACTACGGCATTGCTGACTGGGAGCCGGACGCGGCGTCCAAGGTGCAGGTCCCGGAAAAGCCCGTCGGCGTCGAAAAATCGAGCTGGATCTATTACTGGATGGTGCCAGCGCAGGTGCAGGGCCATTGGCGCTCGCGCATTCCCGCCGCCAAGAGCGCCACCGCCCTGGAGTTCAAGCTGACGCAGCACTATCAGAAAGTCGAAGGCACCGCGAAGATCGGCGCCAGCACCGTCGCGATCGAGCGGCCCCTGTTGAAGGGCGACCTGCTTTCGTTCGACCTGTCGGACGGCAAGCAATCGCTTCACTTCGAGGGCCGCATCTCCGGCGGCCAACTCAGCGGCCAGCTGCTGTCTGGCGGCAAAAAACTCCCGTGGCGCGCAGTGCGGGTCGATGCGCCCAAGGACTAGACCTACTCCGACTTCAGCCCCGCCAGCTTCACCGCGCGCCCGTAGGTCTCGAACTCGTTATTCATCAGCACGGTGAATTCCTCGGGTGTGCTGGCCGACACGCGAAAGCCAAAGTCCTCGAGCTTGGCGCGCACCTCGGGGGCGAAGATCGCCTTGACGATTTCGGCGTTCAGCCTCTGCACGATGGGCCGGGGCAGGCCCGCTGGACCGAAGAAGCCCAGGCCGCCGCCGAGCTTCTGGAAGCCGGGCATGGTCTCGGTCACGGTGGGCACATCGGGCAGCGCCGCATTGCGCGCCGATTCCATGATGGCAATCAGCCTTACCTTGCCCGAGCGCACATGCGAGAGTACCGGGGCGAGAATGCTGAAGGTCACCGAGATCTGCCCGCTGGCGAGGTCGGTGAGCGCCAGGGCCGCACCCTTGTAGGGGATGTGCATCATGTCCACGCCGGCGGGAATGCTTGAACAGTTCCCCGGTGAGGTGGAAGAGCGTGCCCACGCCGGCGCTGGAGTAGGTGAGCTTGCCGGGCTCGCGCTTGGCAAGGTCGATAAGATCCTTCAGGTTTTTCACCGGCAGCGCGCTGTTGACGACGATGCC
>MEQV01000209.1:0-6255 GCA_001770355.1 Betaproteobacteria bacterium RIFCSPLOWO2_02_FULL_62_17
GGCGGGCGCCCATGCATTCGCGGCCTGCGCATCCGCGTCACGGATATATTGGGCCTGCTCGGAGCGGGTGCATCTCATCAGGAAATTCTTGAGGATTATCCCTTCCTCGAAGAAAACGACATTTTGGCAGCGCTTGAATATGCCGCGGCTCAGACAGACCATGCCATCCTGATTACTGCATGACCTTTTTGGTCGATAATCAGTTGCCGTCGGCTCTAGCCCGTTATCTTGCTGCCAATGGCTGGGAATGCACCCATGTGCAGGATGTCGGGCTAGAGTCGGCCGAGGACATGACCATCTGGCAGTACGCAAAACAGCGTGACCTGACCATTGTCACCAAGGACGAAGATTTTCAGGCGCTTGCCAATCGGCAAGGCAGCATCCCGCCTCAGGTAGTTTGGGTTCGGCTCGGCAATTGCCGGAAGGCGGTTTTGCTGGATGCGTTTTCGCAAATACTGCCCGCGTTGCGCGAAATGTTGGCCGCTGGTGATGCGGTAATCGAAATTCGATAGGCGGCAGCGGCAACGAATACCATCGCAGCCCGAGATTCTCAAGGCCTCGCGCAAGCGCCGCATCACCATTGGCGCAGGCGTCTCGGTGCAGGAGGTCAACCGCATCGTCGTGCCTGAAGCACCGGGTGTGAAACTGATCACGGCACGCGTCAAGCGCGCGCAGTCGGATTACGAAAGCAAAGGAAAATGGTGAGCAAAATCACCCGCGGCACCACCAACGTCTTCGCCGATCTGGGCTACGCGGATGCCCCCGAGCGGCAGACGAAAACGCGTCTGGCGCTGGCCGTCAATGAACTGTTGAAAATCCGCAAGCTGAAACAGAGGGAAATCGCGCTGCTGCTGGGCATTGCGCAACCCAAAGTGTCGGCCCTGAAAAACTATCGCCTCGATTACTTCTCGGTCGAACGTCTGATGGAGTTCCTGACCGCGCTCAATCAAGACGTGGAAATCATGATTCGGCCGCGCGCCAACCGGGGCAAGTCCGGCCGTATTTCCGTCCTCGCCGTGCAGTAACGAGGCCAAGGCGCTCGGTCACCGATCCCTGCGCCAGCGACCTGATTCAAAAATAGATCATTCCCGTGCGACGATGAGAACGGCAAGAAATTTCAGCGTCTGGTCTTATACCAACGTCAGCTCCAGGCGGCGTTCGATTCGGTCCAGTCGCTTTTCGACGCCGTCGATGCGGGAATGAACGATGGCGTTGCCGCCGTGCAGATGAGCGATTTGCCCACGCAATTGAGCAATCTGCGACGCAACCGACGTCAGTCGTTGTTTCACCGTGCCCATGTCTTCCTTGATTTTCCCGACATCGGCGCGGATAGCGTGCAGAGGTTCGAGAATCAGGTTTTCCACGTTTTCGGTCACAATTTTCTCCTGTCGCAGGGATTGTATCCTCCAAGGAAACAGGAGCGAGTCGGTGGCGGGCTCGATTGATCCCTGACATTCTCGTTCCTCAGCCATGGTCTTTTTGGGGTTTTACTGAAGTGGTGTGGGTGAATTCTGCGTTAAATTGGCTGGAAAGCCGCGCCAGTGCTGGGTTTGCGGCATATCTCGTCCACGTTTCAGGTTACTTCCGCGTGCAGGCGAAAGCCGACAGCGCGAGTGACTGGGTTTCCCCCGCTTTTCTAGAATCTTTGTTCGAGCCCGGGACGGGGAGCCAAGCGGGGCTTGAACACATGGCCAGTGTATGACTGCTTCTCACCCAATAAAAATGCTACCGGCGTGTGCGACTGGCAGCGCGCATTGACGGACGAAATGCGCGCCTTGATCAGGGCAATCCACGCATTGCTAGCCGCCAATCACATCAGTCAAACAGGTTTCTCCACCTCAATCCGGCACAGCAACGCCCGCAGTTGATACGACCCCATGGCCGGATCGTAAGGCCCGGAATGGCTGGTCAGGATATTCGCGTTCGATTCCCAGATGCCGTGTTCCCATCCTTCGCGCTCGGGGAACCACCAGCCGTGCTGGCAGCCGATCACGCCCGGGTGCATGTCCTCGGTCAGGGAAGCACGCTGGCGGATGCTGCCGTTCGGGGTGGAGATGACCACCCAGTCGCCGCGCTTGATGCCATGTTGTTTCGCGGTTTCCGGGTGGATTTCCACCTGCGGCTCGCGCCGCCCGCGGCGCAACTGCGGCAGTTGCCGGTATTCGGAGTTGTAGAACACCGGAATGCGCGCGCCGGTGGTCAGCACATAGGGGAACTGCTTCGCGAGTTCCGGTGTTGCCAGCGGGCTCTCCGGCGGCTCTTCGTAATACGGCAGCGGATCGTAGCCCAGCGCCTCCAGGCGCGTGGAATAAAGTTCGATCTTGCCGGTAGGCGTCTTGAATCCCTTGGCCTCGTATTTTTTGTATTGCTTCGGAATCCGCACCGGGCCATTGGCGGCGAGTTCCTTGAACGTCATGCCCAGCGGCGCCAGCATGGCATCGTAAATATCCTCGGGCTCATCCTCGCAATGCGGCAGGCCCAGGCGCCGGGCCAGTTCGGTCATGATGACCTCGTCCTGCTTGCACTCGCCGACCTGCTCGCAGCGTTGCTGCGCGAGCACCACGTCTTCGCTGAAGTAAGGCATGCCCACGACCTCGTCCAGTTCGGGCCAGGCCGCGGCCGGCAGCACGATGTCGGCGAGTTCGGCGGTCGGCGTCATGAAAAGATCCGCCACCATCAGCAGATCGAGTTTGCCGAGCGCCTCGTAGACGTCGCGTGAACCGGCGTAGGTCGACAGCGCATTGTTGGCGAAAATCAGGAATCCCTTGGTCCAGTAGGGGTCGCCGCTGCGCATCGACTTAAAAACAGTGGGCATGTGCGCGCTGGGCAGCGGCGAGCCCGCGCCCGAGAGAACCTTGAAGCGGTCCGCGCCCAGGCACTTTTTCTTCATCTCGTCGGGCAACGCCTCGGGGAGGTAGGGGAAGGGCGCCAGCGGCAGCATGCCAAAGCACCAGCCTCCCGGGACGTCGATGCTGCCGTTCAACACCGGAAGCATCGATATCGCGCGTATCGTCTGGGTGGTGTTGAGCGCGTGCTCGATCGATACCCCCCATTCCATCGCACCGGGTCCGGATGCGGCCCACAGGCGCGCGGCGGCGCGGATTTTTTCGGCCGGAACCCAGGTGATCGGTGCGGCCCACTCAGGCGTGCATGGCTTGACGCGTTCGGCCAGCCGGTCGAATCCGTAGGTCCATCGCTCGACGAATTCCTTGTCGTAGGTCCGCTCCTCGATGATGACATTCAGCATGGCCAGCGCCAGCGCATCGTCGCTGCCGGGTCGGAGCTGCAGGAAAACATCGGCTTGTTTGGCGAGCCAGGTTTTGCGCGGATCGACGACGATGATCTTGGGCTTGGATTCCAATGCATCCAGAACCTGGAAACCGACTTCGCCGTCCGGACTCGATGCGAGCGGGTTGTGGCCCCAGAACAGGATTACCCCGGGCGGGCGTTCGCCGCCGTAATCGCACCAGGGCAATCCGCCGAAGGTCAGGTTCATGGTGTTGAGGCGCGGGAACAGGCATTGGGCGCGGCCGGGGTTGCCCGAATTGGGCGTTCCCATCATGTTGGCGAAGCGCGGCACCCATTGCATGTGATGCCGGCCGGTGCCGGTGCCGATGGTGATCGCTTCCTTGCCGTGCTCGGCCCAGATGTTGCGGATCCGCTCGCACAGGAAATCGTAGGCTTCGTCCCACGAGGCGCGCCGCCATTTGCCTTCACCGCGTTCGCCGGCGCGGATCAGCGGGTGGGTCAGGCGTTCAGGACTGTGCACCAGTTGCATGCTGGCCGAGCCCATCGGACACAGCCGCCCGTGGTTCAGCGGGCCATCCGGATCGCCCACGATCTTGACGATCTTTTTGTCCCTGATGTGCACCAGCGTGCTGCAGCCGCCGTGGCACATGCGGCAAGTGCTTTTCTTGACCGTGTCCGCGCCGCTGCTTATCTTCGCCTTCGCAGGCCTTGCTAATGTATCCATATCCGCGACCCCCTATAGACTGCGCGCGGTAAATATATCCATAGCGCCGTGCCGGCAATTGCGTTATATCAAGGCACGCTCATCTTGCGCGGGTACTGGCTGCGCGCCGCTTCCGTCTGGCGTTCTGCATCGATGCGATTGAAATAATCGTGAGTGCCACGCATGACACCGCGCTTGATCGGCGGCGCGGCACTGCGCAGCAGCTTGTCCATGGCGCGCCCGCGCCGGTACGCTTTGACCGGGTCAAGTTCGATTTCAGAGCGATCATTTTTGCCGACGATGCGCATGAGGTAAGTTTAGGCGGCTTCCTTTGTCCCGGCAATCTGCCGCCCGCGCCTTGATGGGCCTTATTCGACCTTGGCGCCGGAGAACTTCACAACCTTGCTCCACCTTTCGATTTCCGAGCGGATCAAGGCGTCGAACTCCTCCGGCGTGCTGCCTGCCGGCTCCAGGCCGATCTCCGCCATGCGCTTGCGCACGTCCGGGTAGCGCAATGCGGCGGCGAAATCCGCGCTTATCTTCGTGATAAGGGCGCGCGGCGTCGCGCTCGGCACGATGATGCCGTTGGTGCTCTGCACCACAAAGCCGGGCAGGGTTTCCGAGATGGTCGGAATGTCGGGCATGTTGGCGGCGCGCACGCGGCTCGCCACCGCGATTGGTTTCACCTTTCCCGCCTTGATATAGGGCAGCGATGAGAACAAGGGGTCGATCATGAGCTGCACGCGCCCGGCGATCACGTCCGGAAACGCCGGACCGCTTCCCTTGTAGGGAATGTGCACGATGTCGATGCCGGTGGTCATCTTCAGCAGTTCGCCGGTCATGTGCAGACCGCTGCCCGCGCCGGCGGTTGCGTAGCCCAGCAGGCCCGGCTGCTTTTTGGCGAGCGCAATCAACTCCGCGAGATTGTTGACCGGCAGCGAGGGCGTGGCAGTAATGACCGTGTGCGCGATGGCGGTTATCGACACGCCCGAAAGGTCTTTCAAGGTGTCGTAGGGCAGGTTCGAGCGCAGGCTGGGGTTGATCATGTGCGAGGAGACGCTCATGCCCAGTGTCGTGCCGTCCGGCGCGGCGCGCGCGACGTACTCCGTACCCGTCACCGTGCCGGCGCCGGGCTTATATTCGACGATTACCGATTGGTTCCAGATTTCCTGGAGCTTCTGCGCCAGCAGCCGCGCCAGGATATCGGTGCCGCCACCGGGTGAGTTCGGCACCACCAGGCGCACCGGTTTCGCCGGAAAATTCTGGGCGAGCGAATACGAGGCAAGCGCCGGGATGAGGATTACCGCAAGCCAGACCAGCGTTCGGTGGATTATCTGCACAATGTGTCGATATTACGCCGGTGTGGACCAATTCAACAGCGAAGCAGCTTGCGCCATCCGATCCCGGCAGCGGGAACTGTTGTTTGCCTTGATCTGGGTCTAATACCTCCCGCCGGGGCTGATTACACTCCATTGAAACCCAAGGCAAAGAACCAAATCCTGCACCTCTCGCAATGAATCCCCTGCGCAAAACGGTCCTGCTCTCGATTTCAACGTCAATCTTGACGCTGATGCTGAAATTCGGCGCCTACTTCCTCACGGGTTCAGTCGGCCTGCTATCCGACGCGCTTGAAGCCTTCGTCAACCTGGCCGCCGGCCTGGTCGCGTTCGGGGCACTGACGGTTGCCGAGCAACCCGCCGATGACCGTCATATGTACGGCCACGACAAGGCCGAATATTTCTCCAGCGGCGTGGAGGGCGCACTGATATTGATTGCAGCGGGATCGATAATTTTCGCCGCGCTGGAGCGCTTCCTGCATCCCGCCGAACTGCAAAGTCTCGGGCCCGGTTTGATTCTGGGCCTGCTCGCGGCGGCCATGAACTTTGCCGCGGCGCGGATCATGCTAAAGGTGGGGCGCGAACATGACAGCATCACGATCGAAGCGGACGCGAAGCACCTGTTGACCGACGTATGGACCTCGGCTGGCGTGCTGGGTGGTTTGTTCGTCGTCATGTTCATGCCGCAATGGCATGTCCTCGATCCGCTGATCGCGGTTGCCGTTGGCATCCACATCATCTTTACCGGGATCGGACTGTTGCGACGAACCGTTGAAGGACTTATGGATACCGCGTTATCCCGCGAGGAGATCGGCGAGACCGTGCATATCATTCAGTCGCAATTACCACCGGGCACGAGCTATCACGATTTGCGCACGCGCAAAGCGGGTCCCCGGCGCTTTATGGAATTCCATCTGGTGGTCCCGGGACAAACGAGCGTCAACGAATCGCACGCGCTGTGCGATC
>MEQV01000209.1:6275-7053 GCA_001770355.1 Betaproteobacteria bacterium RIFCSPLOWO2_02_FULL_62_17
CGGGACAAACGAGCGTCAACGAATCGCACGCGCTGTGCGATCGGATCGAATGCGCTATTTCGGCAAGAATGAGCAAGGTATCAATCACGATTCATGTCGAGCCGGCTGAAACCCAGGCATTGGTACCTGATAGTTAGGACTGCCCTGGCAGCCTGATTGCCCATTCAGAAGATCACCACGCTGCGAATCGATTCGCCCGCGTGCATCAGATCAAACCCTTTATTGATGTCGGCAAGCGGCAGGGTGTGGGTGATGAGATCGTCGATGTTTATCCTGCCATCCATGTACCAGTCGACGATACGCGGCACGTCGCTGCGGCCGCGCGCGCCGCCGAAGGCGGTACCTTTCCAGGTGCGCCCGGTGACCAGCTGAAACGGCCGTGTCTTGATCTCCTGCCCCGAACCCGCCACGCCGATGATCACCGATACGCCCCAGCCGCGATGACAGCACTCCAGCGCCTGGCGCATGACTTCGACGTTGCCGATGCACTCGAAGCTGTAGTCGGCGCCGCCGCCGGTGAGTTCAACGAGGTGCGCAACCAGGTCACCCTTGACGTCCTTCGGGTTGACAAAGTGCGTCATGCCGAATTTACGAGCCAGTGATTCGCGTGCTGGATTGAGGTCTACGCCGACAATCATATTGGCGCTGACCATGCGCGCGCCCTGCACCACATTGAGGCCGATTCCGCCCAGGCCGAATACCACCACATTGGCGCCGGCTTCCACTTTCGCGGTGTTGATCACCGCGCCGATGCCGGTGGTGACGCCGCAGCCGATGT
>MEQV01000210.1:0-17871 GCA_001770355.1 Betaproteobacteria bacterium RIFCSPLOWO2_02_FULL_62_17
GTTCCGGCGAACGATGGACGGGGACGCCCTGTGCGAGGGCTTCGTCGATGAGTTGCGGCGGCAACGGCGCATCGTCGCCCAGCATGCCGAATACCACCGGCTTGCCCGCGCCGGCCAGGGCGTTGAGTATGGTACGACCCTTGCGCAGGGAGTAATCGCTGGCACCGCTGATAATGCCGGCCATCATGACGCTGCCGAAAGTCGGTTCCTTGATAAGCGGCGTGAGCGTGCGCTGGTACAGGTCCATCTGGGTGATGCCCTGGGCGGTGAGGTCCAGCGGGTTGCTGGCCGCGATGAAATCCGGCAGTTCCTTTTGCAGCGTCGCGGCGACAGCGCCGGGCAGCGCGGGCAGGTCGAGTCCCTCCTGTTCACACTGGTCGAGCGCCATCCCCTTGAAGGCGCCCGAGTCGGTGACCACTGCCGCGCCCGCCGTGGGCGGTTCGGGAAAGCGCGCGATGAGTTCGGAGACATCGATCAGCTCCTCCAGGCTCTCGACCATCAGGGCGCCGTGATGCGAGGTAAGTGTTTTCATGGTGGCGTAGTCGCCCGCCAGCGCGCCGGTATGGGATAGCGCCGAGGCGCGGGCCGCTTCGCTGCGCCCCGGGTGCAGCACCACCACCGGCTTGCCCAGGGCGCGCGCCTGTGCAACGCAGCGCAGAAATCGTTCCGGATCGCGGATCTGTTCCGCGAAGACCACGATGACGCGCGTGCCGGGATGATCCAGCACGTAGCCGATATAGTCCTCCAGTCCCAGCACCGCTTCGTTTCCGGTGGAGACATAAAAGGTGATGGTCAATCCTTTGGCCTGCAACGCCGAGCGCAGCACGGATGCCAGGCCGCCGCTCTGCGCAATCACCGCGACGCCCGGTCCGGTCGTGGCGGCTTTCAACAGCGGTTGCAGCGTGAAGGTCAGCACCACGTTGTCGACGTAGTTGATGATGCCCAGGCAATTGGGGCCGCACAGCGCGATGCCGTTGGCTCGCGCCACGACCGCGATGCGATCCTGGGCGGCTTTCCACTCGCCGCCGGCCTCGGCGAATCCGGCCGCGAACACCACGACGGCGCCGATGCGCCGGCGCGCACAGGCGGCAACGGCTTCTTCAACGGCGACCCGCGGCACGATCAACACCGCGACATCGATGCCCTCGGGCAACTGGTCGATGGTCGCCACGCACAGGCGTCCGTTGACTTCGGCGCGATTGCGGCTCACCAGATGAATTTCACCGGCGTAGCCCAGGCGCTCCAGGTTGGCCACCAGGCCCGAACCGGGGTTGCCGGGATCGGGCGAGATGCCCACGATGGCGATTGAGCGCGGTTTCATGAGGCGCCCGATGTCCGGGCGCGGGGTTCCCGGATGATTAGGGGCGATCTGCGGGTTCGGTTGGCTGCTTGTCACGTTGAGGACTCCATTGGCCGGGCGCACCGGACAGAAAAGCCGGCTTGCGGAGAATACTAAACTCTGCGCGGGCAACGTAACATTTTTTGGGCGATACAATTAACATTGTGTCAGATATTTCGGCGGGAAAGCTTAAACGCCCGTGCCACGGGAGGATTGACACCGGCTGCACTCTGCTCCAGCATCGCCGCTCTTTCACCACACCCGCCCCGGAGAATCCATGCCCACGACGCTTGATTGCAGCATCATGAAACACGTTTTCGGAACCCGGCGCATGCGCGAGGTTTTCGATTCCCGCCGGCTGCTGCAGAGCTGGCTCGACGTCTGGGCGGCGCTCGCCGAGGCCGAGGCCGACGCGGGTCTGATTCCGGCCGACGCCGCGAAAAAGATCAGATCAGCCGCCAAAGCCGAACTCTACGACCTGGAGAAGATCGGCGCCGGCGTCGAATCGGGCCGCCACATCCTCATGCCCTCGATCAGGGCGCTGACAGAGAAGTCCGGCGACGCCGGCAAATACGTGCATTGGGGCACCACGTCGCAGGATGTGTTCGACACCGGCCTGGTACTGCAGATCCGTGACGCGCTGGCGATCATCGAGGACGAAGTTCGCGCCCAGATCGGTTTCCTGCTGCCATTGGCCGAACGCTTCAAATCACACGCGATGGCCGGCCGCACCCACTGGCAGCACGCCGTGCCGATCACCTTCGGCCTCAAGGTGGCGTTCTGGATCGACGAATTGAGCCGTCACCTGGAGCGCCTGCAGCGCTGCCGCAAGCTGGTGCTGGTCTGCCAGATGAGCGGTTCGGCTGGAACCTTTGCATCGCTGGGAACCAAGGGGCCGGTGATTCAGGCGGCCTTCGCCAAACGCGTGGGGCTGCCGCTGCCCGATGCCCCCTGGTACAACATCCGCGACAACTTTTCGGAACTGGTCTCGACGCTGGGCATGATCGCGGCGACCACCGAGCGCATCTGCAACGAGACCGGGCGCCTTTCCTCGACTGAGATCGGCGAAGTCTGGGAGCCGCAAACCAAGACCCAGGTGGGTTCATCGGCGATGCCGCAAAAGCGCAACCCCATCAACGGCGAGCGCGCGGTGGCCAACTGTCACCTGGTGCGCGGGCTGGTGCCGGTGATGCAGGGCCTCATGGTGGTCGCGCACGAGCGCGATATGTCGGTGACCGCGGCCGAGTGGCTGTTGATGCCGCAATGTTTTATTTTGCTGGACGGCGCGCTGTCGCTCGCGCACCGCATTCTCGAAGACCTTCAGGTCGATCCGGCGCGCATGACCAGGAACCTCGCGCTCACCGGCGGCGGCATCGTTTCCGAGGCGGTGATGTATGGCCTGGGCTGGAAGATGGGACGCGGCGAAGCGCATGAGCTGACCATCAAGATGGCGCGCGAGGCGCACGCCCAGCAGAAGGAACTGATCGACGTGATGCTGGCCAACAAGGAAGCCTGCGCAATTCTCACCGAGGCGGAAATGCGCGAACTGGTGAAGCCCGGGAATTACCTCGGGGTCGCGCAGTCGGTGGTCGAGCGCGTCGTCAGCCGCGCCGCGGCGCAGCTTGGCGCCAGGCGCGATTGAGTGGCAAGGCACGTGGATCAGAACGCTGCCGCTGCGAGTGACCTGGCCGCCGGGATCGCGGCGGTGCTGCCGGCGCTTGCGCGTCTGGCGGATCGGGACGCGGTGGCGCTGCGTCTTGCCGACACCGCGGCTTGCGCGCTCGGCGCCGAGCACCTCGCTGATTCGGGGGGGGAGGAAGGAACCATCGCGCGCATCCGCCGCTATGGAACCTGGGGTCAGGGCCCCTGTACTGTCTGGGCCGATGGCAGCCGCGCGAGCCTGGACGACGCCAGCTTGCGCAATGGCGTTGCCGCGCGCTACCTCGATTACAACGATACCTACGTGGGACGCGCCGTGACGCACCCGAGCGACCTGATCCCCGCGCTGGTGGCGTTTGCAGAAGCACGCGGCATCGGCTGGGATCGCCTGATCGGCGCGATAACGGTTGCCTACGAAGTCATGTGCCGCTTTGCCGAACAGGCGCAGCTTGCCGGCCGCGGTTTTGACGGATCCTCTTCGCTGACGCCGCTGGGCGCGGCAGCCGGCGCGGCGTGGCTGATCGGCCTCGATGAAAAACGCAGCGCCGAAGCCCTGTGCATCGCCGCGCTCGATGCCGGCACGCTGCGAGCGGTGCGGCAAGGGCGGCTTTCCGACTGGAAGGCGATTGCCTCGGCGCGCGGCGCGATGAAAGCGGTATTCGCGGTGCGCATGGTGGATGCCGGCTGCCACTCGCCCGAGAAGGTCTTCGAAGGCAAGGAAGGTTTCTGCGAGCGCATCGCCGGGCCGCTGTCGATCGATGCCGGGGGCGGCGCGCGGCTGCCGCGCACCTTGTTGAAAAAATACCCGGTGCAGATTTTCATCCAGGGCTTGATCGAGCTCGCGCAGCAATTGGGTGCCGGTGTTTCCGCTGCGCAAATTGCATCGATCAAGGTGGGCATGTCCAAACAGGCTGTCGAAATGCTGGGCGGCGCGAACGCGGGTAAAGCCAGAATCAATCACGAGACCGCGGACCATACGCCGGGTTTTGCAATTGGCGCCGTGCTTCTGAAAGGCCGAATGTCGCACGACGACTACGCTGCCTTGCTCAAAGACGAAGGCGTGCTCGCGCTGATGGCCAGCGTGAGCATGGAAGAGGACGCGGAGGCCACACGCGCCTATCCGCGCGAATTCCACGCGAAAATGACCGCGACGCTCAAGGACGGCAAAGCGATGGTCGTCTCGCAGCGGGGTCCCGCGCCCATGGACGCCGCGTCGTTCGCGCGCAAGCTCGACGAACTCTGGCCCGCGGGGCGGCCGCGCACCTGGCCCTGGCAGCTTGCGGGCGAAGCGCCGCGCTTCCCCGGTTGAATTTCCGATTTCGGCAAATTGAAGAAAAGGACCGATACACGATGAACATGATCGAAAAAATAATGGCCAAACGCAGCGGCCGCAGGAAAGTCACCCCCGGCGACGTGGTGGTGTGCGAGGTGGACTGCGCGCTGCTGCACGACCTGTCGGCGCGCAGTTGCCGCATCGTGTTCGAGAAGCAGGTCGGCGGGAAGATGGCGCACCCGGAGCGCATTGTCACCGTCATCGACCACCAGTTCTCGCCGCCGACGGAAGAGAAGGCGGCAATTCTGGTGGCGATCCGCGACTTCAGTTGGAAGAACAACATGCCGCTCTACGACTGCGGCAGCGGCAATATCCACAACGTCGCGCTGCAGATGGGGCACATCCGCCCGGGCGACCTGGTGGTGGGCTCGGACAGCCACTCGCCGGTGCAGGGCGTGATGGGCGCGTTCTGCGCATCGCTGGGCAACGATTCCTACGCGGCGACGGTGATGCCTTATTCCAAGTCGTGGTTCAAGGTCCCCGAAACGGTTCGCATCGAGGTCACCGGAAAGACGCGCCCCGGGGTCACGCCGCGCGACGTCGCGCTGTGGCTGTGCGCCGAGATCGGCGAGGGCCGCGTGAATTACCAGGCGGTCAAGTTCTGCGGCGAGTACCTCGAGTCGCTGCCGTTCTGGGACCGGTATCTGTTTCCGCTGATGGGCGTGGACATCGGCGCCAAGTGCGCCTACATCGACCCCGACAAGACCACCACGGATTTCGCCGACAGCGTCGGCTGCAAGGGCTACGAGGTCGAAAGGGACGACCCTGGCACGAAGTTCGTCGAGACCTGGAGCTACGACATCAGCAAGCTCGAGCCGCAGATCTGCTTCCCCGCCACGGTGGGCAACGTGGCGCCGATCTCGGAATACGCCGGTACGCCCATCAACTGGGCCGAGCTCGGCGGGCACGGCGGCGGACGGCTCACCGACGTCGAACAGGCCGCGCAGGTGCTGCGAAAGAAATCCAAACACGGGCACGTCAACTTCAACATCGTCCCGGGCAGCCGCCACGTCTTTTCAGAGGCGGTGAAATCCGGCGCGCTCGCGGCGCTGCACCAGGGCGGCGCCACCTGGTTCCCGGCAAGCACCGGCGCCAACCAGGCGGTCAACATGGGCGCGATGGCGGCAGGCGAAACCATGATCTCCACCCACGTGCGCAATTTCCCGGGGCGCAACGGCAGCCCCAAGGCGCAGATGTTCCTCGCCTCGGCGCTTTCGGTCGCGGCCGCCGCGACCGCCGGAAAAATCACCGACCCAAGGGAGTTCCTGTAATGGCCAGCGAAAAGAAGATTGTCCCCATGAAGGGCCGCGCCTGGAAGTTCGGCGACAACGTCCCGACCGACAGCATCGTTCCCACCGCCGTGGTGCAGGGCACCATGGAAGTGATCCTGCCGCACGTGCTCGCCGATTTGAAACCCGAATTTCCCAAAGGCGTGAAGCCGGGCGACATCATGGTCGCCGGCCACCACTTCGGCCAGTCCTCGGGACGCGGTGTCGCCTCCAAAGCCATCATCGCCTCCGGCATCGTCTGCATCGTCGCGGAGAGCTTCGCGCGGACCTTTCTTCGCAACAGCTATGAAGTGGGCCTGCCGCTGCTCGAATGCCCCGGCGCTTCCGAACTCGCCAAGGACGGCGACATCGTCTACCTCGATCTGGTGAAGGGCGTGGCGCGCAACGAAACCACGGGCGTAACCTTGCAGGCGCGGCCGGTCGAGCCGTTCCTGCTT
This sequence comes from Betaproteobacteria bacterium RIFCSPLOWO2_02_FULL_62_17, assembly GCA_001770355.1. Lineage (GTDB taxonomy): Bacteria > Pseudomonadota > Gammaproteobacteria > Burkholderiales > SG8-39 > 2-02-FULL-62-17. The sequence continues at coordinate 6,058 of MEQV01000210.1, forward strand.
ACCATGCTCGAGGCCGGCGGCATCATCCCGCTGGTGAAGAAGACCGGCCCGGACCTGGGCAGGGGCGGGGCCTGAGCGCCATGTACAAATCACTGCTCGTCGAGAAGAACGGCCCGGTGTGGCGCGTGGTGCTGAATCGCCCGGAAGTCAAAAACGCCCACGACATGAACATGTTCAAGGAAATCGTCGCGGCCTTCGATGAGGTCGAGAACGACCCCGATTGCCGCTGCGCGGTGCTGACCGGGTCGGGAGATTTTTTCTGCGCCGGCCAGGACCTGCGTTTTACGCGCACCGCGGACGCGCAGGCGGTCGATGCTTACGGGCGCTGGAATGTCGCCGCCCGCCAGCGCATCCAGCGCAATTTCAAACCGGTGGTGGCTGCTATGAATGGCCCGGCCATTGGCGGCGGCGTGTACCTGGCGACCGCCTGCGACCTGGTGGTCGCGGTCGATACGGCTTTTTTGCAGCTCGGGGAAATCAAGGCGGGCAACCACAGCGGCGGGGCATTCGTCTATACCATCGGCCGGGCGCGCGCGCTGGAGATGGCGCTGCTCGGGAGACGCGTCCCCGCGCCGCAGGCGGAAGCCTGGGGCCTGATCAACCGCAGCGTGCCGGCGTCCGGGTTCCATGACGCGGTGAAGGATTACACCGACGCTCTGTTGGAACTCCCGCCGCTGGCGCTGCGTTACACCAAGAGCGCCGCCAATATTCTGCTCGACATGGGCGGATTTTCCACGCACATGGAGGCGGGCGCGCCGATGCAGCGTTACCTCGGGCTCACCCCGGACGGTCGCGAGGCTAAGATCGCCTTCAAAGAGAAGCGCAAGCCGCGCTTTACCGGCGCCTATCCCAAGGCGAGTGATCCGGAGTGACCATCGTCCCCCATAGATCCAGCGCAGGAGCACGCCTTGGCTAAAGCACTCAGCGGTTACCGGGTACTCGATTTCACGCATGTCCTGTCGGGCCCGATCGCCACCAATTTCCTGATTCTGATGGGCGCCGATGTCATCAAAATCGAATCCGGTGCCGGCGACACCATGCGCAATTACGGCGGCGGCCAGGGCAGCGATGGCATGGGGCCGTCGTTTGTTTCGGTCAACTCAGGCAAGCGTTCCATCGTGCTCGATCTCAAGAGCAAGGCAGGCATTGATGTCGCGCAGCGCCTGATCGCGAAGGCCGATGTGGTGGTCGAGAACTTCCGCCCCGGCGTCATCGATCGGCTTGGCCTGGGGTACGAAGCCTGCCGCAAGATCAAAGCCGACGTCGTGTTCTGCTCGGTATCGGGTTTCGGTCAATCCGGGCCGCTGAAGTTCAATCCAGCCATCGACCAGATCGTTCAAAGCATGTCGGGCCTGATGAATCTCTCGGGCGAACCGGGCAGCCCGCCGATACGCATAGGTTTTCCGCTGGTCGACACTTACACCGGTTTGCTGGCGGCATTTGCGATCGTCTGCGCGCTGTTGCAGCGCGAGCGCAGCGGGGAGGGCCAGTACATCGACGTGGCGATGTTCGATGCCTCGATGGTGATGATGATTTCCGTGCTGGGCCCTTATCTGGTGGCGGGCATGAAGCCTGAGAAGCAGGGCAACCGCGGTTACAGCATGTCGCCCACCGCGGACACCTTTGCGACGGCGAAGGGCAGCATCACCCTGGGCGCGGTGCGCCAGGAGCAGTTCGAGGGACTGTGCAAGGTGATCGCGCGCCCGGACCTGGTGGCGGATGCGCGCTTTGCCGACAGGAAGCTGCGCTTCGAGAACGGCGAGGCGCTGCAGACAGAGGTGACGCGCGAATTCATGAAGCATCCAGCCGAGTACTGGGAACGCCTGCTCAACGAAGCCGGTGTCGCCGCCGGGGTGGTGCGCGACCTGCCCGATGCCATCGCGCTGGAGCATTTTGCAACGCGCGACCTGAAAATTCCCTTACAGATTCCGGGCCTGAAGACAGATAATGTGCAGGTCCTTAATGCGGGCTTCCGCTATGCGCATGATGCGCCGGGCATTGATGGCCCGCCGCCACGCCTGGGGGAACATACCCGCGAAATTCTTGAAGAACTCGGCTACGCGCCGGAACAGATTGAGACTATCGACAGGCGTTCCAACGGAAAGCGAGGTGGCGTATGAAATCCATTAAGGCACTGATTCCGCTTCTGGCGGTGGTCGCGGGCATTGCTACCTTGCCGCATGCCGCGGCGCAAGGCCGTCCCATCAGGTTTGTCGTTCCCTATTCCGCGGGCGGCGCTGTCGATGTCTATGCGCGCGCGGTGGCGGTGCCGTTCGGCAGGCACCTGAATCAGCCGGTCGTCATCGAGAACATCGGCGGCGCCGGCGGCAATATCGCGGTGGCGCGGGTGGCGAAGTCCGCCCCCGACGGGGAGACATTGCTTTATCACAACATGGCCATGGCGACCAACCCGTCGCTGTACCGCAAGCTCGACTACGATCCGCTCAACGATTTCGAATTCGTCGGCGTCGCGGCGCACTCGGTGATGGCCATGGTCGCCCGGCGCGATCTGCCGGCCACGGACCTCAAGGATTTCATCCAGTTTGCGCGCGCCAATGGCGACAAGATCACCATTGGCGATGGCGGCATCGGCGGCCCCACCAACCTGTGCGCGCTGCTGTTCATGTCGGCGATCGGCACCAAGTTCACGGTGGTTTCCTACAAGGGCGGCGCGCCGGCGCTCAACGCCGTCATGGGCAGCCAGATTGATCTGTTGTGCGACGGCACCGCCACCACCGCACGGCACATCGCCGCCGGTAAGGTCAAGGCGCTGGGCGTATCGAGCCGGGCGCGCCTGCCTTCAATGCCCAATGTGCCCACGCTCGCCGAGGGCGGACTGCCGGGTTTCGAACTGGCGCCCTGGTCGGCGATATACGCGCCCAAAGGCACGCCGCGTCCGGCGATCCAGCGCCTGGAGGGCGCGTTGCAGGCAGCCATTAGCGACCGCGATCTGGCCGGCCATTTCGAAAAACTGGGGCTGGCGCTTGCGTCCCGCGAACTGGCCACCTCGGCGGGCCTCGCGTCGCACCTCAAGGCGGAGATCGAGAAATGGGGCGTGCTGATCAAGAAGACCGGGGTGCAGCTGGATTGATTTCGGGGGCCCCGGTTGACCGGACAATTGCCGAAGGACGGTGTTGGATTGTTCGGATTCATGGCAGTTCCCTGAGGGATGCATTATCCCGGTACGCTTATGCGCAGTGGCAGGCGCGCAGAGGCTCTACCCCGCCGATACCGAGAAGCGCGTCTACGAGAGCCTCGCTGAGTAGCGGGCTCACCACACCCGTAGACGGGTACGCCGCTGCCGACACACCGGGGCAATGCCTGCTTAGCGTCGACGCAAGCAGGCAAGCCCTGCGCCGTCTTCGTTGCGCCCTCCCGTCTGCTACTGGAACTTCATGCCCGAGGCGACGGCATCCTTCCAAAGTTCGATTTCCGCACTGACCCGTTTTGCCAGGTCCGCGGCGCTGGACCACGATGCGACCAGTCCGGCCTTTTCAAAGGTCGACTTCACCTCCGGCGCCTGCAGCGCCTCGGCGAGTGCCGCGTTCAGCCGGGCGGTGATGTCCGCAGGAAGGTTCGCCGGGCCGAACACAGCCGACCACCCCAGAATCTCTATGCCAGGAAAGGTTTCCGCGATCGCCGGAATGTCGGGCAATTGCTCGTAGCGCACGCTGTCGGTGACCGCCAGGATCTTGATCTTGCCGGCGCGATGCTGCGGGATGACGGCGGCCAGGCTTGCTATGGTGAGCTCGATGTGCCCGCCCAGGACATCCGTCACCGCGGGGCCTCCCCCTTTGTAGGGGACGTGCAAGATCTCGATTCCGGCGCGCCGGTTCAACTGGACGCCGGTGAGATGGTGCGGCGAACCGACGCCCGGGGTGCCGTAACGGAGCTTGCCGGGGCGCGTTTTCGCATGGGCGAGGAAATCGGCAAACGTGTTGACAGGCAGCGAAGTGCTCACGGCAACCGAGAGGATATTCTTGTGTACCGACGAAATCGGCGTGAAGTCCTTGACCGGGTCATAGCCGAGGTTGGGGAAGACCACCTTGTTCGACCCGTGGGTCGCGGCATTCCCCCATACCAGTGTGTAGCCATCGGGGGCCGCCCGCGCGGCGAGCGCGGATCCAATCGCACCCTCCGCCCCGGGGCGATTCTCGATAATCAAGCTGGTCTTGAGGATGTCGTTCAGCTTGAGGGCGACGGTGCGCGCGCTCAAATCCACCGACGAACCGGGAGGCCATGGCGCGATCACCCTGATCGGGCGGGAAGGATAGTTCTGTGCGGAAACGCACAAGCTCGTGGTGCAGACACACGCCGATGCCAAAAGACCTAGCACGGTTCGCCACGCAAAGCGCATGTCACCCTCCCGGACCTAACGATCAATACGACTTGGGCATTCCCAGCGCATTGTGCCCGATAATAGTGAGGATACGGATAAGTAAATCTATCTCGATCGAAAACTTGACATCTGCGGACCATCGAAAGTATTGGAGACAGGATGCCGCGACCCTCGAAATGGCCGCACAAATGCTAATTGCGCCCGATGCCGGTGGTTAAGGATTCCGCATTCTGGACAGGTATCCGGCGGGAGTGATGTAATGACGTCACGGCGATAAATTTCTTGTTCCGCTCAGCAGCCAAGGAGACCATGATCGTGATACACACTTATCCAGAGTTGAAAAGCAAGACACTCGCTCAGCTGAAGGAAATCGCGGCTGAAATCTCGCCGGCGGTGGAAGGCTATACGCAGATGAACAAAGACCATCTGCTTGAGGCCATCTGCAAGGCGCTGACCATCGACATGCACATTCACCTCGAGGTAAAAGGCATAGACAAAAGCGCCGTCAAGTTGAAAATCAGGGAGTGGAAGAAAAAGCGCGACGAGGCGCTCACCGCTGGCGACCACATGGCCCTGAAGCTCGCACGCGACCACATCCGCAGTTACAAACACCAACTGCGCAAAGCAATGATAAGAAGTACCTGACCTGCGCCCCGGCCAGCCAGCGTCGAGCGCACCGTGTGGCGCGCGGCGGGCAAATACTGCCGCGTGCTGACTGGGTGGGAGTGAGCCTTCGGCGTACAGCTGGACTGAAGAAGGCCTGAATGTTGTTTGCGCGGCTCAGATTGACCCGGCCGCGCGATTGGATTGATCAGGGTGAAGTATCTTCAAACGTTTGGCTGGACTGGGAAATGGGCTGCAAGCGGGTGGTCAGCGTAATTCGCGCACGATGGTCGACTCTGTTCGCGCAGCAACAGACACTGGACATAAATGACATTGGGCGATCTTCAGCGAAGCCCGCAAAACAATGAACGTGAGAAACCCATGTGCCGATGCGGGCCAAGCCCCGGATTGATTTGCCTGTCCGTCAGGCTGAGCAACACCGTGCCCGACGCGCCCTGCATGCACGATGGCAGCTTCGCCACGCCGCGCGATGTGAACCGCCATTATTCCGAACTCAACGAGGAGCGTCCGCACGCCGACGGCCAGCGGATCCTCAAGCCCTTGCAGCTGAGCGCGCAGGAGCCGTCCGACCTTGCTGGTATTACTCGGGAGCATTTCCACCTTCAGCTCGCCCTGGCGCGGCAACAACGGCTCCGGCGACAGGCTTGTTTGCTGCGGGAAAACTGCTGCTGATGGAACAGGCTATCGACTGCAAACGCACGTCTGGCGCGGCTTTACAGCCTATTGCCGATTGCCGGAGGCGGGCAATGACAGCGGCTGGCAAAGCATGAGCGGTGCGCGCGAACTTGCCGCGGGCTTTGACATCCAGAAGCTGACAGCGGACTTCTACGACGACCCGTTCCGTTACTACCGCGCCCTGCGCGAGCACGACCCGGTCAAGCGCCTGCCCGACGGCTCGTACTTCCTCACGCGCTATGCCGACGTGCTGGCGGTCTACAAGGACATCAAGACCTTCAGTTCGGACAAGAAAGCCGAGTTCAAACCCAAATACGGCGACTCGCCGCTCTATGCGCATCACACCGGCAGCCTGGTGTTCAACGATCCGCCGCTGCACACCCGGGTGCGCCGCCTGATCATGGGCGCGATCACGCAGCGCGCCGTGGCCGACATGGCGCCTGGCCTCATCACCCTGGTCGACGGCCTGCTCGATGCGATGGCGCGCAAGCAGGCGGCAGGCAGCCAGATCGACCTCATCGAGGATTTCGCCTCGGCCATCCCGATTGAAATCATCGGCAACCTGCTCGGTGTGCCGCGTGCCGAACGCGGGTCCTTGCGCGGCTGGTCGCTCGCCATCCTCGGCGCGCTCGAGCCGGCGCTCAGCCCCGAGCAGCTAAGGCGGGGCAACGACGCGGTGCGCGATTTCCTCGCCTACCTCGAAGGCTTGGTCGCCGAGCGCACAACGCATCCGCTCGATCCCGATCACGACGTGCTGACGCGGCTGATCGCAGGTGAAGCCGGCGGCGAAAAGCTCAGCCACACCGAATTGCTGCAAAACTGCATTTTCATCCTCAACGCCGGCCACGAGACCACCACCAACCTCATCGGTAACGGCCTGGTGGTGCTGACGCAGTGGCCTCGGGAGAAAGCGCGTCTCGCCGCCGAGCCTGCGCTGATCAAGACGGCGGTGGAGGAGGTGCTGCGCTTCGAGAGCTCGAACCAGCTGGGCAATCGCATCAGCACCTGCGACACCGTCGTCGGCGGCGTCGCGATGGGGCCCGGCACGCGCATTCATGTGTGCATCGGCGGTGCCAACCGCGACCCGGCGCAGTTTGCCGACCCGGACCGCTTCGACATCACGCGCACCCCCAACCGCCACCTCGCCTTTGCCAGTGGGCCGCATCAGTGCGTTGGCAACCATCTCGCACGCCTGGAGGGCGAGACGGCGATCGGGCGTTTTCTCGCACGCTTCCCCGGTTACCGGCTCGCTGGTGCGCCGGTCCGCGGCGGGCGGGCGCGTTTTCGCGGCTTTCTCGGGGTGCCGGCGCGCCTGTCTCCCTGAGAATTTTTGATGGCGAAGTCGGACTGAGCGGCGCAGCGGTTAAGGGCGACGTTTCGCGGGTGGCCGGTTACGGACACACAGCTGGGAATTCACCCTATCGGCGAGGAGCGGACGGTAGCACTCCTTCTCCAAAGCGGAAGTTCGCGGGCCACAGCCGCCTATTCGATCATACGGTCAGCGCTGATCAGAAGCGACGCCGGAATGGTCAGGTCGAGAGCCTTCGCGGTCTGCGCCATTTGCGTAATCAGCGCCTGGGTATAGAGCAGCGCCAGGTGCTGCAGCATGCCACCCTGGGCGAATTCTCTTTTCAGCACCGCCGTTTTAAGCCGATACCCGTAGCCGGCGCATTGCACGACGGCGCGGCTGGAGGTGGTTACCTGGATCTGGTTCGAACTTTGTACAAAAAAATATTACACCTTCCGTACGCTAGCGCACAGACGCCAGCGAGCGCTTCCGGAAGCATGGGTTGCAGGCTTCCCTGGACGCGATTGTCGTGAGACGCACGGCTAAATCAAGTGTCGCGTTCGGCGCTACACTTGCAATTTGACCTTGGTCAGAGGTGGATGAATGCCTCAGTCAGTTTTTCGCCGCCCCAACGTACTCCTGTCATCGGTGTTTCGTCCCTTCGCGCGCGACGATGAATTCGGCAGCCGGGCGATAAATCCCATGGAGCTCTATCACAACCAGGTGACGCGGGCCCAGGGGCCGTTTTCGCTGCGCATGCACCATCGCTCCTGGGGCATTCTGATGATCCAGGAGAACATTTCGGTTCCATCGACGCTGCTCGATTTCCCCACCCGCGAGCGCTTCATCGAAGAGCTGCAGACCCTTCAGTACGACATCGTCGGTATTTCCGGCATCATCGTGAACATCGGCAAGGTGCGCGAAATGTGCCGCCTGGTGCGCGAGCATTCGCCCCGGTCGAGCGTTGTTGTCGGCGGTCACGTGGCGGCCATACCGGGGGTCGAGCGCATGCTCGACGCCGATCACATCGTCAAGGGCGAGGGCATCCGCTGGTTCCGCGAGTTCCTCGGCGAACCGGTCGATGCTCCGATCTCGCATCCTGCGATACGCTCGTCGTTCGGCTTCCGCCTAATGGGTTTGCGGGCGCCATCGGGCGGCGGCGATCCGGCCGCGACGATCATCCCCTCGGTCGGCTGTCCCATGGGCTGCAACTTCTGCACCACCTCGGCTTTCTTCGGCGGCAAGGGGCGGTTCGTCAATTTCTACGACACCGGGCGGCAGTTATTCGACATCATGTGCAACGCTGAACAGAGGCTGAACGTGCGCGTCTTCTTCATGATGGACGAGAACTTCCTGCTGTACAAGAGGCGCGCGCTCGAGCTGCTGGACGAAATGAAAAAGCACGGCAAGGCCTGGTCGATGTATGTCTTCTCGTCGGCGAACGCACTGCGCAAGTACGACATGCGCCAGCTCGTCGAACTGGGCGTGTCGTGGGTGTGGATGGGCTTCGAGTCGGCCCAGTCCGGTTTCAGGAAGCTGAAGAACGCCGACACGGTCGCGCTTACCCGCGAACTGCAGTCGCACGGCATCATGGTCCAGGGCTCGACGATCATCGGCATGGAACATCACACGCCCGAGAACATCCGCGAGGAAATCGAGCGCGCCGTGGCGCACGACGCGGACTGCCACCAGTTCATGCTGTACACCCCGCTTCCCGGAACCCCGCTCTATGCCGATATGGAGAAGCAGGGCCGGATATTGAAGAACACCAACCTCGCTGACATACACGGCCAGTACAAATTCAACTTCCAGCACGAGCACATTGGCCACGACGATTCCAAGTCCTGGCTCGACTTCGCGTTTGCGCGCGATTTCGCCGTCAACGGGCCGAGCCTGTACCGAATAACGCGAACCATGTATGAGGGCTGGAAACGTTACGGGCAGGATGCCGACGCGCGCGTACGCGCGCGCTACGCCGCCGAGGCGGACAATCTCAAGTGGGGCTACGGCGCCGCGTTGTGGGCCATGCAACGATATCTGCGAGGCTCGAACCGAGCCATCAGCGAGCGGATCGCAGAGTTGCGAAAACAAATGGAGAGTGAATTCGGTATCGTCTCGCGCGTCCTGGACAGTGTGATCGGGCCGCTGCTGCTATGGTCGGCGAACCGCGAGGGCGCGACCTATCCGCAGGGGCGGCTGCTCGAGCCGCGAACATTCGTCGATCGCAGAAACTGGACATAATCAACATTGCACGGTTCCGCGCAGCAGCATCACCGTCTGCAACCGTCGAATTGGGCCTAACTATCGGAGGTCCCAGACCGGCCAACAATTGGAGACGTTCGAGCCTCACCGCCAGAATCGCTCCGCAGCGGTCGTTAGCGAACTGCCGCGCCCACCGGAAAGCGCCGCCTTTGCACACGGAGCACGCAAAAAGCAAAGATGCGTAAAAGGGCTGACGAGTGGTGTTGTGAGGCAGACCGGCCAATATATATGCCGTGGCAGTCGAACCAGAGATCCAAAAATGGGGTGTGCTGCTGAAGAAAGCAGGCGTACAGCTGGACTGAAGAAGGCCTGATTGCCCGGCGGGCACCTGCCAGGCATGCCCGACGCGGTCTGCCGCGTACTGTCGAGTTTTCAGAAAACTCGCTCATAGTATCCTTTTTATTGAATGGAAACATTGCCATCAGGTACGCCACTCATAGGGTTGAAAAACTCAATTCAGTAAATGGATAGTCTGGAGGAACGATCGCCTGTTGCGGGGCCGCTGCGATTGCCGGTCGAGCGGGATTTTGCCCAGATGTACCCCTGGGGAGTAGACTGCCTCCTCGGTGTTGCCAGCAGTCTTTCGCAAGCTTGAAAAGTCCCCTTGAGAGTTTGAGAAGCCTGCCGCCTGGCGGTTGAAATCCACTCTCACTGAGAAATCAGAATAGGGCCGTGATCATTTATTTCCGGCGATGGAGATCGAACAAAAAATGATGCCCTCAGAATTGAAAGGGATTATCGGCATCCCTCTGACGCCTTTCAACTCCGCCAACGAATTTGAACCGGGACCATTACGAGAACAGGTGGACTTTTTCGTCAGGCGCAAGGCCGCCGATCTGCTTGCGTATCCGATGCATGTCAGCGAAGCGCTCGAGATGTCTGATGCGGAGAGAAAGAGGGCGTTGGAAACAGTGATTGATCATAACAACGGGAGGCTCCCGGTAATCGCGCATGTCAGCTCGCCCGGAACAGACAACGCAGTAGGTTTTGCCAGGCACGCACGCGACGCGGGCGCCGACGCAATGGTTTGCACCATCCCGTACAACTGGGGACCCACTCCCGCCGGAATCAAGGCCCACTACGAAAAACTCCTCAATGCCGTCGACCTGCCGCTGTTCATGTACAACCCGGCGGCCTCCTACTACGGGTCGCCGGCCCAGATTTCACCCCAGCTCGTCTTCGAGCTGGCCTCGCAATACGAGCATCTGGTGGGAATCAAGGAAGCCAGCTGGAACACCGAATACTTCGCCGAAGTGGTCAGGCGGACTTCGATGTTGCCGAGGAAGTTCGCGGTGTTCGCGGGAATAGAACACCTGGTTCAGACCATGAGCATGGGAGGCGTCGGATCGTTCTCGGTTCTCAACCTGCTGTTTCCGGACCTGGTGAGGAATGTGTACGAACTGTGCGCGCGCGGCGCCTTCGTCGAGGCCATGCCATTGCAGCACCAAGTGTCGGCATTGCTGATCACCATCAAGAAGTACAAGATGCACGCCGCGGTGAAGGCGCTGTTGGAGATGCAGGGCATGCCGATCGGGCTGCCAAGACAACCCAACCTTCCGCTTGGTCCAAATGAGGGAGAGGCGCTCGTGGCCACACTCAAGGAAATTGGAGTCTGGCCAATGCAGCCCTGGGGCTAGCTTGGCAGCTGCCGGGTTGACCGGACAATTTCCTGCCCCTACAATGGTTTATTAGCTGCCTGCCCCGCCTGAGGGGTTGGGGCCACTAAACCGGAGGAGAACGGTATGCGCGTCATAGATTCCCACTTTCACTGGTACCCGAAATCGGTTTTCGAGGAGCTGTGCAAACGCAAGACCGGTTTCCCGCGCGGTGAACGCAATCCGAAGAACGGCGGCTACAACATCTGGACCAGCGAAGGCGTGAAACGCGGCGGTGCCTGGGCCGAGTGGTTCGATCTCGACGGCCTGCTCGCGCACCAGAACGCGCAAGGCCATGAAATGGATGTAGTCTGCTCGCTGGGACCGTTCTCGGCGTACTTCTCCGAGGTGTCGGCCGCCGAAGGCCTCGCCTCCGCGCAGATGTGGAACGATGAAATGGCCTGGGCGCAGGGCAAGCACGCCGGCCACCTGTGGGCGAGCGGCGTGGTGCCGCTGCAGGACACCAGGATCGCCATCGACGAACTGGAGCGCTCGATCAACAAACTCGGCCTCATCGGCGTCAACATTCCGGGCAGCATCGGCAAGACCGGGCGCATCGACGCTGCGCGCCTCGAGCCTTTCTACGACCGCGTGGAACAACTGGGCGTGCCCATTTTCATGCACCCCACCGACGCGGCTTTCGAGGATATCCTCGACGGCTACGACGGCGCGCTCTACAACAGCCTCGGGCGCGTGATCGATGTCAGCGTGTCGGCCTATCGCATGGTGCTCTCGGGCATCATGGAGCGCCACCCGGATCTGAAAATATTCATGTCGCACACCGGCGGCGCGCTGCCCTATCAGGCCGGGCGCATGGACAAGAACTCCAAGGCGGCCAAGCTGCCCCGGCCGCCCAGCGAATATCTGCGCCGCATGTATACCGACACGGTGTCGCCGCATGCCATGGGCGTGAAGTTCGCGCTCGAGTTCTACGGTGTCGATCACGTCATGTACGGCAGCGACTACCCCTG
>MEQV01000210.1:17877-36399 GCA_001770355.1 Betaproteobacteria bacterium RIFCSPLOWO2_02_FULL_62_17
TCCCGAAGGCGCGCTCAAGGTGCTCAAGGAAGCCAATCTGTCTGCGGATGACCAGCAGAAAGTCATGTACGACAACGCGCGCCGCATTCTCGGCTTGAAAGATCCGGTCACAGCACCGGCCAAACAGCGCGAGCCTGCCACGGTCTGAAGTTTCCACCGGGCAGGCGTCCTGTCTGCCCGGCAGCTTTCCTGGTTTCGGGTCTTGACCGCGCGGCACTGCCAGGTGCCCGCGCCAATCATGCCGCCGGTTTGAGCGCATCCGCGCCGAATGGCGGAGAATATTGCGCACTGAACCGATAACCAGGAAGGAGACAGCATGAATAACATCGACAAACGCAACCGCGTCCGCCGCAACACGCTCAAGACCCTGGCGCTGGGCGCTGGCACGCTCGCCGCGCCGGCACTGATGTTGAAAACCGCGCACGCGCAGTCGCGCGCCGTGAAAATCGGTTTTGTCAGCCCGCAGACGGGGCAGATCGCGGCATTCGGCGAGGCCGACAAATTCGTGCTCGATGGCGTGCGCGCCGCGCTTGGCAAGGGCATCACCATCGCCGGCAAGCAGTTTCCGGTGGAGATCATCTACAAGGACAGCCAGTCCAATCCCAACCGGGCGGCGGAGGTCACCAATCAACTCATCAACAACGACAAGTGCGACATCATTCTCGGTACTTCGACCTCCGATACCGTGAACCCGGTGGCCAGCCAGTGCGAATTGGCGGGTGTTCCCTGCGTCACCTCGGATAATCCCTGGCAGGCTTATTTCTTCGGCCGCAAAGGCGACCCGAAGAAGGGCTTCGAGTGGACCTACCATTTCTTCTGGGGATTTGATACCGCCGCCGAAGTGTTGATGAACTTGTGGGACTCGGTGCCCACCAACAAGGTGGTGGGGGCGCTGTTTTCCAACGACCCGGACGGTATCGCCGCCAACGAAGGACTGCCTGGCGCGTTCAAGTCGCGCGGCTTTACCGTGGCGAATCAGGGCATCTATACCATGACCAGCAACGATTTCTCCGCGCAGATCGGCGCCCTGCGCAAGGCCAATGCCGAGATCGTGGTGGGCTTGTTTACGCCGCCGGCGTTCGCCACTTTCTGGACGCAGTGCGGGCAGCAGGGGTTCCGGCCCAAGGTCGCCTCGCCCATCAAGGCGATGCTGTTTCCCTCGGCGGTCGAGACGCTGGGCGCGCGCGGCGCCGGCTTGACCACCGAGGTGTGGTGGTCGCCCAGCCATCCCTTCAAATCGGGACTCACCAACCAGACCGCGCGCCAGATCTGCGACGATTACACCAAGGCCACCAAACGCCAGTGGACCCAGCCCCTGGGTTTCAAGCACGCCACGCTGGAGGTCGCCATCGATGTGCTCAAGCGCGCCAAGGCGCTGACTCCCGCGGCGATCCGCGACGCCATCGTTGCCACCAACTATCAGTCGCTGGTCGGTCCGATTCAATGGAAGACCGGACCGGTGAAGAATGTCTGCCTCACGCCGCTGGTGGGCGGGCAGTGGAAACCGGGCAAGCAGTTCAAGTACGACCTTCACATCGTCAACAACCTGACGGCCAAGAACATTCCGCTGGGCAGCAAGATGGAGCCGCTCAAGTCGTAACACGGCGACGCGAAACACAGGCGCACGGGTAATCAGCATGGCGGCGCTGCTGGCGCTGGACCGGGTCGACAAGTCGTACGGGGCACTCAAGGTTGCGGACAGCGTCACGCTCGCAGTCGACGAGGGCGAGGCGCTGGGGGTGATCGGTCCCAATGGCGCGGGAAAGTCGACGCTGTTCAACCTGATCACCGGCGATGTCGCGCCGGATTCGGGGCGCATCAGTTTTGCCGGCGCCGATATCACCGCCATGGCGGCGTACCGGCGCAGCCGCCTCGGCATCGGGCGTTCCTACCAGATCCCGCACCCGTTCGCCAACATGACCGTGTTCGAGAATCTGCTGGTGGGCGGAATCTTCGGCGCCGGCCGCGGCGAGAAAGACAGTTACCCGCATTGCGCCGAGGTGCTGGAACTCGCCGGGTTGATCGACAAGGCCAACCTGCCCGCCGGTTCGCTTACGCTGCTGCAGCGCAAGCGCCTGGAGCTGGCGCGCGCCCTGGCCATGCGCCCGCGCCTGCTGCTGCTCGATGAGATCGGCGGCGGGCTCACCGAGCATGAATGCAACGAGCTGGTGGAAACCGTCCGCGCCATCCACGCGCGCGGCGTGACCATTGTATGGATCGAGCACATCGTGCATGTCCTGCTGTCGGCGGCAAGCAGGCTGATCGTCATGGACTTCGGGCAGATCCTGGCGCAGGGCGAACCGCGCGCGGTGATGGCCGATGCGCGCGTGCAGGAGGTCTACATGGGGATCCCGGCTTCGTGAGCACTGTCGAGAATTTGCTGAAAACGAAAGCGCTTAGCGCCTGCTATGGCGACTTTCAGGCGCTTTTCGATATCGAGTTTGAGATAAGAGAGGGTGAAACAGTAGCGGTTATCGGCTCCAATGGCGCGGGCAAAAGCACCTTTCTGCGCGCCCTGGCCGGGGCGCTCGACAGCGCGCCTGCGATGGTCAGCTATCAGGGAAACCCCATCGGGCATCTGCCGGCGCACCAGGTGTTGCGCCTGGGGATCGCGCTGGTGCCGGAGGGAAGAAAGTTGTTTCCAAGCCTGTCGGTCGAGGAAAATCTGCGCATCGGCGGCGATTTCGGCCGCGCAGGTCCCTGGACCCTGAACCGCGTATATGAACTGTTCCCGGTTCTTGCCGAGCGGCGCGCGCAAGCTGCCACCGCTCTTTCGGGCGGCCAGCAGCAGATGTGCGCCATCGGCCGCGCACTCATGAGCAATCCGCGCCTGTTGCTATGCGACGAGATCAGCATGGGGCTCGCGCCGGTGATCATCCGCGAACTCTACGAACGCCTCGACACCATCGCTGCCGAAGGCACCACGCTGGTGATCGTCGAACAGGACATCGACCGGGCGCTTGCGGCGGCGGATCGCTTCTACTGCTTCCAGAAGGGCCGCGTGTCGCTCGCCGGCACGGCACGCGGATTCGACCGGCAGGCAATCACCGCGGCGTATTTCGGCATATGAGCTGGCTCGCTGAGGTCGACTGGGCCAGTGTGCTTATCCAGGGCACGCTGATCGGCGGCCTGTATGCGCTGTTTGCCATCGGCCTGTCGCTGGCATTCGGCATCATGCGCCTGGTGAATATCGCCCACGGCGATCTCATCGTGCTGTGCGCCTACCTGGCGATGATTGTGGTGAACGCGACCGGCATGCACCCGTTGTTGTCGATCGCCGTGGTGGTGCCGCTGATGTTCGTGCTGGGGTATCTGTTGCAGCGCGGCCTGCTCAATTTCACGCTGGGCCCGTCGATACTGCCGCCGCTGCTGGTGACTTTCGGAATTTCGGTGATCATCCAGAACCTGCTGCTGGAAGTGTTCGGCGCCGATACCCGCCGGCTCAACGCCGGAGCGATGGAGACCGCCAGCATCGCATTGCCGGGGGACGTGACGGTGGGGATTTTTCCGCTGGTGATCTTCGCCGTGGCATTGGTCTCGCTGGGCGCGCTGCAATATCTGTTGTATCGCACCAGGCTCGGACGCGCCTTCCGCGCGACATCGGATGATGCGGACACCGCTGAACTGATGGGCATCGACAACCGGCATCTGTATTCGCTCGCGATGGGCATCGCACTCGCATTCACGGCGCTCGCGGCGGTGCTGTTCTCCATCCGCACCAGCTTCGACCCGGCCGCGGGCCCGATCAATCTCATTTTCGCTTTCGAGGCGGTCATCATCGGCGGCCTGGGGAGTCTCTGGGGCACGCTGCTGGGCGGGGTCATCCTGGGTGTTTCCCAGTCGCTGGGCGGCAGCGTGGTCGGGCCTTCAGTTTCCATGCTGATCGGCACCCAGGTTTCGGCGCAGTGGCAGATTCTCACGGGGCACATTGTTTTCATCATCATCCTTATCGTGAAGCCCGATGGCCTTTTCCCGCGGATCAGGGACTGAACGCATGAGCACCGCCCCGGCATTCACCACCCGGTTCGACGTCGAGCGCTCCACGCAGTTGAGCCGAGTGTCCGCGGTGATCGCCTGCCTCGGGCTTGCGGTGCTCATTTCGCTGCCCTGGTGGGGCGAGACCGGCACCATGCGCCTGATCGCCGAGATGGCCTATTTCCTCGCGCTGGCGCAGTTGTGGAACCTGCTGGCCGGTTACGCGGGCCTGGTCTCGGTGGGGCAGCAGGTCTATGTCGGCATTGGCGGTTACGTGCTGTTCGCCACGAGCGACTGGTACGGCGTGCACCCGCTGCTCGCCATTCTGATTTCCGGCGTGGCCGCCGCGGTCATTTCTTTGCCCATGGCGCTGATCGTATTCCGCCTGCGCGGCGCGTATTTCGCGGTGGGCACCTGGGTGGTGGCGGAGATCTTCAACCTGTTTGTCGCGCAGGTGCCGCAACTGGGCGGCGGCTCGGGCTACAGCCTGACGCCGGAAATCGTGCGCTCGGTTGCCGCCGACCGCGCCGGGCGCGAGATGCTGATGTACTGGATGGCGCTAGCCATATCGATTGCGGTCATCGCCTTCGTCTACATGCTGCTGCGCTCGCGCCATGGTCTCGCGCTCACGGCGATCCGCGATTCCGAAGCGGCCTCGGAAAGCCTTGGGGTGGACACTTACCGCACCAAGCTGATGATCTACGTGGTGACGGCGCTATGCACCGGCCTGCTTGGAGGGTTCATCTTCCTGCAGAAACTGCGCATTTCCCCGGAGGCCGCTTTCAGCATCAACGACTGGACCGTGGTGGTGATTTTCATGGTGGTGATCGGCGGCATCGGCACCATGGAAGGGCCGATCATCGGCCTGTTGATCTATTTCGCCATGCGGGAAATGCTGGCCGACTACGGAAGCTGGTATCTGATCCTGCTGGGCATCGTCGCGGTGGCGGTGATGCTGACCGCGCGGGAAGGGATCTGGGGACTGATTGGCAAGCGCTTCGACCTGCATCTGTTTCCGGTGCGAAGGCGTCTGATTCAGCGGCCCGATAGCGACGGGAAACCGGGATAGAAAGCGCTGGAAAATTAAATGTGTAAGATGGCCGAAAAGTGACCATGGTGATGATGCTCGTGCTCCCGAAGAAAGTGCGCGAGCGCTTCGCCGGCCACGCCTTGCCCTAACAACAGGAGCAGAACTGTAATGATCGCATTGTGCCAGCCGCCCGATCCGAACCCGCGCCCGCCCAAGCTCGTCTGTCCCCCGGGCGCGGCGGATTGCCACCTGCATATTTACGGTCCGCAACAACGCTATCCCGCCTCGCCCGCCAGCGAGTTCGCGGTGCCCGATGCGCTGCCCGCGGCCGCCCGCCATCTGCACCAGGTGCTGGGCATTCAGCGCGCCGTGCTGGTCCAGCCCAGCGGCTACGGCCTGGACAACCGGCGCCAGCTCGACGCGCTGGCGGAGATCGGCTCGAGCGCCCGCGCCATCGTTGCCGTGGCGCCGGATGTCTCCGATCAGGAACTCCAGCGCCTCCATCAGGCGGGCGCGCGCGGGGCGCGCTTCGCGATCGGGCACGACAAGGCGCGACCGCTCGCGGACATCCTGCGCTTCGCCGAGCGCCTCGCGCCCCTCGGATGGCATATCGACCTGCACGTGCGGCGGCCGCCCGATGTGCCGGTGCTGGCCCGCGACGAAGCGCTCTTCAGACGTTTTCCGGTGCCGCTGGTGTTCGCTCATTTTGCCAACCTGCTGGCGAAAGACGGTACCGCGCAAACCGATTTTCAGTTGCTGTGCGAATTGATGCGCGGCGGCAATTGCTGGGTGAAGCTTTCGGCCGCGTACCGCCTGTCGGCCGAGCCGCCGTACCGGGACCTCGCTCCGCTGGCGCAGGGGCTCGCCGCCGCGCGGCCCGACCGCCTGCTCTGGGCCAGCGACTGGCCGCACGTCAATTTCAAGGCAAAGATGCCCAATACCACCGAGCTGCTCGATTGCCTGGCCGAATGGATTCCGGATGAAACGCTGCGCCGGCGCATCCTGGTGGATAATCCCCAGGCGCTTTATCGCTTCGAGGAGATCTGAGGGGCACACACCCGCGAAACCGGGGCGCACCCCCGTGCCGCAAGACAAAGAAGGAGGGAACTCGTGAAGATCATTTTTCGCTGCATCGCCCTGCTGATCGCGCTGACATCCGGAATTGCCGCCGCCCAGACCGACGCGGCCGCGCGCAATTATCCGAGCCGCACGGTGCGCATCATCGTTCCGTTCCCGGCGGGCGGGCCCACCGATATCGTGTCGCGCGTCATCGCGCAAAGGCTTGCCGAGTCCTGGGGGCAGCCGGTGGTGATCGAAAATCGGCCCGGCGCCGATACCGCCATCGGCGCGCAACTGGTGGCCAAGGCGCCGCCCGACGGCTACATGCTGCTCGCCGCCATGGATACCACACTGGTGATGAACCCCGCGACCGCCAGCGCGCCGCTCACCTACGACCCGTTCAAGGATTTCGCGGCGATCACATTGATAGCGAACAATACTTCGCTGCTGACCGTGCGCGCCGACGGGCCCAGGACGGTGCAGGAGCTGATCGCCAAGGCGAAAGCGAATCCGGGCAAGCTCAACTACGGGGCGGGTGTCATCACCACGCGGCTTGCGGGCTATCTGTTCAACCGGATGGCAGGCATCGAGGTGGTGCTGGTACCCTATAAGGGCAGTGCCGATGTGGTGCAGGGGCTGCTGACCGGCAGCGTCGATTACATCGTCGACGGCATGGCCGCGAGCCTGCCGCTGATTCAAAGCGGCAAGTTGCGCGCCCTGGCGAAGCTCAACAGCCGCCCGACCCCCGCCTTGCCCGAGGTGAAGCCGCTCTCAGTCGCCGCCGACATGCCGAGCCTGGAGGATATCTCCACCTGGATAGGACTGGTCGCCCCCGCCGGCACGCCAGCCGCCATCGTCGACAAACTGCAGCGCGAGGTGGTGAAAATGTACGCGGACCCGGCGATGATCGCGCGGCTGCAAAAAGCCGGCATCACCGCGGCAAGCAGCACACCGGCGGAATTCGACGCCTTTTTCAGGAAGGAGGCCGAGCGCTGGGCCAAGGTGTTCAAGGAGAGCGGCATCAAGCTGCAGTGACTGAAGAACTCGAAACGCTCCCCGCGCGAGCTTCGCGACACACGCCCGCAGCCTTTGCGGCAGGCTCACTCCCAGAGCCCTTCCGGGAGCGGCAATCCGGCAAGGTCTGCGGGGGTCAGGCGTCCGTCGGGTACGATCCCGAAGCGCTCGAGCACGGCAATCAGCTGGCGCGCGTGCTGCGCCGTATGCCAGGTCGAGCGCTCGAAAAGCATGTGAACCGGCTGCATACCGAAAAATGTTTTGACTTTCTGCTGGCATGAGCGCTCGGCAAGCCCGTCCCACCAGCGCTGCAACCTGACGATCACATCGTCGCCATAGGCGACGATCTGGTCACAAGTCGTGAACGTGCCGCTGGCAGGTTCCGCATTGGCGAGCACCGTTGAATATTCGATGCCATCGACCACGCATTCGAGAAACGCTTCGGTGATGCGGAACACATGGTGGCTTAAGACACGGATTGAGCGGTCGCGGTTGTCGATCACACGCTCTTCGATCCGCGCCTCGGGCATCTGGCGCATGTAGCGCTGCAGGGCGCGCAACACATTGATCCATTTACCGATCAACTGGTCGGGCGGCAAAAGCGTATGCCCGGTGCCCTGCAGCCCCACGAACTCGGCAACATCCTCCAGATTCTGCGCAAACACGAACTGTTCGCCATGCGCGACAACTGGAACCGTGCGCACGCCGAATGCCAGCAGCTTCTCGCGCCCGCCGGCATCGTTCACCACGTCGATGGCTACGAAGCCGATGTTCTTTTTCGAAAGAAACTCTTTCGTTCTGAGGCAGCTACTTCACCCGGGCTGGGTGAAGAGCAGGAACGTTGCGGCGGTGGCGCCCATGTTCGCCTTCGGAGGGGATGTGCCTGCAGGCTACTTTGCCGGCTGGCGCCGGTCAAGCATCGATGTGGATCGAGAGGCCGGTTAGGGCATGCTCACCCAGAATCCCGTCACCGGTGAGAGCGTGCCGGTCGGGTTGGTTGGCAAAGTGGCGAAATCAAGATAGTTCTTGCTGGCAAGATAAGTCGCAAGACCGCCGTTATTGACCAGATGTGGCGCCCAGAAATACCAACGCGACAGGCCCGCATCCCACGCCCACAAAGTTATGAGGTTGGTTGGCACGCTCATGCCTGCGCCCAGGGGTGGTGTTGCGGTACCGGAAATTGCGGCGTTAAACTGGCCAGGCGTCAAGTTGTCACCGATCGAAATCTGATTCCATCCCAAGGTTAAGGCGCGGGCAGCGCCTGCCCCACCGGCGTTTGCGGGCGCGAAACTCGACGAAAGGACGGGGGCACCCGACGGTGACGGCAATGCAAACGCCACTTTTGCATCTACCCAGAATCCCTCTCCGGCGTTGATCGTCGTCAGGAAGGCGTAACCCTTGCTCGCTGCGAATGCGCTGCCGCTATCGCTCTGAGTCGGTGTGTAAAACGCCCATGCAGGGTAGGCAACGCCTGTTGCATTGCCCGAGTTGACCCACTTCCAAACTGCGTTGACCTTGGTTGCGTCGCCAAAGACCGCCGCTACGTCGAGGGCCGATTCAGCGCCGTTTCCAAGGAGATTCCAGCCCGCGATCGTGACATAGGGCAGCACGGAAACCACAGTTTCGGCGGAGGCAGCGAGTCCCTGATCATCGGCGATCGTCAAACGCACGGAAAAGCGCCCGGTTGCGCCGGGTGTCAGCGTCGCCTGCGCGGTGTCCGCGCCACCGCTTAAAGCGCTGACGATGCCACCGCCATCCAGAATCTGCCACTGCACGGAGGCCACGCTGCGGCCGTTTCCCAACAAGCTGCCCGCGCTGCTGAGCGTCGCCACTTCGCCGGGGTGCAAGGTCTGTGACACGCTGATACGCGGTCGCAGGCCGAGCGCCGAAGCGACCGCAGAGGCGGCGTCGAGCATGCCGGCGCCGCAGGTCGAGGTGGTGCAGTAGCACTGCAACTGTTCAATGCCATTGGGCGCATGGCAGTCCTGAATCGCGCCGGTCTGGGGATCGTCGGCTGCGCCCCGGAACGGAAAAGCGCGCGCCGAGCTTTGTAACGCTGTCTTGACCTCGGCCGGCGTCAGTGTGGGCTGTACGGACAACATTAGTGCGATGGTTCCAGCCACCATCGGTGCCGAAAAGCTCGTACCTACGCTTCGATTGTAGGCGTCCGTGTAGGAGGAGGACTCCGCAGTGGTGGTGCCGGTGTTGGTTGCCGCGAGGATCGGGTACAGGCAAGGTAGCGCGAAGTCGAGGTTGACGCAATTGCCACCGGGGGCGCTGATGGTGATTTCAGGGCCGAGATCGGAAAAGCCTACTTTGGTTCCGATATGACGAAGTCCGGCTACTGCGATAGCGCCTGGGCAATTGCCCGGCGCGCCAACCGAATGACCGACGCTGTTACCCGCCGACACCACGACTACCGCCGGATTAGGCAAGCTGCTGATCGCATTGAAGGCGTCGAGGTAACTTTGCGTGCATGTGCCATGGCCGCTCAGGCTCATATTGATGACTCGCGCCAGGGCAGGATTGGCCGGAACACCCGGCACGGAAATGCCGGCTGCCCATTGCATGCCGGCTACGATGTCGGAATCATAGCCGCCGCATTTGCCGAGAACTCGCACCGGAAGCAGTCGCACCCCACCGGCGACGCCTGCCATGCCTATGCCATTGTTGGAAGCAGCACCCAATATGCTTGCCACCACGGTGCCGTGCCATGAACTGTTCTCTACCGCGCACCCAAAGAATTGACTCGATTGCTCGCTTGATTCTGCCGCTGTCACCCAGTCGCCCGGGTCGGAAGAATCCGCGTCGCGGGCGCCGTCATCGTTGGCCGTTGTTATATCGCTAATCATGTCGTAGCCGGGCAGCAGGCGGTTGGATAGATCGGGGTGATCCGGTCGCACGCCGCTATCGAGTATCGCAACTACAATGTTCGGATCGCCGATTGTCATGCTCCAGGCGCCAATGGCGTTGATGCTGGCCGCGACCTCGCCAGACGGGGCGCGCAGGTACCATTGCCCCGATGCGGGTCCCCCGGCGCCGGCGCTGAGCGGCGGCCCCTGTAAATACAACGGATCGTCGGGCACCAAGTCGCGCATGCGCCGATGATCGACAACCGCGTATTCGACATCGCTTTGCGCCGCCAGGCGTTGCGCCAGCGCGGCGCTGCTCATCCCGATTGCGGTGACGACCTGCGCGTGTTGGCTGATCGCCCGGCCCGCGCCCAGGCTTATACCCAGGCGGACGCCGAGGGAGTTGGCGCGCGCAGTTACCGCGGTGCGCGTTTCGCTGGCGCCCGCACTGGCAGACAGCGCATGCGACCGCACCAGCGTGGAGTCATGTCGTAACTTGACGATTACGCGCGCTGTCGCCGCAGAATCAACAAGCGGCACGCCTGTCTCTGGAGTGCCCGCATCTTGCGCGAAGGCCGCGACGCCGTTGAAACCCACGGCGAGTATCACCCAGATACCAGCGAAGAGGCCCAGCGAAAATTCAGATCGATTTCTCATGGATTCACGAATCCTGCCCGCATCAGCTTTTCCAGAATTCCTTCGAAGCTATCCGGGCTCCCTCCGCCAGCGCCGCGAGTTTCGCCCACACCACATCCGGGTCCACTGCCGCCTGTCCTACCCAGGTGCCATAGCCACAGTCGCTGCCGGCGACCACGTTTTCGCGACCCACCAGCCGCGCATAGCGGGAAATCCGCTGCGCGATGAGTTCGGGGTGCTCGATGAAATTGGATTTGGACTCAATTACTCCGGGAATGATCATCTTTCCCTCCGGCAGACGAAGCTTCTCGAACAGCGCCCACTCGTGCGCATGCCGGGGATTGGCGGCTTCGAAAGAAAGCGCCGCCGGCCGCGCCGCAAAGGCGATGTCGATGATTTCGGCGAGCGGCACGTCGTAATGGTGCGGACCCTCGTAATTGCCCCAGCACAGGTGCAGCCGCAGACGCTCCGGCGCTATGCCTTCCAGCGCATGGTTCAAGGCCGCGACGTGCGTCTGCGCGCGTTTGCGGAATTCGGGAAGCGACAGGCTCGCGTACTGGATGTGCCGTCCCATGGCGAGGTCCGGGCAGTCAAGCTGCAGGTCGAAACCCGCGTCGGTGACCGCCTTGTACTCGTGGCGCATGGCATCGGCGATGGCGAACAGATAGGCTTCTTCGTTCGGGTAATACTCGTTGCGGAAGAACAAGGACACCACGCCGGGCGAGGCGGCGGTAAGAAAAGCACCCTGTGGTTTGGTCGCACGCAGGGCGTCCTTCAGGTTTGCGACATCGCCGGCAACCGCCTGTGCGTCGCGCAGCGCGAGCGGCGCGTTGCACGCGGGGGTGCGCCGGCGCGAGCGGCCGGGATCGCCGAACACACGTTTGGCCAGCGCCGGAAAGTCGGCAAGGTCCTGGTAGACAAAAATATTGTCGCCGCCGCCGAATCCGGCCAGGCGGTCCTTGATATAGGTGGCGTAGCTGGGCTTGGACATCTCGCCGTCATTGACGTAATCGATGCCCGCCTGCACCTGTTTTGCGGCCACTTCGGCCACCGCCTCTGTCACGCGCCGGGCGAGCGTCGCCGCCTCGAAAACCGGGGACGTACCACGGTTTTCGTCGGAAACCGTGGTACGTCCCCGGTTTCCTTCCTTCGCGTACATCATGCGCACCAGATCCTCGGGGCGCGGCAGGCTGCCGGTGTGGGTGGTGTGAAAGCGGTCGCTGTTCGGTCGCATGCTTCAAGCCGCGCGAGTTCAGGCGGTCTTGCGTCCTGGAAACACCTGCGGACGCAGCTTCGGATGGCAGCCTATCATCTTGGCCGCGTAGGCGGTTTCGGCGCCGAGCGCTTCGGCCGCATGCCAGGCAAAACGCGGGTTCCACATCGCGCCGCGCGCCAGCGCCACCATGTCCGCCTTGCCCGATGCGACGATTTCCTCCGCCTGTTTGGGCTCGGTGATCAGGCCCACAGAGATGGTGGTGATGCCCGCTTCCTTTTTGACTTTTTCCGAGAATTGCACCTGGTAGCCCGGCGCAAGCGGAATTTTCGCGCCTGGATCGAGTCCCCCCGATGAGACATCCAGATAGTCGCAGCCGATTTTCTTCAACTCGCGCGCGAGCACCACGGTTTCCTCGGGAGTCCAGCCGCCTTCCATCCAGTCGGTGGCGGATACCCTTATCCCCATCGGTTTTTCGGCGGGCCAGGCGGCGCGCATCGCGGCAAAGAGTTCCAGCGGGAAACGCATCCGCTTTTCCAGGCTGCCGCCGTATTCATCCTTGCGCTGATTACTCAAGGGCGACAGGAACTGGTGCACCAGGTAGCCGTGTCCGCCGTGTACTTCGACCAGGTCGTAGCCGATGCGCAGGGCGCGGCCCACCGCGGCGACATACTCGGCGATGAGCTCGCGTATCCTCGCTTGCGACATTTCCTTCGGCACCGGCCAATCCGCCGCAAACGGAATCGCGGAAGGCGCCTCGGTTTGCCAGCCGCCGTCCTCGCCGGGCTTGAGCGGCTTGCCGCCTTTTGCCGGCGTCTGCGTCGATCCCTTGCGCCCCGCGTGCCCGAGCTGGAGGCCATGCTTGGCGACGCCGTACTGGCGGCAGAAATCGATCACGCGCTTCATCGCCGACTCGTTCGCATCCGACCACATGCCCGCGCAGCGGTCGGTGATGCGTCCGGCCGGCGTGACATCCGTCATTTCGGTCATCACCAGCGCCGCGCCGCCCAGGGACAGGGTGCCCAGGTGCATGAGGTGCCAATCGGTGGCGCAGCCGTTGTCGGAGTTGTACTGGCACATCGGCGACACCGTGATCCGATTCTCCAGGGTGAGTCCGCGCAGCGTGATCGGGGAAAACAGCGCACTTGCCATTTGCAGATCCTTATATTCGAAAATTTAGGGAAGTACGAAGTTCATTCCAGGCCGCTGGCGCGCGCCTGCTCGCGGGCGATGACCGCCCAGTCGCGCTCGGCGTCGCCGTGGGCGATGGCGCCCAGCAGCCGGTCATGCAGCGTATTGGCGCTGGGCATCGGAACGCGCGCGGCGTCCCCCGCCGCAAGCACCAGATTCGCGTCCTTCAGGGCAAGCTGCGTGGTGAAGCCGGCGTTGTCGTAGGCCTCATCGACTATGATCTTGCCGTAGACCTTGTAGGCGGGCGCGGAAAAAAGCCCGTCGGTGATCACCTCGAACATCACCTGCGGCGCGACACCGTGCTTGCGCACCAGCGAAAACACTTCGCCCATGGCCTCCAGGGCGCAACCCAGGAGCAGGCTGTTGGCGAGCTTGATCGAAGTGGCGCCTTCCGGGGCGAGGCCCGCATCGAAGGTGCGCCGGCCAATAAGCTTGAATAATGCCTCGCATTGGCTCACCGCCGCGGCCGGGCCTGCCGCGACGATGCCAAGCTGTCCGGCGGCGGCAACGTCGGGCCGGCCGAGCACCGGGGCGGCGACCAGCGTCTGCCCTGCCGCGGCATGCGCGAGCGCCAGCGAGCGGATCGCCTCCACACCGTGGGTTCCCATGACCAGATGGATCGAACCGGCGGGCATCGAATCGCGCAATCCGCCCGCGCCGAGCGCGACCGCGTCGAGGGCGGCATCGTCGCTGAGCATCGACACCAGCACTTCGCGCGCTTCGCAGGCCTGCGCAATCGAAACCGCGACTTTTGCGCCGGCGGCGGCAAGCTCGGCCGATTTTTCCCGTGTGCGGTTCCAGACAACGAGATCATGTCCGGCGCCTTGCAGCCTTCCGGCCATGGCGCGGCCCATGCGGCCCAGGCCGACGAAACCGATCTTCATGATGTTCCTCCGATACTTACTTGGAAATTTTGTTCTGGCTCGCGCGGCTGTCGCTGTGCCGGTTGAGGACCACCCAGATGGCAACCGCGGGTTGGTCGCCTATGGTCCACAGGCGGTGCGGGGTCTGCGCATCGAACGAGATCGAATCGCCGGGGCCGAGTTCGTAGTCCTCAAAACCGATCTTGACGCCGAGGCACCCGCTGATCATATAAGCGTATTCCTTGCCGCCATGCCGGATCAGCGAATCCTCGGCGCAGGAGGCGCCGCCGACGTCGTAGACCACGTGCAGAAATTCCACTTCGTTGTCGGGGGAGGCGGTGAGGCGCTCCCAGCAAACGCCGGCGGCAAGGCGTATCGCCTTGCGCGTATCGCCGCGTTGCACAGGCCCCGCAGCGGGGCGGGCGGCTTCGCCCGCATCGCCGCTCTTGGGTGCGCGCTCGGCGTCGCGGAACAGGTCGTCCACCAGCAGACCCAGTTCATTGGCGATCGCGTACAAGGTGCCCACCGAGGGCATCACGCGGCCATGCTCGATCTGGGAGATCAGGCTGGGTGACACGCCGACCTTGCGGGCCAGGCCGCGCAGCGTCAATACCGAACGTTCCCGCGCGGCGCGCAGCCGCGCACCGAGACCTTCGGAAGCATTTCCAAGACCGCGGGAATCCCGTTCTTTGGCGGTTCGTGGATGGTCTGCGCCCATGCTTGCGATTATAGCGGCGTTTTATTGACACTGAACATGAGGCGGGTGTACTGTTTCGCACCACTTAACGCCAGGCATTCACGGCACTCGCCGGGGGAGTTGCAAGACATGCATTACCTGCGCCGTGCGCAACACATCCGCCCGCAGCCCGCGTACCCGGGGCACAGCAAGGCGTTCCGCCGCAGCTCGCTTATCGACGCGTCCACCGGGTCGGTGCACATGGGCGTGGGCCTGTGCGAGCTGGGCTCGCGCGGCAGGATCGACACGCACCTGCACTCATTCGAAGAAAGCTTCTACGTCCTGGAAGGCGAGCCGGTACTGATACTCGACGGGCGCGCCTGTCCGCTGTCGCCCGGCGCCTGCGGTCTCATTCCGGTGGGCGTCGAGCACGCGTGGCAGGGTCCGGCGCGGGGCAGCGCGAAATGGATCGACATGATGGCGCCGCAACCGCGGGCGAAACTCGACGAGGACACGTTCTTCCTGGGGCCGGCCGCGCGCTACACGACGCAGCCGCTGGACATCCGCGACCCGCGCTCGCGCCACTTCTTTCGCATGGACAACGACGACATCGTGGTCGACAAGCTCAAGCTCGGATCGCGCGCCGATGCGCCCAAGGTCTCGGCGAGCATGAATACCGCGTTGCTCGCCTACAGCGGCATCGCGCTGAAGATGCTGGTGGACCAACGGCTGGACGCCCAATTGCATGCCATGTTCATGGTCGAGTATCAGCCCGGCGGGGTCGCGCATCCGCACGACCATCCGATGGAGGAGTCTTATCTGATCATGGACGGCGAGGTCGATGCGGTGGCCGACGGCAAGCGATACAGTCTGCGCAAGGGGGACGTGTTCTGGACCGGCGTGGGCAGCGTGCACGCCTTCTACAACACCAGCAAGGGCACGGTGCGCTGGCTGGAAACGCAGTCGCCGCCGCTGCCTGCCAGGCACGGCTACCGTTTCAATCGCGACTGGGATTACCTCAGGGAAAAGCTTGCGGCGACGCGCAAGGCGGGGCGCGCGAAGCGCGCATGACGGAGCAATGATTCAAAGGTCGCGGCGCCGCCGGCAGTGATGGCGGAGCGCGGTGAAGTCAGAACTCAAGGAGGATGCATGGCTGGACAAGGAAGCGCGGTAATCATCGGGGGAACCTCGGGCATCGGCAAGGAGCTCGCGAAAACCCTCGCCGGGCGCGGCGACGAGGTGGTGGTCACCGGGCGCGATCAGGCGCGCGCGCAGGCCGCGGCTGCGGAGATCGGCGGTAAAACCCACGGCCTCGCCGTTGACCTTGCCAATCCGGGCGAGATTGAGAATAAGCTTTCCGGCATCGGCCCGGTAAAACACCTGGTGATCGCCGCGATCGAACGCGACGATAACAGCGTGCGCAAGTTCGACATCGCGCGCGCGCTGCGCCTGGTGACACTCAAGCTGGTCGGTTACACCGAAGTGATCCACACGCTCGCGCCGCGCTTTACGCCGGAGGCCTCCATTGTCGTGTTCGGCGGTCTCGCCAAGGAGCGCCCCTATCCCGGATCGACCACGGTCACCACCGTCAACGGCGGGGTCAACAACATGATCAAGGCGCTGGCCGTGGAACTGGCACCGGTGCGCGTCAACGCGGTGCACCCGGGCATAGTCGGCGACAGCCCGGCCTGGAGCGGCAAAGCGCTGCAGGCGGTAATCGCACGCACGCCGCTCGGACGCCTGGTGACCATGAACGAGGTGGCCGGTTCGGTCCTGTTCCTGCTGGACAACCAGGGCGTCAACGGCGTCAACCTGTACGTGGATGGCGGCTGGCTGCTCACCTGAGCCTGCCCGCGTTCTGATCTATGCAGTTCCCTTTTGAAGGAGGAGACATGATGAATTCCAAACGCCGTGCCCTTACCGTTGCCGGCGCGCTGCTCGCGCTCGGTGTCGCCGTGCCAGCCGTGGCCGCTACATCCGGGCCGCCCATTCGCATCGGCAGCACGCTTGCGCTGACCGGTCCGCTTTCCGGGACCGCGATCATCCACAAGCTCACCGGAGAGATCTACGTCGAGCTGCTCAACAAGAAGAATGGCTTGCTCGGCCGCCCGGTGGAATGGGTGCTCAAGGACGACCAGTCCAAGCCCGATGTCGCCCGCACCCTGTATGAGCAGCTCATCACCGTGGACAAGGTGGACCTGGTGATCGGGCCGTACGCCACGCCCAACATCATCTCGGCGATGGGTGTCGCGCAACGCTACAACAAGGTGCTGGTGCACCACACCATGGGTATTCCGAGTCTCGCCAAGTACGAAATGCAGTTTCCGGCCTGGTCGGTGGGCCCGAATCCGGAAATGACGGTTCCCAATACGGTGTTCGATGCGCTCGCGACCACGTCCAAGGCGCCCAAGACGCTGGCGATTGTCACCAGCAAGTTTCCGTCGGTCTACCTCATGTCCAAGGGCGCGCAGGAAGTCGCCAAAAAACGCGGCGTGAAGGAGGTGCTGTTTCTCGAGTGGGAATTCGGCAACAAGGATTACGGTCCCATCGCCAATCGGGTCAAGGACGCCAAGCCCGACTTCGTCTGGGTCGGTGCGATCGGGCTGGAGGGCAACGAACTGCTCGATGCGATGAAGAAAATCGACTATAAGCCGCCGCTGCACTTCTACATGTATCCGGCGCCGGGCCCGCTCGCCAAGCTTCCCGAGGCAAACGGCGCGCTCGCAGCTTCGATATTCGAGCAGCATCCGCCCTTCACCAACAATCCGGTGGCCGCGGAGTTCGTCAAGATCTACAACGAACGGGCCGCGAAGGCGGGGCTCGTCGACAACTCGGTGGAGACGCAGGCGGCGGCATCGTTTTCGACCTGGCAGGTGCTCGAAGCCGGGATTACCGCGACCAAGGGTCTGAACGACAAGGCGATCAGCCAGTGGCTGAAGAAGAACCAGGTCAACACCATCCAGGGGCGGCTGCGTTTTGACAAGACCAACAATTATGGCGACGACCTGATGCGCGTGAAGCAGGTGCAGAACGGCCGCTGGGTCACGGTATGGCCCAAGGAATGGATGGCTCCGGGTGCCAAGCTGATGACGCCGTAATAATGGTTATGGCGTAATACGCGGTGCCGAGTTTCACGCTACTTGGCCAATCGCTGCTCTCCGGGATCTTCTTAGGCGCACTTTATGGGCTGCTGGGTCTCGGATTGAGCCTTTCATGGGGCATGCTGCGCCAGATCAATCTGGCGCACTTCGCCCTGGCGTTTCTCGGCGCGTATCTCACTTACCAGTTATCGAGCGTCGCGGGCTGGGATCCCATTGCCACGCTCGCGCTGATCGTGCCGTGCTTCTTCGCGTTCGGCGCGCTGACGCACTGGTTTCTCGCGCGCTTTTCCATTACGCCGTTCAATTCTCTCCTGGTGACCTTCGGACTGACGGTCATCATCGAAAGCCTGATCCAATGGATCTGGACCGCCGATCATCGCAGGCTCGAATCGGCCTATGGCGCGATCCGCTACAAGATCGGCGCCATGTACGTGCCGTTCCCGGAATTGCTCACGCTGGTTCTGGCCGCGACGCTGTCGATTCTGGTCTGGGCCGGGTTGCGCTACACCGACCTGGGCAAGGCGATGCGTGCCGCCGCCGAGGATGCGCCGATTGCCGCCGCTTTCGGCGTGAACGAGCGCATGCTGTCGCTGCTGCTTTCCGGGCTCGCGGCCGCGTTTGCCGGCGTGGCCGGCCTTTGCCTTGCGCTGAGTTTCACGCTGGCGCCCTCGCAGATCTACACCTGGGTGGGCGTGGTGTTCGCGGCGGTGATGATCGGCGGGCTGGGCAACCCCATCGGTCCCCTGATTGCAGGCATTGTGATCGGCGTGAGCGAATCGCTCACCATGGCGCTCACCGCGCCGACCTGGGCACCGCTGGTGTCGTTCTCGCTGCTGATCATCGTGCTGCTCGCGCGGGCGGAGAAAATCTAAATTGAAAAACGCCGCGCAGCGGGGCTTTGTCAGGAATCCG
>MEQV01000210.1:36408-38813 GCA_001770355.1 Betaproteobacteria bacterium RIFCSPLOWO2_02_FULL_62_17
GGGCCTCGCCCTGGCGTCGGTGCCGTTTTTCAAGCCGCCGGCGTTCTACGAATCGTTCCTGTATCTGGTGTTCTACTGGATCGTGCTCGCCACTTCGTGGAACATCCTCTCCGGTTACTCGGGTTACTTTTCGTTCGGTCATGGGGCCTTCTTCGGCGCGGGACTGTATACGACCGCGACGCTCGCCGGGGCACTGGAGGTGCCGTTTCTCTGGACGCTTCCCGCCGCGGGCCTGGTTGCAGCCCTGTTCGGGCTGGGCATCGGGGCGGTGGTGTTCCGGGTCGGCAGGCTGCGCGGGGAACTGTTCGCGTTGCTCACGCTGGCGGTGACCTTCGTGCTGGCCTCGGTGGTGCTGAACACGCGCATCGATGGCGGGCAGGGCGTCAACCTTGGAGGAGTCGCATTGCCGGCGATCTTGCCCTCGCCATCGTCGACGTTTTACATCCTGGCGCTGCTCCTGGCGCTGGCCACGGTATGGATCGCCTACGCGATCTATCACTCGCGCCTGGGCACCGGGCTGTTCGCGATTCACGACGACGAAGACGTCGCCGAAGTGATGGGCGTGCCGACGTTCCGCTACAAGCTCGCCGCCTTGGGCGTGTCCTGCGCGCTTGCCGGTGTCGCGGGGGGAATTCATGCGATGTTCATTTCCTACGTGACCGTCGGGGAAACTTTTTCCATCATCGTGCCGCTTACCGTGGTACTGATGAGCGTGCTCGGCGGCACGCGTCACTGGCTGGGGCCGGCGATCGGCGCTTCGGTCATCACCTGCCTGTTGTATGCGTTTACCACCAGCGATTACGCGATCGCGGGACGCGCCGCGATCGGGCTGATATTGATCACGGTCATCCTGTTCCTGCCCGAGGGACTGCTGGGCCGGCTGGTGCCCCGCCTGCAGAGGCGAACCCGCGCCGCAATCACTTCGGGAGAATCCACGACGCTGCCTGCGGTGAATGTCGCCGCGGCGCCCGCGACCATAGCTTCAGCGCCGCTTGCGCCGCTGCATGGCGAAGCTGCTGCAACACTGCTGGAGATTCGCGGACTGTCGAAGGCATTCAAGGGCTTGCAGGCGCTCGATGGCGTGGACCTGGAGGTGCGGCGCGGCGAGATCCTCGGTCTGGTTGGGCCCAACGGTTCGGGCAAGTCGACGCTCATCAACCTGGTGAGCGGCCACTACCGGTCCGATGCGGGGCGAATGCGCTTCGAGGGACGCGAACTGACGAATCTCGAAGCGCACCGTGTCGCGCGTTCGGGAATCGCGCGCACCTATCAGATCCCGCGGCCGTTCGCGCACCTCTCCGTGCTGCAGAACGTTACGCTGCCAGCCATGTTCGGCCAGCACGGTCTGGAGCGCGCGGCGGCCGAGCGCGAGGCGCGCACCTGGCTCGAATTCACCGGGCTCGCCGCGAAGGCCGGGGATCTTCCCGACGAGCTCAATCTGCACCAGCGCAAGTTTCTCGAACTCGCGCGGGCGCTTGCCTCGCGGCCGAAGCTGCTGTTGCTCGACGAGGTGCTCTCCGGCCTGACACCCACGGAAATGGATGGCGCCATTCGCACCATCCGCGCGATTCGCGACCAGGGCGCGACCATCGTGTTCGTCGAGCACGTGATGCGCGCGGTAATGGAGCTGACCGACCGCATCTTGGTGCTCCACCACGGACGCGTGATTGCCGAGGGCAGCCCCGGCGACGTGATGCGCCGGCCCGACGTGGTGAGCGCCTACCTGGGCAAGCCCCATGCTTGAACTCGATCGCATCCAAGTCTGCTATGGCGCGGCGACCGCGCTCTGGGATGTTTCGATCCGGGTCGGCGCGAGCGAACTGGTCTGCGTCGTGGGGCCGAACAGCGCCGGCAAGACGACGCTGATCAATGCCATTGCCGGGCTTAACCGCATCGTCTCGGGCACTCTGCGCCTGGACGGCCGTGACCTCACGCGCCTTGCCAGGCACGAGTTTTGCGACCAGGGTATCGCGATCGTGCCAGAGGGGCGGCGACTGTTTACCGGACTTACGGTAAGGGAAAACCTCGAACTGGGAAGCTATCGGAAGGCGGCTCGAGCGAAGCGGCGCGAATCCATGGAGAGGGTGCTATCGGTGTTTCCCGCCCTGAAGGGACGTCTCGGCGCGCCCGCGGGCACACTCTCGGGCGGCCAGCAGCAGATGGTGGCGATCGGGCGGGCATTGATGGCCCGGCCGCGCTGCCTGCTGCTCGATGAACCCTCGCTCGGTCTGGCGCCTTCGGTCGTGCTCGAGATGTTCGCTGTGATCCGGGAAATCAATCGCGAGGGAATGGCGGTTCTGCTGGTGGAACAGAACGTGGCCATGGCTTTGGAGATCGCCGCGCGCGCCTACGTGCTCGAGGAGGGTCGCATTGCCGCCGAGGGTTCACCGCGGGAATTGCTCGCC
>MEQV01000210.1:38879-39251 GCA_001770355.1 Betaproteobacteria bacterium RIFCSPLOWO2_02_FULL_62_17
CGTCCAGGGCTGGCAATTATCCGCCGCTCATGGCAAAGTGATTTCAGTGTCGGGGATCGTATTGCAGCGTGTCAATCCTTGGGGGAGGGAAGCACATGAGGGTCGCAGGAAAAGGAGTGTTATGGGTGCTGTTTGCTGGGCTCGCGGGCTTGCCGGTATCCGCAGCGCTTGCGCAGGACGCCTATCCGAATAAACTCGTTCGCTGGGTGCTGCCGTTTTCCCCAGGATCGGGCCAGGATACTCTCGCGCGCCAGATCGCTCCCAAGCTCTCCGAGCGTATCGGGCAACCGATTTACATCGACAACAAGGCGGGTGCCGGCGGAGTCATAGGATTCGAGCACGTCGCCAAGGCCGCGCCGGACGGTTACCAGA
>MEQV01000211.1:0-164 GCA_001770355.1 Betaproteobacteria bacterium RIFCSPLOWO2_02_FULL_62_17
CTTCCATCACGTTTGTTTCCAGAAAATACCTGCCTCAAGTGGTGCTTTTATTGCATCCTCGATGCCACGCAGTGCCCGCGCCTGGCCGGCGGCCATCCAGCCCATGGCGAACCCGCAGGTGTGCGCGTCCAGGGGTCGCGAGCCCTCGCCCGCCCGGGCCACCA
>MEQV01000211.1:267-519 GCA_001770355.1 Betaproteobacteria bacterium RIFCSPLOWO2_02_FULL_62_17
GAAGAATTCGCTGACATAGCGCAGCTTCTTGGCGGCGATGCGCAGCTCATGCAGGTTCGTGCCGCCGGCCGAGTCGGCGGCCACTTCCGCCAGCCTTCGAAAACGCCGGGTGACGGCCTCGCCCGCCATTTCGCGGGTGTGACGCCCGTTGTCCGCACTGCCGCGCCACGTCGCCATGAGCCGCGCCAGATCCAGCCACAACTGCGTGGTGCCGCGGGATTGTATCGCCGCGCGCGCAGCACTCAACGCTGC
>MEQV01000211.1:629-10468 GCA_001770355.1 Betaproteobacteria bacterium RIFCSPLOWO2_02_FULL_62_17
CATTCTTCTTCGCGCGGCAGCGCAAGCGCCGCCCGCAGGCGACGCAAGCCGACCCGCAACTGGTGCAGATACTCGGGATCGTCCTGACCGATAAAGCCGCGTACGTTGGCATGAAACTGTGCCGCCGTCGCCACAATAATCGCGCTGAATGCCTCCTGCGCATTGCTTGCCGCGGTCATTGCCAGCGGTTTGGCCCGTACCGGCCCGGGAACGGCGCCGGCATTCAGCGCGGCCAGCGCGTAGCCGCGCTCGGCCTTGGATTGCGTACCGGCTCGAAAAGGCAACTCGCCCAGCAGACTTCCCGCAAAATCCAGCAAGGCCACCGCTTCGCCCTGCAGCAGCTCGATTTCCGCCTCGCAGATGGCCTCGCTGGCACCACCGGCCCGTATCTCGCCCTTATCCAGGCACAACAACGCCGTCGCCCCATCCTGCAATTGCAGTTCGATGCTGCGGCGGCGAAACACGGTTTCGAAGGCGGGGGCGAGCCCCATGCGGACCTTTGTTCGGGAAAACAATTTCGCAAAAAATGGCGCCTCGGCCAGCAACTCGAAATTGAGTTCGCCCGCGGGCACGGGCCACTCGATTTCCTCGCGGCGATGCAGACCGCCGATTTCCTCGCCCGCGCCTTTGAGCGCCTGAATCCAGCGCCGTCCACTGCGTCGCAGCCGCAGTATCACCTGATCGCGGCGCAGCAGCTGCTCCGGCGTGTCGTAATAGATCGTATGCAAAGTGCTGGAACGGCCACGGCTGCGCCTTGCGCGTGAAACCGTGCCGGTGCGTCCGATCCGGGCAAAATCCGCGGCGTCCAGGAGCAGTTTGAGTTCGATTTCCAAGGCAGGGCATCGCCGACCGACGGTACTTTATTATCACTCCCGGCCATTTTTCCGGGGTACCCGTTTATGCAGCAAATTTGACCTGACGCAAAAGAGCGCCGGATTGTGGGACTTCGTGGTGCTGGCGCTGAGCCGGAGCTATCGGCTGATCGGCACATCGGTCGCGAGGCAGTGCCGGCGCCCGTCTTCACTGTCACAGCTGTACGGCGCACTTGGGCCGCCCCCACAGGGAGGTGCTGGTGCGCTATGCGCACGCTTGCCGCCGCATTTCAGCGCGCACAGCGAAAGCCGATGTTGTGATGCCCCGAACGCGGCGCACGGGAAAGGTTATGGCCGCGGCTCGTGGTACTGATGCCCTCGGCCGGCCAGTCGTGGCTGCCGCCGCGCGTCGCGCGCGGCTCGGTGCTGTCCAGGCTCTCGCGGCCATCGTCCATGCGGTAGGGATAGCCGCGATAGACACTGGACACCCATTGCCAGACGTTACCCGACATGTCAAGCACGCCAAACGGGCTTGCTCCTTTTGCCAGGGTGCCCACCGGCAAAGTCGCGTTGTAACCAACGCCAAAGCGCGCGCGTGAACTGTCCGGCGGCGCATTTCCCCAGGGAAATCTTCGTCCATCGAGGCCGCGTGCGGCCTTTTCCCATTCCGCTTCGGTCGGCAGGCGCTTGCCCTGCCAGGCGCAATATTCGCGCGCGCCGCGCCACGTTACCTCCACCACAGGATGCTGCTCGTATCCCGCATCGGGTTTCCAGCGCCCATCGTGGCGATGGATGCGCGCGTCGCGATCGTCCACATCAAAATAGTTCACATTGCGCGGCCCCCTGGGACTGCGCACTTCGAGAAACGCCGCAAACTGCGCATTGGTGACCGGCGTGCGGTCGATGAAGAACGTGGGCAGGTTGACCTCATGGACCGGGCGTTCATCGACATTGCCATTGTCGCTGCCCATGCGAAACGGACCCGCCGGTATTTCGATCATCGTGGTGGTTTCTGCCGCCCGCGAAGCGCTGATCGCCAACGATTGGGACAACATCACCAGCACGCACAGCAGGGCATGCCTGCTTCGGACACTTAAGTTCAGCCGCAAGATTGGATTTTTGCTTGAGTCAATGATGGCACCTGTATTGCCGCCCAAAGGCTGGTGCCATTAAATTGGGTATGACGAGACGTGTCAATGGCGATGCCGGCTTTGTACTGCGCAAGCACTTTCCCGTAAGCCAATTGTCAGGTTCAATCCTTGATCCAGTCTGACTACAGCATCTCCAGGGGAACCGGCCCCCTGGGCGGCGGGAACAGCAATTTGCGCAGCGCTCAGCGCGATCTGATGATTCGATTCTGCTGCCACGTCATTTTCCGCTAGCGCGGCGGGATCACCCACAGGTATAAATTGCGCTCGCGGTTGTTCGCGCGGATTCTCACCACCTGCTGCGGCGTCCAGTCCTCCATGTCATGGAAGTGCGAAACCACACGCGTGCCCGGCACCAGTTCGCGCAGCAGCCGTGGCCGCAGTTTCATGTTCACATCCGGCCACAGAAAAAGCATCACCACGCTGGCGCCGACAATCTCGGTCTGGAACAAATCCTCGTTGCGGATCTCGATGCGGCCAGCCACACCGGCCTTGTGGGCGTTCGCGCCGGCCTGGGCGGTGCGCCTGGGGTCGATGTCCACGCATACGCCGCGCGCGCCGAACTCGCGCACCGCCGTGATGGCGATGCGCCCGTCGCCGCAGCCCAGGTCATACACGACATCGTTCTTATCCACCTTCGCCAGGCGCAGCATTGCACGCACCACGCCCATGTCCGAAGGTTCGTATTTCACGTCGGGCGCGCGCAGCACCCTGGCCGCCACCGGTTCCTGGGCACGCAACGGGCCAGCCAGCAGCACCAGCACCGCAAGCAGGCGCCACGCGAGCAACAGCTTTGCTTCAAATCCCCCGCTCATGGCCCGATGATGTGGTTGGTGAAATGCGGCAAATTCCGCCGGGTAGTCCGCTGCGCCGCGCGAACCGTGCCATCTCGCGTAGACCGGTCTCTACTCCATCGTCCACTTATATTGCTTGATGAGCTTCGCAACCCGCTCGCGATCGGAACGGATCAGCGCGGC
Source organism: Betaproteobacteria bacterium RIFCSPLOWO2_02_FULL_62_17 (assembly GCA_001770355.1). Classification (GTDB taxonomy): domain Bacteria; phylum Pseudomonadota; class Gammaproteobacteria; order Burkholderiales; family SG8-39; genus 2-02-FULL-62-17. Next base: position 3,567 of record MEQV01000211.1, read on the forward strand.
GAACTGCTCGGGCGTGCCCACGTTGGGTTCGGTAATGAGGTCGGCGAGAAACGCCGCGAACTTCGGTTCCCGAAAGGTTCGCACGAATTCGGCGTTGAGGCGCTGCGTCACCACGTCGCTCATGCCCGAAGGCCCGAGCAGTCCCCACCAGGAATGCCCGCTGGGGAAATCGCCCAGGCCGAGTTCCGCCAGCGTCGGCACCTCGGGGAACATCGCCAGGCGCCTGCTGCCGCTGACCGCCAGCAGCTTCACCTTGCCCGACTTGATCAGACTCAGGCCACCGTAGGCACCGAGCGCCGCCATGTCGATATCACCCGCCGCGAGCGCGTTGAAGATCTGCGGCCCGCCCGGGTAAGGGATGCCGGTGATGCCGGTGTTCCATTTGTCGCCAAGAAACAGGCGCGACATGTCCAGGCTCGAGCGCGGCCCGAAAGTTCCAGTGTTGAGCACGCCGGGCTTGGCCTTGGCGTAGGTCTCAAGCTCTTTCATTGAACCGACCGGCACCGCAGATTTCACGAACACACCGGTGAGGATGTAATAAAGATTGGTGATCGGCCGCAACTCGCGATCCGCGTCATAAGGCAGCTTCGAATACAGCAACGGGTTCGATACCAGCGGATCGGTGTTCAGCACGCACAGGGTATGGCCATCGGGTGCTGCCTTCGCGCAGGCCTCGCTCGCCACCACGGAATTGCCGCCCGGACGGTTCTCCATTACCATCGCCTGCCCGAGGCGCGGCTGAATCTCCTCGAAGGCCTTGCGAAGGATGATGTCCACGCCCGAACCGGGCGGCTGTGGCAGATAAACGCGAATCGGCTTCGTTGGCCAGGACTGAGCGAAAGCGCCAGCAGCAACCACGAACAGCGAGCACAGCGCGGTGGAAATTATCCTATGCATGGCGACCTCCTCCTTGAACGGCGCAAGCTTACCGCGTCTCGAGCAATTTCTCCGCCATCCGGTCGCCATCCAGCGGCTTGAACTTGTAACTGATGTTAAAGCAGACGGACCCTCGTAGACCACGAATTCGGCGGGCCCTCCCGCTCTATAACACCGAGAAAATGCCGCCTGGGAGCTTCAGAACGGCCACCGACGTGATCTGCAGGAAAAGCAGCAGCGCCAGCGCCCACATCAGGCCCTTTTGCCAACGTGACCATCCCTCGCGGAATACCAGCAGCACCAGCACGACATAGACCGCAATCAGCGCGAATTTCAATTCGATCCAGGTCGACCATTCCCAGCGCGGCGTAACGGCAACCAGTCCGATTGCCGAGAGCAGCAATAGACCGTCGGAGATATGGGGCAATAGCCTCACCCAGGTTTCCTGGGGCTCCGGATAGCCCCTTATCATCCATAGTCCCCGCATGAAAAAAAGGGCGAAGCTCGCGGCGACGCAGAAAATATGGAGGTATTTGAGAAATAGGTAACTCATTGGCTCCCGCGCGCTCGATGCGGATTCGATGCGGACTCGATGCGGCGAACTACTGTGAAGATACAGTATCAATACTACTTTCTTTTGAGCTTGCCCGACGACAAAACTTCAGACCGGAAGATGCCCGTTACATCGCATTTTGGTCGCCACACAATTCCCGATCAGGAGCCATACCCTCTCGGGTTTCCGAGGGCATGGCTCATTCGGCAAGCCATGAGCTCATGCACGAGGAATCCCGCTTCCTAAGGCTCATGTCGTGCCTGCAACTTGCCACGGATCCAATAATTCCTCGAATTTCTTGTTCCAAATCAAATCAGGACATTTCCGGACGATTGCCACAGAGGTCAAACGCGGGTAAAAAGCCGCTATGCAGATGGCATTGCTCAACCATCAGGCATGCTTAATGGACTAATCAACTTAGTGAGGGAACCATGAATCAGATGACCGAGATCGCAAATCTTCGCTTCCCCTGCAGTCGCGAGAACTCCAATTACGATGTTGAGTTTGATCCGACGACGGGAACAATTTGGGGATTTTTCAACCCCAAAGGGACGCCCAACTTCAGCCTGGGATTGCTGGCCGACATTCGCGCCCACGACAGCGCGCTGGAGAAAAACCACGGCACCGTTCAATTTGCCGGGGAGATGGTCAACGCCAGCTACTACGTCGCCGCATCAAAGGTGCCCGGAGTCTATAACCTGGGCGGCGATCTTTCCTTGTTCATGCTGCTCATCAAAACGCGCGACAGGCAGGCATTGCTCAACTATGGCAGGTTGTGCATCGACAACATATACCCCCGGATCAATAACTATTTTTGCCCGACCCTGACAACCCTGTCGCTGGTGCAAGGCGACGCCCTGGGCGGCGGCTTTGAGACGGCGCTGGCCAGCGACATATTGATCGCGGAGGAACGCGCCACCCTTGGCCTCCCGGAAATACTTTTCAATCTTTTCCCTGGCATGGGCGCTTATAACCTGCTCGCCAGACGCATCGGCATGCAAGCCGCGGAAAAGCTGATTTTGTCGGGAGAATTGCTCCCCGCGAAAAAATTGCACGAAATGGGGGTGGTGGATATTCTTGCACCGGATGGCCAGGGCGAAAGCGTGACACACGAATGGATCCGCAAGAATCAGAAGCGCCGCAATGGGTTCCAGTCTGTTCAGCAGGCAAAAAAGATCGTGCAGCCGATCACTCGCGACCAACTGGATCAGATAGTCGAACTATGGGTGGATGCCGCGCTTCGGCTGGATGAAAAGGACATAAAGATGATGCACAGAATCGTCCGGTCACAATCGCGCCGCACCCAGGTGGAGCAAGGCGGGCAAGCCGAAGATACCGGCGTACTGTCGTTAGCGGCCAGCGCCTGAGCAGCGCCGGCGGTTCGCCGCGCGATGCGTCCGGGAGGCCGGTAATTCCGGCTTACCCTCCCGTGGTCCGATTCAATTGCAGCAAATAGTTGGAAAGCGCCAGTCTGACAGCGTCAAACTCCTCCCGCAAACCGCGCGCAATTTTGCGCATCTGGGTTTGCACCTCCTGATCGCTCATCGCGCCAATCCGGCTGCAATACTGCGTAAGGCGGTCAGCGCCGACGCTGGCGACCGATCCCTTGAGCGCGTGCAGCAGCGCTCGAAATTCACCCGTCGAAAGCTTTTGCTCCCTGTCGATCCTGGACAGAATCTGCAATGAATCCTTGATAAACGCGTCGATCAGCTTTTGCATGAAATCGCTGCCCGAACCCAACTCCTCCAGCAGCCTTATGGTATCGAGATTCAGTATCTCAGGCGCCCCCGCGACAGAAACCACGGAACGCCGCGGCGTCGTGATCGGCACCTGACCCGCTGCTTCACCTCTTGCGCATAGCTCGGCGACCGTGTCCAGAAGCCGGGTGGCTTCGATGGGTTTCGACAGGAACGCGTCCGCGCCGGCATCGGTCGCTTCAGTCTTCATTTCCGGCGCGACATCCGCAGACAAGATCATCACCGGAATTCGATCCTGACCGGTATAGAGAAAACGCAATGCCTTGAGCGCCTCCAAGCCCCCCATTTTGGGCATATTGCGATCCAGCACCGCCAGATCAAAACGGTCCGTTTCCAGCGCATCCAACACCTGTTCCCCATTTTCCACCAGGACAACCTTATGGCCGGCGCGTTCCAGAATCTTTTGAATCACGGTTCGATTCGCGGCATTGTCGTCCGCGACAAGAATTCGGTAAGTGCGCGATCCCTCGCGGCGCTTCAGATAATCCGACAGGAACACCACATCACGGCGCTCGACCTCTTCCACGGATGCGGAAACGGCATGCAGGGCGTTGAACAGGAGTTTCTTGTCCACCGGATAGGCAAGCACCACGTTGCGTCCGCCGGCCACGCTTTCCGTCGCCCCCTCTGCCGCGTAATTCGGGATCGCAATCACAGCCGGCAACGCGGGCAGGTGCGCATCTTTTCGCAATTGCGCCAATATTGTCTGTGCGTCTCGTGCCGACGGCGCGAAAATCATCGCGCTATGAGGCGCCGGCGCGATACTGATTTCGCCAAGTGCATGCTCGGCCGCGTCGGCGACAGTCCCTACCCAATGTGCCTTCGCGCCCCATCCTGCCAGCATGTCCGGGATTGCGCGTGCGTCCTCATCTGGAAATGCCACAACATATACCCGCGCGCCCGCCAGATCGCCCGCCGCCTGGCCATTTACGCCGGTCTGCTTTGTCAGCGCCAGTTCAAACCAGAAAGTGGTGCCCAAGCCGACGGCGCTCTCCAGGCCCATTCGCCCGCCCATGAGTTCCACCAGCTGTTTTGCGATCGTTGTGCCTAGACCGGTTCCACCAAAGCGGCGGCTGGTGCTCTCGTCGGCTTGCGCAAAACTGTCGAAGATCCTCCGTTGCGCGTCCGCGGATATGCCAATGCCGGTATCGCGAACGGAAAACTTCAATTTTGTCGTCGACACATCCTCATCGATCAAGGAGACGTGCACCGTGATCGAACCCGCTTCCGTGAACTTGATCGCGTTTCCGATCAAATTGATAAGCACCTGCCGCAAATGATGCGGATCGCCGCGAAGCGAGGGGGTCACCTGCGGCATTATGGAGACAATCAACTCCAGGCCTTTATCCTTGGCCTGCTGAATCAGAATCTTTGTCGTACTGTTGATCAGCGCATGCAGATCGAATTCAGTGTCCTCAATCGAGAGTTTGCCCGCCTCGATCTTTGAAAAATCGAGGACATCCTCGATCAATTCGAGCAATACCCTGGAGGAGCCGGTCAGTGTCTGCAGCATGTCGATTTGTTCGCGATCCAACGGGGTATCACGCAACAGCCCGCCCATGTTCACAATGGCGTTCAAAGGCGTCCGCATCTCGTGGCTGACAACCGAGACAAAGCGCCGCTTTGCCTTGTTCGCCGCTTCCGCCTTGGCCACGGCCGCCCACATGCGTTTAACCAATGTCAGCGCGTAAAGTGACAGCACCGCCATGCCAAACAGCAATCCCAGGCCCGCGCTGAGTTGCGACTGCCAGAACGTGCTCGAGGCCAGAACGATGCTAAAACCGGTCAGCGAAAATCCAAGGGACGCGAGCAGGTAAGGCGCGCCATATCGAAACCCGTTGGCGAGGGTGATCCAGAAATAAATCAGAAAAAGCGGCATGGCGTGAAAATCGGCGACCACCATGAAGAAAGTGGCGGCCCCGGAATCAAGCATCGCGCCCAGAATGCGCCGGACCCGCGAAATCCCGGGCTGCACAAGAATACTCACGAAAATCGCCAGGGCCAGGGTCAGAAACGCCACCATCGCGCCCAGGTAAACGAGATCGGCTTCCAATGCCGCACCGCTGTGAATGAACGAGCCTGGCAGCAGGTAGAAAAACAGGGTCACACCGACTGCAAGCCTGATCAATGCCTGTTCGTGCTCGGAATCCGGCCGATTTCGCAATCGTTCCCGCAATGTCAGAAGGATCTGCTTCATTGGTTCAGCAGCGCCGCCGTCGAATGCGGCGCTATATCCATGAATTCCCGCTGTATCGCCAGCGTCTGCTCCCTTACCCGCAGGAATGCGGCCACAAGCTCGGGATCCAAGTGCGTGCTGCTTTGCGCCTGAAGATAGTCAAATGCCTCTGTGGATGTCCATGCCTTCTTGTAGGGCCGGATGGAGGTCAAGGCGTCGAACACGTCCGCGACCGCCACGACCCGGGCCGGAAGCGGAATATGGTCTCCAACCAGTCCATGCGGATAACCGGAACCATCGAATTTCTCGTGATGCCCCAGGGCAATCAAGGCGCCCATTCGCAGATAGGTCGAGGGACTGTCCTTGAGAATCTCGTACCCTATCTGCGGGTGTGCGCGCATCTCGCGCGCCTCCTCATCGGTAAGGCGCGCGGGTTTCAATAATATGTGATCAGGAATTCCGATCTTGCCAATGTCATGCAGGGGCGCCGCCAGTTCAATGGCTTCGGCCTCATCCCTGGAAAGACCGATGACGTCGGCGATCAATCGCGAGTAGCGGGCCATGCGCAGAATATGGTTACCGGTGTCCGAATCCCGGAATTCCCCGGCTCGCGCAAGTCTGTACAAGGTTTCTTTTTCGCGCGCCCTGACATCGAGTGTCGCCTCCTGGACCATGTTCTCCAGAAGCCGTTTGCGGTCCTCCAGAACCAGGTGCTGCCGCCGTAACGTGAGCAGATTGCGGCATCGCGTCATGCATTCACGCGCGTCAACCGGTTTGTGCAGGAAATCGGTGACACCTGCGTCGAGGGCGGAATAGCGAATCCAGCGCTCATCGTTGACCGTGACCATGACTATGGGCACATGCTCGTACTCGGATAACAGACGCATGCGCCGCACTACCTCTATGCCATCCATTTCCGGCATCTGAAAATCCACCAGAACCAGGTCGGCCACGCGCTGCGTCGCCCAGCGAATCGCCTCCAGCGGATTCTCGAATGGCTGAACCAGTATATTGGCGTCGATGCCGCGCACGACCTGCTCCAGTATCGCCCGACTGGTCGATTGGTCATCGATGACAAGCACGGTGTTCTTGATTGCAGAGACCGCACGGATCTGGGGCTGCGACATAGCTTGCACGTTCTCGATAGACAGAACCACAGCCTACCCCTATTGACCGATTTCTGTCCAGGCAACGTGCCCATCGAGGATCATGGGTATTTTCCCCATAACATGGAAATGTTGCGATAGAGTGACGTGATCCGCAATTCCAATGGGGAAAGAAACCGAAAAAGTACTGGAAATGGGGAGGGACTCATCCATGTGCCCGGAATCCCCCGTGACGGAAAGCCTGTTCAGGACTTCTTGGCGTCGTCTTTTTTCGCACCGGGGAGGAGTTGCGAACGGTCGCGCGACAGCGCTTCAATATTGGAATTGGGCACAAGAAATGTCCAGGGTTCCAGCTTGCGCTCGCGCTCCAGGCCAAGCATCCATGCCTTGCGGTTCTCTTCAAAGGTCTTATCGAGTTTTTCTTTTTCTTCCGC
>MEQV01000212.1:0-3758 GCA_001770355.1 Betaproteobacteria bacterium RIFCSPLOWO2_02_FULL_62_17
TGACTCTGACCCCAATTAATTCGCCAAATCAATGAAATGTATAGAACTATAATGTTTTGTTGACATCGCGCCGCGCGCCGGGGTATCTTGCCCGCCATTGGGGGAGGGGCAATGAGTTACTTCATCGGTACGGACATCGGTGGAACGTTCACCGATCTGGTCATGCTGTCGGATGCCGGCGACATCAGCATCGTCAAGGCGCCCACCACTCCCGATGACCGCACCCGCGGCGTGCTCGATGCCCTGGATCTTGCCGCGAAGCAACTCGGTGTCGAGCGTGAAAAGCTGATCTCGCAGCTCGATTACTTTGCCCATGGGACCACCGCGGCCACCAACGCCTTCATCGAGCGCAAGGGCGCGAAGACCGGCCTGCTGACCACGCGCGGTTTCGCCGACATTCTGGCTGTGCAGCGCTGCATGGCGGGATGGGTGGGGATGCTCGATCACGAGATCGCCCATTATTCTGCGCGCAGCACGCCGCAGCCGATCGTGCCGCGCGCGCTGATCGAGGAGGTCGACGAGCGTGTCGACTACAAGGGCAGGGTAATCGTGCCGCTCGATGAGGCGGTGGCGCGCGATGCCATTCGCCGGCTGCGGGCCCAGGGCGTCGAGGCGATCGCAGTGATGTGCCTGTGGTCGTTCCGCAATCCGGCGCACGAGCAGCGCATCGAGGCGCTGATCAGGGAAGAGGCGCCGGATGTGTTCGTGACCATCAGTTCATCGCTGATTCCGATTCTGGGCGAATACGAGCGTGTCTCGACCACGGCGATCAACAGCTACCTCGGCCCGGTGATCCATCGCTATATCAAGGGGCTCGAAGTATCGATGCGCAAGGCCGGATACGCGGGGCCGGTTTCGATCATGGAGTCCGGCGGCGGGGTATTGCCGGCGTCCGAGGCCGCCTACCAGGCGGCAAACCTGCTTACCTCGGGGCCCGCCGGCGGCGTGCTGGCATCACAGAAACTGGGCGAACAGATCGGCTATCGCAACATCATCACCGCCGACATGGGCGGCACCAGTTTCGACGTGGGCCTGATTGTGGATGGCCAGCCGATCCTGCAGACGATTCGTGAAGAAGGCCGCTTTCACGTGGCGCTGCCCTCGATCAAGGTGACGGCCATCGGCGCGGGCGGAGGATCGATCGCGCGGCTGCACGCCGGACACCTTTATGTCGGGCCGGAAAGCGCCGGCGCAGTTCCCGGTCCGGCCTGCTATGGCCGCGGCGGCACCGAGGCCACCATCACCGATGCCGACGTGGTGTTGGGCGTTATCGACCCGAAATATTTTCTCGGCGGACAGATGTCGATCGACGTGGTGAAAGCCGAAGCCGCGGTGCGCGACAGAATTGCCAAGCCCCTGGGCATGGACCTGTACCAAGCCGCCGCGGGCATCCGCGAAGTGGCCAATAACAAGATGGCGGATCTTCTGCGGCGGGTGACGACGTGGTCGGGGCATGATCCGCGCAACTTCGCGCTGTGCGCGTACGGTGGCGCGGGTCCGACCCACGCGCACCAGTTTGCATCGATTGCGGGCATCAATACCGTCATTATTCCGACCACGGCCTCGGGACACTCCGCGTTCGGCGCCGTGACCGCCGACCGGCATCGATCTTTTTCGCTTGCCTACGGTCAGCATACGCCGCCGCGATTCAAGAAAGCCTCGGACCACATCGATATCGGCGCGCTCAACGCCGGATTCGAGCAGCTCGATGCACGCTGTCGTGACGCACTGGGGAAGGAGGCCCGCATCGCGCGCCTGGTCGGCATGCTGTTCCGCCAGCAGGTGCACGAAGTGTTTGTCGACGTGCCCGGCAATAAGCTCGACGCCGCCGATGTCGACGCCCTGGTGGAACGCTTTCAGGACAATTACGAAAAACTCTACGGCAAGGGCTCGGCGCTGCGCGGCTCCGGGGTGGAGTTCACCACGCTGCGCACCGAGGCGGTGACACCGGTAATGCGCCCGGCCCAGGCGCCGCTCAAGGCCGCCTCGGGAAAAGCGCAGCCGCTCGGTTCGCGCCGTGTCTATTTCTACAGGATCGGTTTCCGCGATACGCAGGTCTACCGATCCGAAGACCTCGGGCCGGGCATGCGCATCGCCGGCCCGGCCATCGTCGAGTGTCCGGATACCACCGTGGTCATCGGTGTCGATCAAAGCCTGGAAATCGAGCCTCACGGCAACATGATCATGAATCTGGGCAAAGCGGGAGCGCACTGACATGGACCAGGCGCGCGCTCCCCGATCCGGTGTCCATGAATACGCCCGCATCGATGTCGATCCGGTGACCTTCGAAGTGGTGCGCCACCGCCTGGTGTCGATCAGCGAGGAACAGGCGGCGACGCTATCCGCAATTTCGGGTTCGCCGCTGGTAAACGACGCCACCGATTTCAATACCGGCATATTCCGTGCGCAGGGTGAAATCGTGACCATAGGAAAAACGGTGCTGTATCACGCCGCGTCGGTGGCCGAGATGATCAAGCACATCATCGCCGACTGCGAAGACGAGCCGGGCATCAATCCGGGGGACATGTTCCTGGTCAACCATCCTTATAAAGGCGCGCTACATCCGCCTGATTTCGGCCTGGTGGCGCCGCTGTTCCATGAAGGCAAACGCATCGGCTGGATCGGCGTGTGCGCGCACCAGATCTCGGTCGGCGGCGTTCCCGGCGCACAGGCGCGCGATGTGCGCGACGAAGGCATCCTGGTGCCGCCGCTCAAGGCGGTGGAGGGCGGCGTGTTCCGCCACGACATACTTTCCATGGTGCTGGGCATGTCGCTGGCGCCCAATAACATGGCGCTTGATTTTCGCGGTTTCATGGCCTGCAACAAGGTGGCGATCCAGCGCCTCGAGGAAACCATCCGGCAGTACGGCATCGACACGGTGCTTTCGGTGATGGACGGCAGCATAGATCTTTCCGAGCGCGCGGTGCGCGAGCGCCTGCGCGAGCTGCCCGACGGCGTGTTCCGCTCGCAGGCGTTTCTCGATCACGACGGCATCGAAAACAAGCTCTACCGCATCAGCCTCGAGATGACCAAGACGGGCGACAGCCTGGTGCTGGATTTCTCGAGATCCTCCGATCAGGCGCCGACCTTCCTCAATTGCACCCAGTCCGGGCTGCATGCGGGCATCCGCGCCGGCATGCTGCCGATCATTTCCTATGACCTGCCGTGGAACGAAGGCGTGTTCAAGCCGATGAAGATCGTGGCGCGCGAGGGCTCGATCGTCTGTTCACGTTATCCCGCGCCGGTGGGGCAGGGGCCGATCGGCGCGATGTGGCTGGTCGAATCGGTGGTCACCGAAGCGTTCTCGCGCATGATGGCAACGCACCCCAAGTACATCGCCGAAGCCTCGGCCATGCCCAATGGCGGGCCCGATACCTTCACGCTGCTGGGGCAGAATCAGTACGGCGAGCCCAACCGCGGCGGCACGCTGGATCAGGCGCATGTGGGCGGCGGCGCCTATTGCCATCGCGACGGCCTGAGTCCGCAGGGCCACCGCCACATTCCTGCCATCCGGCTGCAGAACATCGAGCGCGCCGAGAACAACAGCCCGATGATGTATCTGTTCCGGCGCTTCATTCCCGACACACCGGGCCCGGGACGGCATCGCGGCGGCGTCAGCGTCGGCCATGGCTACATCCTGCACGACGCCGAAAAGATGGGTTTTATCCTCGCCGGCCATTGTTACGAGTCGCCCGCGGGCCTTGGGATGTTCGGCGGCTATCCGGGCGCCTGCAATACGCGCCGCCTGCAGAGGAACA
>MEQV01000212.1:3781-6545 GCA_001770355.1 Betaproteobacteria bacterium RIFCSPLOWO2_02_FULL_62_17
AGCGGGCGGCTGCCGCGGACCTCGGCCGAAATCCAGGGCGAACTGCAGAACTTCCCGGCGAAAATGAACCGGCCGGGAGAGTTCACCAGACTCGATGTGCATGAAAATTCGCCCAGTTCCGGCGGCGGCTGGGGCGATCCGATCGAGCGTGAAGTGCAGGCGGTTGCCGACGATGTGCGCTGGAATGCGGTGTCGCGTGGCGCGGCGCGCGATATCTATGGCGTGGTGCTGGATGAGGGCGGGGCTGTCGACGCCAAAGGCAGCCACGCGCGCCGCGCCGCGATCCGCGCGACGCGCATGGGCTGGAGCGCGGCAAAGCAAATCTCCAATCCGCCGGCACTCGATGCCAGGGGTGAACGGCTCGCCTTGTTTGGAGACCGCGCCAGCATTGAACGCATAGGCGGCAAATGTTATTTTCGCTGCGCCTGCGGCGCGGCGTTTGCGCCCGCCGGGGAGAACTGGAAGTCCTATGCGCGCCAGGGGGCAAGCACCGCGGCCGATCTGGGACCGCGCTGCACGCTGCATGACAAGCTCGAAGCGGTGCGTTATGCCTGCCCCGGTTGTGCGCGGCTGCACGCTGTCGAGATCAAGCTCAAGGGCGAGGCACCGCTTTTCGATACCGAGATTACTGTTTGACCGGAGACAGGCCATGCCAGAACACATTCTTCCGCTGCCGCCTAAATGGGAAAAAGACCTCGATTGCGGCTGGGCGGTATTCAAGAGCGGCAAGGATGCGATTCGCGGCTATTTTGCCAAGCCCCGCGGCGGCGGCGATCTGCCGGCGCTGGTGATGTCGCCCGAGAACCTGGGCGTCATCGAACACCGCCAGGACGTGACGCGGCGCCTCGCCAAGGCCGGCTACGCCGCGCTGACGCTCGATCCCTACAGCCGCATCGGCGGGCAGTCGCCGCGCGATTTCAAATCGCATGAGGAGCGACGCATAAAAGCAACCCTTGTTACGCCCGACGAACAGATGGTGCCGGACCTGCAGGCGGCGGCGGATTATCTTGCCGGGCTTCCCGAGGTGGATGCGGACCGTGTCGGCGCGATCGGTTATTGCTCGGGGGGCGGGACGCTTTATTCGTGGATCTGCGGCCGCAGCCGCAACCTCAAGGCTGCGGTGGTGTATTACGGCGCGCCCAGGGTGCAGGCCGAGGCACGTGCGGATGGCAAGCCGCTGGACCGCGCCGTCGATGGCCACAAGCTGCAATGCCCGATTCTCATTCACCATGGCGAGGCGGATCGTTCGGTGCCGCTCGAGGCCGCGAAACATATGGTCGAAGCATTGAAGAAATCCGGCAAGCCGCTGGAATTTCATACCTATCCGGGCGCGGACCACGCGTACCACGACGACAGCCACCCGCAATACCATCAGGACGCTGCCGTGCAAAGCTGGCAGCGCACGCTCGATTTCTTTGCGCGCTTCCTCAAATAATCGCCCCGCGAGGCACCCGGACGTAACAGAAACGTCGCACTGAATTTTCGCTGAATTTGAAAAAGAGGAGACCAAGATGGCAACTTCGAACATCAGATCGCGCTGGGTAATGGCCAACGGTGTCAGGACGCATTATTCGGAATCCGGCGGCAACGGCCCGGTTCTTGTGGCGCTGCACGGCGGCGGCGCGGGGTCCTCGGGTGTCGCGGGCATGGGCGCCGCCATGGAGCGGCTGGCCGACGAGTTTCGCGTTATCTCGCCGGATTCGGTCGGCGGATTCGGCCTGACGGACCCCTATGCGCCCACGCCCTATGGCCTTATCAGCCGCGTTCATCATCTGGCGGATTTTTGCGATGCCCTGTGTCTGGATAAGTTCACCATCCTGGGCAATTCCCAAGGGGCCTGGGCCGCTGCGCATTACGCCATGCTGTATACGCAGCGCATCGAGAAAATGATCCTGATTTCCTCGCTGACCATCGGCCAGTCCATGGGTCTTTCCCAGGCGCCCAATGCCGCGATGAAGGCGCTGGGCGGCTACGACGGCACGCGCGAAGCCATGATACGCATGCTCGAAGCCCTTATCATCGACAAGAGCCGCATCACCGATGCGCTGATCAACGAGCGCCAGGCGGCGGCGACGCGTCCGGGCGCGCTGGAAGCATTCCAGAACCTGGGCAAGGCCATCCAGGCCTCGCGCACCGATCCGCTGATGGCATTGCGCACCGACATGCGCCAGTCGCTGCCGCTGCTGACCAAACAGTTGCGGACCATCTTTCTGTGGGGCGAAGCCGATCCGTTCGCGATTCCTGCGACCGGAAAAGGGGTGGAGGCGCTGCTTCCCGATGTGAAATTCCATTGGGTGCCGGGCGCGGGCCACCAGGTGCAGACCGACAAGCCCGATGAGTCGGTGAAAATCATCCGCGACTTCATGCGCAGCTGAGCACGCGGCTTCACTCTTACTTCGGACTGCGAGGCTGCCATGGACCGTCAATCGATGCCGCAGGGCCCGGGCGCACCCGAGCGCATGGAAGGCATGGTGCCGGGCGTCAAAGCCGGCGGGTTCCTGTTTCTCTCGGCGATACGCGGGCGCGATCCCGGCGGCCACGGCATGCCCGAGGATCCGCTGGAGCAGGCCCGCCTGGCGCTGCGAAATCTCGAAGCGGTGCTGGCCGCCTCCGGCGCGACGCTCAGACATGTTGTGAAAGTCACGCTTTATCTGCACGACCTCGAACGCCGCGAGGAGTTTCACCAGGCGTGGATGGAGTTTTTTCCGGTCGATCCGCCCGCGCGCATCGCCGTGGGTGTGGCCGACGCGAATGCCGCGCCCGG
>MEQV01000212.1:6730-7015 GCA_001770355.1 Betaproteobacteria bacterium RIFCSPLOWO2_02_FULL_62_17
AAACGCTGGAGGTCCGCAAGGCTTACGCGGCGAGGATCGAAGCGGGCTTCGAGACATTGCGAAAAAAGCTTGCCGATTACCGGCCGGACGTCCTCGTCATGGTCACCGACGATCACAACGAGATGTACGACGAGAACCTGTGCCAGCCCAGCATCGCCATGTTTCTGGGCGACACCGGCAGCGGCGTGCTGACCCTGAAAGGACCGGGCGAAGACCCCGCCGGCGCGCCGCGCATCAAGGTGAAATGCCACCGGGAGTTGTCCGAATTCATCGCCAGGGGCCTGG
>MEQV01000212.1:7384-40455 GCA_001770355.1 Betaproteobacteria bacterium RIFCSPLOWO2_02_FULL_62_17
GCGAAGTGCGCAATTGGCTGGTGGTGGGCGGTGCCATGGGCGACTGCAAGGCTACCGTGGTCGATTACATGGCGGTGCATCACGTCATCACCGGCGTGGGATTCGCTTATTGGGAGCGCGCTTGACGGCGGCAGGGGACAGCAGCGCTGCGCCAGGCAGCGCGAAACTGCGCCTGCGCGACGTGCGCCGCCGCTTCACGGTGGGCAAACGTTCTTTCGACGCCTTGGAGGGCGTGAGCCTGGATATCGCCGCCGGCGAGTTCCTCGCCATGGTGGGTCCCTCGGGTTGCGGAAAAACGACGCTGCTCAGGATTGTCGCGGGACTGGAGACGCCCACCGGCGGCACGGTCGAAGTGGCACGCGACCCGGCATCCACGCGCCCGGAAAACTCCATGGTGTTTCAGCAGGAGTCGATTTTTCCCTGGATGAACGTGCGCGACAACGCCGCCTTCGGATTGAAGGCGCGCGGCATGGGCAAGCACGAGCGCTACGCGAATGTTCAACCGATTCTTGAACTCGCCGGTCTCAAGGGTTTCGAGGCCGCGCTGCCGCACCAGCTCTCCGGCGGCATGAAACAGCGCGTGGCTCTGGCGCGCGCGTTCGCCAACGATCCCGAGATACTGCTTATGGACGAGCCATTCGCCGCGCTCGATGAACAAAACAAGCTCATCCTTCAGTCGGAACTGCTGCGCATCTGGGAGGCTTCGCGAAAAACCGTTTTGTATGTCACTCATTCGATCGATGAGGCGATCCTGCTCTCGGACCGGATACTGGTGATGAGCGCGAGGCCGGGAAGGGTGAAGGATTTGATCGACGTGGCTTCCCTGTTTCCGCGGCCCCGCGACATCTCCACGGTGAAGTCCAGCCCTCGCTATGGCGAGTTGTTCGCGCGCATCTGGGGTGAGTTGCGCAACGAGGTGCTTGCCTCCGCGCGCGAGTCGGGAGGCAAGGCGGCATGAGCCGCGCCGGCGTCAACCGCGCGATCTCCATCGCGACCCCCATCCTGCTGCTTGCCGCCTGGGAGATCGCGGCGCGCGCCAGCGTACTCGATACCCGGTTTTTTTCCTCTCCGGCGAGCATCGGCAATGAGTTGTGGACCATGGCGGCCTCGGGCGATCTGTGGAAGCACGCGTGGATAAGCCTCGCGCGCGTGCTGATAGGTTTTGCCATCGGCACCACGCTCGGCGTAGTCCTTGGCCTCGGCATTGGCCTCTCGCCGACCATCTCGGCGATCTTCAAGCCGCTGATCGACGCCACCTTCCCGATCCCGAAGGTGGGCCTGCTGCCGCTGGTGATCATCATATTCGGCCTGGGCGAGGCGTCCAAGTACGCCATCATCGCGATCTCGGCTTTCTATCTGATCGTGATCAACACCGCGGCCGGCGTGCGCCAGATCGAGCGCATCTACCTCGACGTCGGCCGCAACTACCACGCGAGCCGCCTGATGATGTTCACCGATGTGGCATTGCCCGGTGCGCTTCCCTCGATCATCACCGGCATGAAGATCAGCATGGGCGTGTCCCTGATCATCATCGTTACCGCCGAGTCGCTCGCCGCCAAGAGCGGCGTCGGCTTCCTCATCTGGACCAGCTGGCAGGTGTTTGAAGTGGAAAAGATGTACGTGGGCCTGTTCATTTCCGCTGTGATGGGGTTTCTGCTGGCGGTGCTGCTGGATTGGGTGGAAAGAAGGCTGATCCCCTGGAAGGGCGCCTGAAAACCGGGGACGTACCACGGTTTAGGAATTTGAAACAGCGAAAACCGTGGTACGTCCCCGGTTTTCAAAAGGAGGCTCCGTGGTCAATGACTTGAGGGCGTTTCTGGACAAGGTCCGGCGCGACACCGGTGATCTGGTCGAGGTCGAGCGCAGCGTGCGCCCGGCTGAGTTTGAAGCGACCGCGTTGCTGAAGCAGCTTGAGGAGCGCAAGGAATATCCCGCCGTGCTGTTTCGAAACCCACGGGACATGTACGGCAAACCCTCGCGTTTCCCCTTGCTTTCAAATATGTATGCGACACGCGAGCGCTGCGCGCTTGCCCTGGGTGTCGATCCGGCCACGCCGAATTATGAAACGAGCCTCGCCTTCGGCCGCAAGTCGCGCGCGAAAATTGCGCCGCTTGTCGTCGATTCGGACCAGGCCCCGGTGCACCAGACCGTCTGGCAAGGCACCGAGGCCGATGTCGGCCGTTTGCCCATCGTGAAGCATTTCGCCATGGACATGGGGCCGACGCTCACCATGACGCATGTGATGCGCGGGGGTGTGGAAAATTCGGAGGGTTTCTACAACGTTTCCTTCGCCAAGACCTTCTACAAGAAGAAGCCCGACGTAATGGTGGTGAGCCTGCATACGCGCGACATGAGCCGAATCGTGAAGGAGGCGCAACAGCGCGGAGAGCCGCTGCCCATTGTCAATATCCTCGGTCATCACCCGGCATTTCATCTGGGGAGCCTGGCGCGCAATCCCTGGGGCGCGGACGACTATGAGACCCTGGGCGCGTTTCTCGAGGAGCCGCTGCGCCTTACCCCCTCGGTCACCTGGGGCGAAAAATTCATGGTGCCGGCCGACGCGGAGATCCTGGTCGAGGGCGAAATCGTGCCCGGCGAACGGGACGTCTGCGACCCCTTCGGTGAAGTGGCGCGTCTTTACCAGGGGCAGTGTATGCGCCCGGTGTTCCGCGTGAAGGCGATCACATTCCGCAAAGGCGCGATCATGCAGGATATCTTCTCCGGTTTCCGCGACAGTTTTCCTTTGGGCGCGCTGGTCAAGGAAGGCGTGCTGGAAAATGCACTGCGCCCCCATATCCCGAACCTTCACCAGATTCATTCGCCGGATTCGTGTTGCGGCGTGTATGCGGTCTATGTCTCCCTCAGGGATGCGAAGGACGGCCAGGCGCAGGAATTGGGCAAGCGTATTTTCGAAGCCTTCAGCATCCTGCAATGCGTGGTGGTGGTCGACGCTCACATCGATGTCTTCAACGAAGAGCAGGTCCTCTGGGCCGTCCATACCTACGCGAGCTTTGCCAAAGGCGTGCACACCCGCGGCGACTGGCCCGGCGGCCGCGCGGTGCAGCACGCCGGCGGTGCGGGGCCGCAGGCGGGCTTTGGCGCGACCAACTGGGGCAGCAAGGTGGTGATCGACGCGACGCGGCCGCGCGACTTCGCGTTCGGCTCGCGTTCCGAGGTTCCGGACGAAGTCATGAAACGGGTGCGGCTCGAGGACTATCTGCCCGAACCAGGCCGGCGCCGCATCGCCGCGGGCGTGGAATAAGCATGGAGCGCATCTTCTGGGCCGAATGCCCACATTGCCGCGGCAGGTTCTACTGCAATCATGGCGAGATGCGCCATGCGGGCGTAGAACTGGAGTGCCCGTTCTGCGCGGCGAAGTTCCTGCCCGAGCAGGCGGCTGCCCTGGACGAGCGCACCGAGGCGCCGGCCGATGCCGGCGGCAGGGAGCGGACCAAATGAACCGCGCCGACCTGCAGGCGTCGCCCTATCCCGTGGTCGACCTGGCCCAGCACGGCGCGCCGATCTATGTGCAGCTGGCGACGCTGTTCCGGCGTTTCATCGTCACCGGCCAGTGGCCGGTTGACCAGCAGATCCCGACGCACGAGGACATCGCGGCGCAGTTCGAGGTCAACCCGGCTACGGTGCGCAAGGCAATGGCAATGCTCGAGGACGAGGGCCTGCTCAAGCGCTTCCGCCGGCGCGGCACCTTTGTCACGGCCAAGCCCTCGGGCGGTGCAAGCTTCCTGATACCGACGCGCTGGGAAGAAATGCTGGCCGCCTTCGACGCGCTTGCGGCGAAGACACTCGCGGCACGCAAGGTCAAGCGGATTCCCGCGCCGTTTCACGGGAACGGCTCGCAGGCGAAGGCTTACAGCTTCGCGCGGAGGTTGTATCGCCGGGGAGGGAATGCCCTGGCTCTCGAGGACTCCTACCTGGACCAGTCAGTGCGGTCTGACATTCACGCCCATCCGCTGCGGCGCCTTGCGCGCTCCAGATCAAGCTCGATCGAACGCGCCGAGGAGACGCTGCGCTTCGGCATCGCCGATCGCGACGTCGCCTCGGCGCTGGACATTGCGCTCAATGCGCCAATCGCGGTGGCGCATATTTCCGTATTCGGCCGCGCCGGGGTGCTGTTGTTCGAATCGGTGACCTGCTTCCGCGGCGACATGGCGCGCGTGTCCGAGGCGATCCGTTTTCCGGTGCGCCGCGGATGATGCCGGCAGGCGCCACGGCGCGAGCCAAGACGGCAAATCGCGGGCGGGCGGGGCTGAGCAATGCAACCCCCATTTACGCGCAGCTCATCATGCATTTCCGGCACCGCATTCAGACCGGGGTCTGGCGGCTCGGACAGACCATCCCCGCCCTCAACGATCTCGCCGCGGAAAACGGCGTGACGCGCGCCACGGTACGCCAGGCAGTCGGATTTCTGCACCGCGAGGGCTTGTTGTGCAGCCGGCGCGGGCGCGGCACCGAGGTGATCGGCGTGCCCAGGACCAACCTGTGGCAACAACTGCCGGACTCGTGGGAGGAACTGGTGCGCTCAGCCGACAGCATCGAGGGCGACATGCTGGAGCTGGCACGCCCGATGCGCCTGCCCGAGGCGCCGCAGACGGAAAAAGGCATCCTCGCGCCGGGCTACCATGTGGTGCGCAGGTTGCTCAAACGCGACGGCATTCCGTATCTCGTGGGAACATCCTATATTGATCGGCGCATCATCGCGGAAGTGGGTGAGGCGGCCTTGCAGCGGGGCTCGGTGTACCGTGCCATGGAGGCGTCGCGGAAATTCCGGCCGGCCCGGGGCGACCAGCTATTTACTTTGGGCATGGCCGACGCCGAGCTCGCTTTTCTGCTGGAGATTCCGCTCAACGCCGCGGTGGTACAGGTGCTGCGCTGGGTGTTCGACGCGGGGGGCATTTTGATTTATCAGTCGGAGGGGCAGTTTCGAAGCGACTTTGTGCAGGCGAGGCGCCGGTTGATCTGATTTCATAGGAGGAGGGAACCATGTTGCGAGCATTGGTGAGAATGGCGGGCGCTCTGGCGCTCATTTCAGCGGCGGCCTTGCAGCCGGCGACGGCGCAGGACAAAAGAGTAATCAAGATCGGGGTCATCGGCATCCTTGCCGAGGCCGGCTTGTATGTGGCCGCCGAACGCGGATTCTTCGCGCAGGAAGGGCTGCAGGCCGAATTCCTCAAGGACATGTATGGCCCGGACGGCTTTCCGGCGCTGGCCACCGGGCAGATCGACGCGATGGGCGGCGCTTTCGGGCCCGAACTCATCAATGCCGTCGCGCGCGGCATCAATGCCAAGGTGGTGGCCGGGATGAGCAGCTACATCCCGGGCTGGGACTCCGGGTTCCTCACCGTGCGCAAGGAACTCATCGACTCGGGCCGCGTCAAGGACTACAAGGATTTGAAGGGTCTCAAGGTCGCGCTCGCGCCGGCGCTGCCCAATCTCACCGATTATTTCGCCTCGCGCTACCTCGCGCTGGGCGGGTTGACGCTGAAGGATGTCACCATTGTCAATGTTCCGTTTGCGAACATGATTGCGGCCTTGAAGACCGGCGGCGTGGATTTCGCCCATACCTCCGAGCCGATGTCGACCCTGACGGTGGGATCGGGCGTGGCGGTGAAATGGAAGCCGGTCACCTCGTACGCCCCGGTCGGCCTGACGGTGGCGATGCTGCAATTCGGCTCGAACATGCTGGAGAAAACGCCCGAGACCGGGGAACGCGTCCTCGCCGCCTACATTCGCGGCGCGCGCTATTACAACGACGCGCTCAAAAAGCCCACCGGCAGAGGCGAGATCGCCGATATTCTGATCAAGTACACACCGGTGAAAAGCCGTCCGCTCTATGACAAGCTTGCGTTCTCCTACTCCGACCCTGACGCGGCGATCAGCGTGGACGGCATGCAGGATATGGCCGGCTACTTTGCGCGCTCGACCGGCACCAAGCCGGTGGATGCGCGCACGCTGGTGGACGAGCGCTTCCGCCTGGCCGCGGTCAAGCGTCTTGGACCCTACCAGAAATAATCTGTTCACCAGGAAAGGCAGCACCATGGATACGCTTCAAACCGTCATCAAGAATCTTGTCGCCGGCAACCGCATTCTTGCCAACGAAGGCATCGTCGACGCCATGGGGCATATCAGCGCGCGCCATCCGGACAACCCCAAACGCTATCTGCTTTCCTGGGCGCGCAGCCCCGGACTGGTGGAGGCCGGGGACATCATGGAGTTCGAGCTCGACGGCACGCCGGTGAAGGATAACGGCAAGCCCATCTATATCGAGCGCCCGATACACGGCGCGATCTACGAGGCGCGGCCGGAGGTCATGTCGGTAATCCACAACCATTGTTACGAGGTTCTTCCGTTCGCCATTACGCGCACCCCCATGCGCCCGGCGGTGCATAACGCGCGCCGCCTCGGCGAAAACGTTCCGGTGTGGGAGATCCGCGACAAGTTCGGCGATACCGACCTGCTGGTGACCACCATGGAGCAGGGCCGCGATCTGGCGAGCGTATTGCGGGCCAACAAGGCGGCGCTGATGCGGGGGCATGGCTGCGCCGTGACCGGCTTGACGATTCCCGACGCGGTGCAGTCCGCGATCTCGATGAAGATCAATGCGCGCGCCATTCTTGAAGGGATGCAGTTGGGCGAGATCTGCTATCTCACGCCCGGTGAGATCAAGGCGAAGCAGGCGGGCGCGGCGTCGTTGAAGGGCTTCGATCGCGCCTGGGATTATCTTTGCCGCAAGGCCGGCGTGAGCGTTTGAACCGCGAGGCCCGCAGCGGACTTCATTTCATGAAAGAGCCATGGCCATGTCAGAGCCCGGGGATATAGCACAGCGAATTCTGGATGCCTATGCCACCGGCGTCCCGATCAAGCCCGTCAGGGAAGAACTGGACGGTGTCGCCGCCGCCTACGCGGTGCAACGTGAGACGGTTCGTCATTGGCTGGCGCAGGGCCGCCGGCCCGCCGGCCACAAGATCGGCTTGACTTCGAAAGCCATTCAGGCGCAACTGGGCGTGGATGAGCCGGACTTCGGCGTGTTGTTTGCCGACATGGTGCTGGCCGACGGTGCGGCGGTGTCGCGCGCCGCCATCCTGCAGCCGCGCATCGAGGGCGAGATCGCCTTCGTGCTGAAATCCGATCTGCGCGGGGAGCGCATCGCGCCAGCCGAGGTGATCGCGGCTACCGACTATGTCTGTCCCGCGATAGAAATCTGCGGCAGCCGCATTGCCGGCTGGGATATCCGCATTCAGGACACCATTGCCGACAATGCCTCGTCGGGGTTGATTGTTCTTGGCCGGCAAAAAGTGAAAGCGGATTTTGACGCCCTGGCGCAGGTGCCTTTGTCGTTGCAGCACAATGGCGTCGAAGCCGCCTCGGGAAAGGGGGAAGCCTGCCTGGGCAATCCTGCGCATGCCGTGGCATGGCTGGCGCAGACCCTGACGCGTTTTGGCGACGGGCTGCGCTCCGGAGATATCGTCATGAGCGGCGCCTTGGCAAAAATGCTGGCGGCGGCGCCGGGCGACCGTTTTCAGGCGGACTTTCCGGGTTTTGGCTCGGTGAGCGTTCGTTTCGAGGCTTAGACGGGCATGAATGCCATCGATCTGCACGGCAAGGCCGCCGTGGTCACCGGCGGCGCGCGAGGCATAGGCTTGGCGTGCGCGCAGCGGCTGCTTGCTTCCGGCGCCTCGGTCATGCTTTGGGATCAGGATGAAGCCGCCCTGAAGCAGGCGGTCAAATCCCTGTCGCGCGATGCTGCCGTGGCGTTCTCAGTGGTGGATGTTAGCGACGAAAAGATCGTCGGCGCGGCCGCCGCGGCGGCGGAGACCTGTTTCGGCAAGGTGGATATCCTGGTGAACAACGCCGGGATTACCGGCTCGAACAAACCGACCTGGGAATACGATCCCGCCGAATGGCGGCGCGTGCTGGACATCGATTTGACCGGCAGCTTTCTTTGCGCGCGTGCGCTGGTGCCGGGCATGATGCGCCGCGGTTATGGCCGGATCGTGAACATGGCCTCGGTGGCGGGCAAGGAGGGCAATCCCAATGCTCCGGCCTACAGCGCCGCCAAGGCCGGATTGATCGGGCTGACGAAGTCGCTGGGCAAGGAACTTGCCAATTCCGGCGTCGCGGTGAACTGCGTCACGCCGGCGGCGGCAAAGACCGATCTGTTCCTGCAGATGAGCGCTGCGCATATCGAATACATGAAATCCAAAATACCGATGAACCGTTTTGTCGAACCCGCGGAGATAGCCGCATTGGTCGCATGGCTGTGTTCGGCCGAATGCAGTTTCAGCACCGGCGCGGTGTTCGATTTGTCCGGGGGGCGGGCGACTTACTGACTGGTAGCGTGCAGATTTTGTCAAAACCTGCACGGACGTTCCGTCCGCGCGGATCGTTTCATAAAACTTGCACGGACGTTCCGTCCGCGCGGATCGTTTCATAAAACTTGCACGGACGTTCCGTCCGCGCGGATCGTCGCTTGCGTGCGGATGATGAAACTATCCACACGCAAACGACGATCTTTAATAAACCCGCTTTCGTCTCTTTGAGACAGACTTTACGGCACGAGAATCAGCGACCCTGCGTACTTCCGGCTTTCCAGGTCGCGATGGGCCTGCGCCGCGTCGCTTAATGGATAGCTCCTGCTGATCTCCACTTTCAGCACGCCGCGCCTCACCAGATCGAAGAGTTCGCTGCTTGCGCTCTGGAATTCGCCCGGTTCTTCGATATAGGTGCTGAATGCCGGCCGCGACACAGAAAGAGAACCCTTCTTGGCGAGCAGCAGCAGATCGACCGGCGGCACATGGCCGGAGGCGTTGCCGTAGTTGACCAGCATGCCGAAGCGCCGCACGCAGTCGATGGAGGCCATGAAGGTATCCTTGCCCACGCCGTCGAACACCGCCGATACGCCGCGCGGCACGATCTTTTTCACCGCTTCGACGAAATTGGTTTCGCGATAGAGGATGGTGTGGTCGCAGCCGTGCGCGCGGGCGATGCGTGCTTTTTCCGGCGAGCCCACGGTGCCGATGACGGTGGCGCCCAGATGCTTCGACCACTGGGTAAGCAGCAGGCCGACGCCGCTCGATGCCGCGTGGATGAGCAGGGTGTCACCCGGTTTGGGCGTGTAGACGCGGTTGATGACCATGGCCGCGGTCAGGCCCTTGAGCAGCAGGGCCGCCGCGAGTGGCTCCGAGCTGCCCTCGGGGAGTTTCAACAGGCAGCGCGCCGGTACATTGCGTTCGTCGGCGTAGGAACCGGTGGCTTCATAAAAAGGCCCGCCGGTGCCGACATAGGCAACGCGGTCGCCCGCGGCAACCCCCGTGGCACCGGTGCCGAGCGCCGTCACGACGCCGGCGGCTTCGTTGCCGAGAATGAGCGGATAACGCTGCGGATTGGCTATGTAGAAGCCGCCGCGGCGCACATTGACATCCGAAAAATTAATGGCAATGGCGGTGTGGCGCACACGCGCCTCGCCGGCGGCGGGCGGCGGCAGTTCGCAATCCTCATAGCGCAGGACTTCGGGGCCGCCGTTTTCGTGGATGCGAATCGCCTTCATGATCCGGGCTTTCAAAATGTCGGGCCTGCGGAGGATAATGCGATCCGCGCGCGATCACAAACCACATGAGGTCAGTTCATGAGTCTTCCGGACTATCAGGTCACCAACGACGCCGGCAAGGTGACGATCTACCTTCAGCATGGCATCTACGGTGCGAAGGAGTATTGGCGTTTCCAGGTGAAGCGCCTCGCGGAACGCGGCTACCGTGTTATCGCCCTGGACGCGCCGGGCTACGGTCTGTCGCCGCTGCCCGACAATTTAAGCTTCGATCTTATCGCCGAAGCCAGCGCCAGCCTGGTCCGAGCGACCGCCGGCGAACGCAACATCTTTTTCGGCCACAGCATGGGTGGGCAGATCACGCCGCGCATCATGGGGAAGGTTCCCGGCAGGATCCATGCGGCGGTCATCTGCGCCACCATCGGCTACTTCGGCAACCGCACCAAGGAAGAACAGGAGGAGTTTGTCGCCAAGCGCACCGCGCCGCCACCGCCGGGCACCGATCCCATGACCGCGCAGTTGCTGGTGGTGAATTCGATGATGGGACCGGGCGCCTCGGGAGCGGAAGTGGAGTTAGTGCGCGAAATCGCCGCCGCCACGCCGATCAAGACCGTGCAGGCCGCGGTGAAGGCGGTGCAGGCTTATCCGGAGTCCGAGGCGGTCGCCCACTTCAAGGCCATCTCGGTGCCGACGCTGCTGGTCGCCGGTGAAGTCGATCAGACCGGGCACGCCGCGGGCATGAAGCGTGTTGCCGACATGATCAAGGGCGCGGAATTCGGCGTGGTCTCTGGGTCGGGGCACTATCCCTGGGCGGAGAATCCTGGAGAATTCAACAAGATTTTCTTTTCGTTCCTCGATCGCAACGCACCGGCCCGTTAGATCCCCAGCGTTGACAGAACCCAATGTTCAGAGCCTTTCTGACGATGTTTTGCCTCTGGATGGCGCTCCTTCCGGCTTATGCCCAGGTGTACCGATGGGTGGATGAAAAGGGGGTGACGCACTACGGCGAGCGGGCGCCGCAGGGGCGCAAAGCCCAGGAAGTGCAAAACAAACTCGCCAATCCTGCCAGCGCGAAGTCCGCAAGCGCCAAACCGCCGAACTGGCAGGATCAGGAGTCTGAGTTTCAGGGCCGGCGCCTCAAGGCCGAACAGGCCGCGCAGGCCGAGGCGAAAAAGCAGGCACAGGAAGCCAATCAGCGCCAGGCCTGCAACGAGGCGCGCGACAATCTCGCGCGGATGAGAGCGTCGTCGCGCATGTATAAGCTGAATGAGAAAGGCGAGCGCGCGTACGAAAGCGAGCAGCAGCGCGATGCGACAATCGCCCGCTATGAACAGCTTATCGCAACGCGCTGCCGGTGATGGATAATCCCAATATTGAAATGGAAAACACCTATTTATATTTGATAATCCTTGTGTTTTAATCGGCAATCAGCAAAAACCGGCACCGCGCCGAGAGTAGCCGGCTAGCCAGCGCGGACTACCTTGCTTGGCATCCTGTCTAAGGCACGATATCGAAGGGTCGTCCACGGGCTCGGTAGACGGTGAAATCCTGCCGGTCTATCGTGACGATGCGCAAAATTCCCGTCAACTCCGCCGCCCAGACCAAGGATGCATCGGCGAGATCGATCGGGCGATCCGCGTACTGCTCCATCAACGCAATGATTCGAGTTATGCCGGGAGTAATATCGAGTACCTCCAGCCGCCCCCGTTCAATAAGCCGCATGACCGCGATTTCATGCCGGCGTTCGACCAAATGCACGGCCTCGGTCAGCGCGGGCCAAGTCGTTATTGCTTGTCCAAAAAATTCGTTGAAAAAACCCAGCAATGCCGCGTGTTCGCTATCACTTTTATTGAAATAAGCGATTAACGCGCCAGCATCAACGAGGACGCTGGTGCTTGCCACGAAGCAGCGCCTTTAAATACTTCTTGCGGTTGGTGGCCAGGTCTGGCGGTCCGCTGATGCATCCGACCAAGCGAAGCTTGCTTGCTTCCTCGCCAAAACTGGTCTTGAATGCGGCGCCCTCGGGCAATTTTCTCTTGGCGGTGACGGCAGTCATAGTGTTGACCCGGGTAAAGTTGTAGGAGGACGCAGGCAAATTCATTTTATCATCGTAAGGAAAGTCCCGGCGGAACTCACTCGGGGGAACTCACCATGCCTGATCGTCGGTGGCGAATTCATAGTAAGACAGGAACTGAATGCTGCTGCGCGACCGGAATTGACCACCGTGCGCGAATTCCACTGACCACCTATTTTCAACTAATTTTTTAGTGTAACTGTTGTTTGCACGGTCTAGATTGACCAGACTGCGCGTTTGGAATGACCAGGGCGAAGCATCTTCAAGCGTTTGGTTAAACTGGGAAACTGGCTGAACATGGCTGGTCAGCGCAATTCGCGCACGGTGGTCAATTCGGATTGCGCAGCAACAGTTGCGGTAACGGCGGAATTATCGCCAACTCGCAGCGCAGCAGACGTGACAACCGGCTCCATCATTCAACCAGCGGCACTTTGGCGTCGCGGATGATTTTTGCGAAAACGTCGATATCCGAGCGGTATTTCGCGCCGAATTCCTCCGGCGTGCCGCCCACCGGTTCATAGCCCCAGCCGGGCCATTTTTCCATCACATCCGGCAGGCGGATGGCCTTGATGAACTCGCCGCGGACCTGGGCGACGATATCGCGGGGCAGGTTGCCGGGTCCAAAGATGCCGATCCATCCGGCAATGTCGAATTCGCGCATGCCCGACTCCACCAGGGTTGGCACCTCCGGCAAGGCCGCGCCGCGTTTGGGTCCGGTGACGCCCAGCGCGCGCAACTTGCCCGAGCGCACGTGCTGGAGCGCCGCGGACAGCGGCAGAAATGCGAGCTGCACTTCGTCGGTCAGCAGCGCCGGGGTCAGCGGCGCATCGCCCTTGTAGGGAATATGCACGATGCGCGTGCCGGCGACGCTGTTGAACAGTTCCGCGGTGAGATGCGGTGGCGCGCCCAGGCCGGTGGAACCGAAGTTGAGCTTGCCCGGCTGTGCCTTCGCCATGGCGATGATTTCCTTGACGCTGCCCGGCAGGCGCGGATGACCTACCAGCACCAGGTAGGATGAGGTCAACTGGACAATCGGCGTGAAATCCTTGATCGCATCGAACGGCAGTTTGCGGTACAGGCTGGCGCTGATCGACTGCCCTTGGATGTTGAGCAGCAGCGAGTAACCATCCGGGGCGGATTTCGCGACGGCGTCGGCGCCGATGTTGCCGCCGGCGCCGGCGCGGTTCTCCACCACCACCTGCTGTTTCCAGCTTTCGGTCACTTTTTGCGCCAGGGTTCGCGCCACCAGATCGGTCGCGCCGCCCGGCGGAAACGGGACCACCAGCCGCACCGGCTTTACCGGGTAGCTTTGCGCCTGGGCAAGCGCGGCGGCAAGGAAACACAGCGCTGCAAAGCTGCGGGAAACAACGGCGAGGGTGGACATGTGATCACTCCTAAAAAAATTATTCGGGTTTGACGCCCAGCCCGGCAAACACTTTCTGCCAGGTATCGTCGCGATCCTTCAGGTGCTGGCGCATCGACTCGGGCGTTCCCGCGTCATCGACGGTGAAGCCCATCTGCAGCAAGGCCTGATGGTAGCTCTTGTCGGCGATGATCTTGCTCATTGCCGCGTGCGCCGTGCGGATCACCGCCTCTGGCGTGCCTTTGGGCGCGGCGAGCAGGCCGGTGCCGCTCAGGCGAAAGCCCGGAAAGGTTTCCGAGATATTGGGCACGTCCGGCCACAGAGGGAAGCGCTTGGAGCCGTCCACCGCCAGCACGCGCAGCTTGCCGGCTTTCATGAGCGCATCCACCGTCGGCGGCGAGGAGATGATCATGTTGATGCGTCCCTCGAGCACATCCTGGAACTGTTGCGCCGGCGACTTGTAGGCGACCGCCAGCATCTGGGTCCCCGCAAGCTGGTTGAGCCAGCGGCCGAAAAGAATGACGAAATTGACCGAGGTGGTGCCGTAGCTCAATTTGCCCGGGTCTTTTTTCGCCAGCGCGAAAAGCTCGGGCAGGGTCTTTGCCGGCACGCTCGGGTGCACCACCACCGAGAGCGAGCCTTCCTTGTAGATCATCGAGATGAGATCGAAATCCCTCTGCGGGTCGTAGCCCAGATCCTTGACGGTATAGGGGTTGGTGACCAGCGTGTCCACGCCGCAGAAGAGCAGCGTGTAGCCGTCTGCCGGCGCCCTGGCTACGGTGCGCGGCGCGATGATGCCTCCCGCGCCGGTGATGTTCTCGGGAACGAACGGCTGCCCGAGGTCCTTGGAGAGGCGGTCCGCGACAATCCGGCCGATCCGGTCGGGACTGGTGCCTGAGCCCGTGGAGATGACAAATCGCACCGGTTTCGCCGGCCAGGATTGCGCGGCGACCAGGCCGGAGAACGCCAGCATGCCGGCGCAGCATAGGAAGTAAAGGATTCTGTGCATTTTGTTATCCCCCGGGGTTGGTCCGCGCATGGTGCCGATTATTCGGGCTTGATGGCCAGGCCGTCAAACACCTGCTTCCAGTAATCACGCCGTTCGCGGACCCGTTTTTGAATCGACTCCGGTGTGCCGGCGCCGTCGATGGTGAATCCCATGGTGAGCAGCGCATCCTGATACGTCTTGTCGTTGACGATTTTTTCCATGCCGCGTTGCGCGGCGCGGATAACCTCCTGGGGCGTGCCTCTGGGGGCGACCATCACCCCCATGCCGCTCAGCCTGAACCCCGGAAACGAGTCGGAGATATTGGGCACTTCGGGCCAGGCCGGGAAACGCCTGGCGCCGTCGACGGCAAGCACGCGCAGCTTGCCTGCTTTCATATGCGGTTCCAGCGTCGGCGGGGATGAAATCACCATCTGAATGCGGCCGGACAGAACATCCTGAAACTGCTGGGCCGGGCTTTTGTAGGCGACCGCGAGCATCTCGGTGCTGGCCAGCTTGTTTATCCAACGGCCAAACAGGATGATGAAGTTCACCGAGGTGGTGCCGTAACTCAGCTTGCCCGGTTCTTTTTTCGCCAGCGCCAGGAACTCGGGGAATGTCTTGGCGGGAACGGACGGGTGCACGGCGATGCCCAGTGAGCCTTCCTCGTAGATCATCGAAATCGGCTCGAAATCGCGGTCCGCGTCATAGCCCGGATCTTTTATCGTGAAAAGATCGGTCACCAGGGCGCTCACTCCGGCAAAGAACAGCGTGTATCCGTCCGCGGGGGCCCGCGCCGCTGTGCGCGTGGCGATAATGCCGCCGCCGCCGGTGATGTTGTCGACGACGATGCTTTGCCCCAGGTCGCGGGAAAGCCGGTCGGCGACGATGCGTCCGATGCGGTCAGGGCTGGTTCCGCCGCCGGTGGAGATGATAAAGCGTACCGGCTTGTTCGGCCAGTTCTGAGCCGCCGCTTCGGCGCTGGCAAAGGCCAACGCGGCGCATAGCAGGCTTGCGATGATTTTCATGATGTTGCCTCCCCCCAGGGCGTGGATGACGTGCTGCGGCCCCAGTGTAGCCGCTGGTTGTCGGGTACCGCAACGATTTCCCATTGACGGGATTTCGTGCCATTCCTGAAACTTTTGCGCACGGATGTTACCCTTGCGCGGCCCGCAAATCTGCCCGCGGCATTTCCGTCAACCCAAGACATCCGATCCAAGGAAAACTCCATGGCGAGGCAGCGCGCACTTCCCGTCGATGTTCATCCCGAGACGCTGTCGCGACTTCCGCCCCTGCGGCGCGAGGACCTGGACGAAGCCCGGCAAAAAGCCTATGACGCGCTTAGCCGGCCGCCGCAAGGCGGACTGAATCTGGCCGGCATCAAAGGCCCGGGCGGGGTGCTTTTGCGCATGCCAAAACTGGGCAAATTCTTCGACGAGGTAAATCGCATTCTGCGTTCGGAGTTGGGCCTTGATCCGCGCCTGGTCGAAGTGGCCATCCTGGCCACGGCGCGCGAAATGTCCAGCCAGTTCGAATGGGCCATGCATGAGCCCGTGGCGATCGAAAAGGGTGTCGCGGCGAAAACCGTCGACATGATCAGGCGCCGCAAGCCGCTCTCAGGCGTGCCGGAAAAGGAAGCGGCTCTGGTTGAACTGGTGCGCGAAGCCGTGGGCGCGAAAAACGTCACTTCGGCGACTTACGCGCGTGCGCTCGCCTTGTTTGGCGAAGAAGGGCTGCTTCACTATGCGGCGTTGATCGGCAATTACGCGCAAACGGCGATCATCCTGGGCATAGTAGGCCAGCAACTGCACGATCACCCGAGGCCAGCACCGCGCAGTCGGTGAACGTTCCTCCGATATCAATGCCTATGTAGTAGGCCATTTCAGAAAAAGCCGCCGCTCGGCGCTCCTGAGCGCATGCGCGAGCGCCTCCCGCGCCGCCTTTCAACGCGCGAAGCGACGGATGCCGCGCTCATACCACCCCTTTCTTCCGCCATTCCGCGATCGTATCCTCCACATAGCCCATGCTTTTCAGAATCTCCTCGCTGTGCTCTCCCGCGGTGGGCGGCGGCAGGCTCATGCGAGGCGGTGTCGCGCTCATCCGGATTGCGCTGCCCACTAGACTCACATCGCCCATCCGGGGATGCACCATCTCGACCAGCATCCCCAAGTGCTTGACCTGCGGGTGTTCGAACACCTCGCTCATATTCAGCAGCGGTGCCGCCGGTACGTCGTGCTCATCCAGCAGTTTCAACCACCGTTCGCGCGTTCCGGAGGCGAATTTCTCTATCAAGATCGCCTGCAGCGCCGGGTAGTTCCTGACGCGCGCTTCACGGTTGACGAAGCGCGGATCGTCCTTGAGTTCGGGCCGAGCGATGGCATCGGCGAGGCCGTGCCAGAACTTCTGCGGCGAGGACAGGTGAATGATGAAGGGCCGCCGGTCCGAGTCGAGGAACGCATACACCTGAGCCATGTGCAAGCGCGTCTCGCGCGTGGGTACGGGTCCGCCGGCAAGATATCGAACGGCATTTTCCGCGCAGAATGCGAGCGTGGCCTGGAGCAGCGAGGTTTCCACTTTCTGGCCCACGCCGGCGCGTTCCCGTGCCAGGAGCGCACCCTGCACCGCATAACAGGCATACATTCCGGTCAGCAGATCCGACAGGGAAGCGCCCATTCCCGTGGGCGCATCGACGTCGGTGAGCACGCTCAGCAAGCCTCCCAGAGCCTGCCCGATGGTGTCGTAGCCAGGCCGGTCTCGGTACGGGCCGTCGGACCCGTAGCCGGAAATCGAACAGTAAACGATACGTGGGTTACCGGCCCTCACCGCCTCGTAGCCGACGCCGATTCGATCAAGGGCACCCGGTCTCATGTTCTCGATGATCACATCGACGTCTCGCGCCAGCCGCCGGAGGACTTCCTTCCCCTCGGCCGACTGGATGTTGAGCGAGAGGCTGCGCTTGTTGCGGTTCATGCTGCAAAAGGTGGGGCTGTAGGGCGTGTCGCCCCAGCCGCGGAAGGCGTCCCCCTGCCCCGGCATCTCGATCTTGATGACCTCGGCGCCGAGATCGGCCAGCAGCATCGAGGCGAACGGGCCGGTGATATAGCTGGCAATCTCCAGGATCCTGATGCCTTCCAATGCTCCCGCCATGTTGCTTCCTTTCGATGAGCCTGCGGTTTGCGGCCGGCAGCGTCACGCGCGCGGCCGGAACTTGGGCAGTGAGATCTCTTCGTTGATCTTCTCGAACAGCACTTCCACCGCCATGTCGCACCGAATCCGTGCAGTTTCCACGCCGACAATGTTGCTCAGCAGACGGGGGCCTTCCTCGAGTTCCACGCAGGCAACCGCGTAGGGCAGGTCATTCGCAAAGGCAGGGTGGTAGGCGCGGTGGAATACAACGAAGGAGTGAACCCTGCCCCGACCCGACACGGGCACCCACTCGGAAGACGTGGAACTGCACTCCGGGCACAGCACGCCGGGCGGGAATCGGTATGAACTACAGTCCAGGCAGCGTTGCAGTCGCAGTTCCCCGTTGCGGGTGGCCTCCCAGAAGGGTTTGGAATCTTCCGATGGCGTCGGAATCGGCTTGGATGGCGTCATGGCTTCACTTCCTGAGGATCAAGGTCGAGTGGCAGACCGCATTGCCGCCGTTGCCGCTCACTAGCGCCGTCTGCGCATCGGGCACCTGCCGGGGACCGCACTGACCCCGCAGCTGGCGCGTCGCCTCGACGATCTGCAGCATGCCTTCGACGTATCCTTCGGAAAGCATGCCCCCGGACGTATTGGTGGGCAGAGCGCCGCCCAGCTCCAGGCGCCCGCCCTGCACGAACGGGCCGCCCTCGCCTTTCTTGCAGAAACCGTAATCCTCCAAAGAGGCGAGCACGATGTAGGAATAGCAGTCGTAAATCTGTGCCGTATCAATGTCCGCGGGGGTCACGCCAGCCATGCGGAATGCCTTGGCGCCGGATTCCCGGGCGGCCAGCTCGGTCATGTGATTCCCATAGTTCCAGCCGCGCGAATTGTTGGCGCGCCCCATCCCCATGACGAAGACCGGCGGCTGGCGCAGGTCCCTCGCGCGCTCGGCCGAGGTGACGATCACCGCGGCGGCGCCGTCGCTCACCAGGCAGCAGTCGAGCAGGTGGAACGGCCATACGACCCACCGGGAACGATGGTAATCATCGAGTGTCATCGGTTCGCGCATCTGGGCCTCGGGATTGAGGCATGCGTGCTTGCGGAAAGCTACCGCGATGGCGCCCAACTGATCGTGAGTAGTGCCGTACTCGTGCATGTGCCGGGTCGCTCCCAGCGCATGTTGCGCGGTGGCCCCGAACATGCCGAACTCCGGTCCGAACTCCTGCACCGGCTCGTGGCCGTCACCGCTCTTGCGGGTCAGGCCCTTGTCACCATGCAGGCACAGCACGGTCGAGCAGAATCCGGCCTCGATGGCGGCGGCCGCGAGCTGCACCATGAGGCAGGAGGTCGCACCGCCGGAGGACACCGACAGTCCGAAATCCGTGTCGATGCCCAGCCGCTCGGCCAAGCGCTGATGATGCACGCGCACGGCTCCCAGCAGGTGGCTGTGCGTGATGATACCGTCGATGTCCTGCTTCTTCAATCCCGCATCGTCGAGGGCGCTCTTCACCGCAGCGAGCTGCAAACCGTAGTCGCTCATTTCGGGTACGCGCCCGATGCGGCTCTGTCCCACGCCGACGATGGCGTACTTGTCTCTCAGTGCCGCGTTCATGATCCTCTCCTTGGCGCTCAAGCTTAGCAATATTCTTTGCTTGTTGGTAGACTCGTTGCTTTCGTGAAGGTGTGTCTTGCACCGCGTCGGACGACGCGGCCTGCGGATCGGAGATCGTCCATGGACACGGTGAAGTTTGTCGACACGACTCTGCGCGACGGGCAGATGAGTCTTTGGGCGACAAACATGACCACCGCCATGATTCTGCCGGTGGCCGAAAGCATCGACCAGGCGGGGTTCGAGGCGGCCGAGATCATTGCGGCTGCCTTTTTCAAGAAGTGCGTGCGCGAGCTGCACGAGGATCCCTGGGAGCGCATACGCCAGGTACGGGCGCGCATGCCCAACACCCCGCTGCGGGCCATTCGGGGCCGGTACATGAGCGCCTTCCAGATCACGCCCGCTTCGATTACCGAACTCTGGCTGCAAAGACTGGCCGCCAACGGCATCCGCGAGATCCGGATATCCGATTCGTCCAACACTCCGGCAGTGTGGCGCGATCAGGTGTCCAGCGCCCGCGCCGCCGGAATGTCAACCATCGTCAACCTGATTTTCTCGATTTCTCCCAAGCATACGGACGCCTACTATGCCGAGAAGGCTGCCGCGGCCGCGCGGCTCGGTACCGACCGGATGTGCCTGAAGGACCCCGGCGGGCTGCTGACTCCCGAGCGCACGCGCACATTGGTGCCGGCAATACTTCGAGAGGCGGGTGAGGTGCCGATCGAGTTCCATACTCACTGCAATTTGGGTATGGGCACGCCGTGCTGCGTCGAAGCCATAAAGCTCGGAATCAGGTCGGTCAATACCGCCATCCCGCCGCTCTCGGACGGATCCTCGAACCCTTCGGTGTTCGACGTTGTTCGCAACGCGCGCGTCCTGGGCTACTCCTGCGACCTGGAGGAGGAGCCGCTCGCGGCGGTCGAGCAGCATTTCTCCGCCATCGCCCGGCGCCAGCGTCTGCCCGTGGGCGCGCCGGTGCGCTACGACTGCTCCAACTATCTCCACCAGGTGCCCGGTGGCATGATCTCCAATCTGCGCCACCAGCTGGCCAACCTGGGATTGGATGGGAAATTGCAGGAGGTACTCGATGAGACGACCCGAGTGCGCGCGGACCTGGGTTATCCCATCATGGTGACGCCCTATTCCCAGTTCGTGGGCGCTCAGGCGGTGATGAACGTCGTTCTTGGAGAACGCTACAAGAGCGTATCCGACGAAGTCATTCAATACACCCTGGGTTTCTGGGGCGAGGAAGAAAGTACATCGATCGATCCGGATATAAAGGGGCGCATCCTCGGCAATCCGCGTGCGAAGGAACTGGCCGCCTGGCGGCCTCCTCAACCGACTTTGAAAGAACTGCGCCAACAATACGGGGGGGTGTCCGATGACGATCTGCTGCTGCACTATTTTGCCGGAGGGAGCGACGTGGCGGCCATGCGCGCCGCCGGCCCCCGCCAGGAATCCGGCGACGGTGTGCCCACCCTCGCGCGGCTGATCGAGGCGTTGAACGTGAGCGGCCAATGCCGGCACATTCAGGTGCGCAAGAGCGGCATGTCGTTCACGCTGCAGCGTCGCCGGTGAGCAGGAGCGGCCGATGACGACCACGCAGACAGTGCTGGTGACTGGTGCGGCCAGCGGAATCGGCAGGGCATGCGCCGCCAGGCTGCTCGACCAGGGGCACGAGGTGGTGGCCATGGACGTGAATGGTGAGGCACTCGCCGCGGCGCTGCGTCCGGAGGGTTCGCGCCTGATGCTGCAGCAGTGCGACGTCTCGCAGGCGCAAAGCTGCGCGGATGCGATCGCCGCAGCGATCGCACGATTCGGCAAGGTGGACGCGTTGATCCACTGGGCAGCGATCCATTCCAGCACCTTCTGGACCGATCTGGGCGCGGATGAATTCAACCGCGTGCTCTCAACCAATGTCACCGGGTCCTTTCTTATCGCGCAGGCTGCCGGACTGCACATGAAGACCCGCGGCAAGGGGGCGATCGTGCTCGCCTCATCGACGTCGATGCTGGCCGGGTCGACTGGCGGGCAGACTGGAAGCGGCGGCGCAGCCTACGTCGCCTCAAAGGCGGCGATCATCGGCTTGGTGCGCTCACTCGCCAACGCCCTCGGGCGCTATGGCGTACGGGTGAACGCGGTGGCCCCCGGGGTGGTCGACACCCCCATGATCGGCGGCTACTCGGCCGAGCACCGCGCGGCGCAGCCCGCCCGCGTGCCGCTCGGCCGGATCGGCTCGCCGGATGAGATCGCCGACGTGGGCTGCTTTCTGATCTCGCACGAATCCAGGTACATCCACGGCGAGACCATTATCGTCAACGGCGGTGCCAATTTCGGCTGAACGATGGAGCAAAGGGGGTAACAGATGATGCGATTGAGGGTCATTTTTCCTTCGGCGCGCAAGGTCTATCCGGACAAGGAAGTCGAATTGCGCACCGCCACCTTGCGCAATTTCTGCGGGCCGAATACCCAATTGGAATTCAGCTATCCCGACGAAGGCGAAACCTTCAAGCAGAATCTGACCTGGGACGATTTCATCAAGGCCATACCGCATTTCGTTCTGGCCGCGAAACAGGCCGAAGCCGAAGGCGTTGACGCGATCATGATCCATTGTGTCTACGATCCGGGCTATGAAGAAATCCGCCGGGCCGTGAAGATCCCGGTGGTAGGCTTTGGCCAGGCGGTGTTCAACGCCGCGCTGCAGATCGCGCCACGCTTCGGCATCATCGCGCCCAATGATTCCCTCTTGAAGGAAGCCAACGACGTCATGGACCAGTATCGTGTGCGCGACCGGCTCGCCCATATGGAACCGCTGAACGTCCAGCTGCCCGAAGCGCACCTGCGCGGGGAAGAGCTTCGCAGGCGCTCCGTGGATATCGCCCGCCGCTGCAGGGAGAAGGGCGCGGGCGTGGTGATTCCTTTTGGCATGGCGCTGATTCCCACCCACCTTCGCACTGAGGACATTCGAGAGAGCGCCGGCATCCCGGTGCTCAACCCGGCGCAAATCGGCATACGCGAGGCGGAAATCATCATGGAAGCCGTCGCCTGATGTCGCAGGCCGCTGATGTAGTGGTCGTTGGCGCCGGATGCGCCGGCCTGTGTGCCGCGGTCGAAGCCGCAGAACTGGGTTTGTCGGTGGTGGTCGTCGAGAAGCTGGAATCTTCGCTGTTGAATTCCACCGTGGCATCCGGCGGCTATTTCGCCTTCGTCGACACCGACCTGCAACGCCGGCAGCGCATCCTCGATTCCGAGACCGCGTTCCGCCGGGACATGGCCATGACGGGCGGTGGAAAATCCGATCCCGCCCTGGTCGATCTTTTTCTTGAGCATCAGCTGGATACCTACTATTGGCTGCAGGAGCGGGGCGTCAATTTCTCGCAGGTGGAAATGGGCATAGGCATGAACGTGCCGCGTTGTCACGCCAGTGACGGGCAACGAATTGTGGAAATGTTGTTGCGTGCTGCCAGGAAGTTGAAACTGGATATTCGTTATCGATGGCCGGCAAAGTCACTGACGCGTGATGGCAATGGATTCAGCGTATCAGGGCCTGGTGACGAGGCGCTTTGCGCGCGTGGCGGTGTAATACTTGCCACCGGCGGCTTTTCCCGCAACCCCTCGCTGCTTGCGCGTCTGGCGCCGGGCCTGGAGCGGGTGCGGATCATCGATGGCGGCCTGGGCAGCAACGGCGATGGCATAGCCATGGCTGAGGCGCTGGGCGCACAGCTTTGCAGCATGGAGAGTGTTAAGCCCAATTTCTATGCCTATGCATTCCGGGAAGAGCGCCAGGGTGCGCTGGAGCGATTTCATCACGACGCCCCGGTGGGCATGGTGTACCATCTGGGTGGAATTCTGGTGACGCAGTCGGGTCGCCGATATGTTCGCGAGGACATCAATGCCAAGAGTATTGCCTTGGCCACTCTCAAACTGCCAGAGGCAATGTCCTGGGGAATTTACGACGATTCGGTTCGGCGCCGGGCTGCCGAGGAAAAGACCATTTACATCAATCCGCTTGCCCTGGAAAAATCGCTTCGCGGCGATTCACTCGAGGGTCTGGCGCAGCTCGCCAATATTCCACCGGACGCGCTGGTCGAAACCGTCAATGCCTATAACGCAGCCTGCCGCGCAGGGCAGGCCGACCCCATGGGTCGCGAATATCAGACCGCAAAAGTGGGAAAACTGTTTGCGCTGGAGTCGCCGCCATATTTTGCCTTTGCGACAGCGCCCAATCTGGCGACTACTTTTTCCGGCGTGCGCATTAACACCCAGGTTGAGATTTTGAACCGCGACGGCAAGGCAATCGAGGGCTTGTATGCTTGCGGCGAACTGGTCGGCGGATTTCACGGAATGAACTTCATGACCGGCGCGGGATTGAGTCAGGCGGCAATATTTGCAAGAGTGGCGGCGCAGCACATCGCGAAATCGCGAAGTGAATTGCAAAGGGGAAGCTAAATCAAGGATAGGTGAGGGGGCAACACGCCAGGCAATTATGCGATGCTCTCCGAGCGAAGGTGCAGAATGACCACAAAGCCGAGTGCGAGGAGGATGTCATGAGAAACGCGCGCAATCTGAACTTACTTGTTTCGATGTTCGTATCACTGTCGCTGGGGTGGGCGAGCGCCGCGATGGCACAGAACTGGCCGAATAAGCCGGTCAGGATCGTCGTCGGATTCGGTGCCGGCGGTACGGCGGACGTGCTTGCGCGACTGCTGATCCCGGATCTCACGAAGGCCTTTGGTGAGCAGTTCATCGTCGAGAACAGGCCGGGAAGTGGCGGTGCGGTCGGGTCAGCCGTCGTTGTGCGTGCTGAGCCGGACGGGTACACGCTGCTGATCGGGGGCGCCGGGCCGCACTTGGTGGGACCCGCGGTCAATAAGAACATAGAGTATCAGACGATGCGCGATTTCACGCACGTCGCAATGATCGCCGGCGACAGCGCCATGCTTGCGGCGAGTCCGTCACTTGGCGTGAATTCGCTGGCGGAGCTGATCAAAATGGCGCGCGACAAGGACGTGACCTGCGGCACCCCGGGGGTCGGGTCGCAGGGGCACCTGATCATGGAACTGATCAATCAGACGCTTAAAATCCGTTTGGTGCCCGTGGCCTACAAGGGTGCCGCCGAGGCGATGTCGGACCTGATCGGAAATCACGTCTCGCTGGCGTTGCAGCCGGCGATATCGGTCGGGGCGCACGTGCAGGCGCGAAAGGCGGTTGGGTTGGGGGTGACTTCCCCGGCGCGCAATCCTGTCTTTTCCAGTGTCCCGACCTTCGCGGAACTCGGATACCCGCAGGTCCGTGGCACCGCATGGTTCTGGCTCACCGGGCCCGCCAATATGCCGGCGCCGGTCGTGGAGCGCCTCAACCGCGAAGTCAGGAAGATAATCAATTTGCCGAACATCGAAAAACAGTTCGCCAAACTCGCTCTTCAGAAACTGGATCTGGACGTGCCGGCTTTGAACAAGTTCCTCGCGGAGGAAGTCGCACTTTGGGGCGGGCTTGCGGAGAAAGTCGGCCTTAGGGTCCAGTGATCGGCGCCAGCGCGGCGATGCGCGAGTGCCGGGTCATTCTCGATGAAAGAGCGCGGGCGACGATACGGGCATTCGACCGGGGGTAATTCACCTGGCGTCGTGTTGCAGCATGACCCCCATCCTTAGGGGCACCGATGATTGTTCGGATTTGGGAATCACGAAGAGGAGACATTCATGAAAAACGCCAGAAACCATATTGAAATGGCCGTCGCAATGTTGGCAGCTATCGTTGCCTTCGACATTCATGCCCAGAGTTTTCCCAGCAAACCGATACGCATGGTAGTGCCATTTCCTCCGGGAGGTCCCGGGGAGGTTATCGCGAGACCGGTTGCCGATGGCTTGCAGGCGGTGATCGGGCAGCCGGTGGTCGTCGATTTCAAGCCCGGCGCGGGTGCGATTCCAGGCATGCAGTCTTTGATGAGCGCGCCCGCTGATGGCCATACGCTGTTCGTAGGCAGCAATGTGCTGGTGCTCTCGAAGTGGTTGTTCAAGAATCTTCCCTACGATCCTCAGCGGGATCTGCGCGGCATCGTGGAACTGGCGAACAGCCCGTACCTGGTGCTGGTGTCCTCGTCCTTTCCGGGTTCCTCAATCGCCGATCTAATCAATGCGGCCAAGGCGGCGCCCGGAAAGCTCAACTACGCCTCCTCCGGGGCCGGTACCCAGTCGCATATTTCGGCCGAAATGTTCAGCGACGCGGCGGGAATCAAAATGACCCAGGTGCCCTACAAAGGCGCCGGGCCCGCGTACCCGGCGCTGATGTCGGGTGATGTAACGGTATTTTTCGACAATGTTTTTTCCTCGGTGGGTCAGGTCAAGGGCGGGCGAATCAAGCCGCTGGGTGTGACGAGTCTTGCGAGAGTGTCTCAGTATCCGAGCCTGCCGACCGTCGACGAGCAGGGACTGAAAGGTTTTGAGACCTCGAGCTGGTTTGGCATCGTCGCGGCCAAAGGGGTTCCCGATGCGATCGTGGCGCGCTTGAACGAGGCCTTGAACAAGGCGCTGCAGGCCCCCGAGGTTCGGGAGCGTTACGGCAAACTCGGCCTGATGCCTACCGGCGGCAGTGCCCAGGGGTTTCAGAAATTGATAGACGGCGAGCTCGATCGGACCGGCAAGGTGGTGCGATCAGTCGGCATTACCATCAACTGAGGCGGGGTAGACCAATGGCCTGCGCGGCCCCGGATGAGACGGCCGCCATAGAATGAGTTATTTCATCGGCATCGACATCGGCGGCACGTTCACGGATTGCGTCGTACTGGATTCCGACGGTCGGATCGCCGCGATCGCGAAGTCGCCAACGCGGCGCGCCAAACCCGATGAAGGGGTGATCAACTCGGTTGCCGCGGCGGCGAGGCGCATGGGAATCGAGCCCGCTGCGCTACTGGGAGACTGCCGGTTTTTTGTCCACGGCTGCACCGTGGCGACCAACGCCATTGTGGAAAGGAAAGGCGTGCGCACGGCCCTTGTCACCACGCGTGGCCACGAGGACGCGATCTTCATCGGCAAGGCATCGCAGAAAGTCGCCGGGCGCACCGAGCGCGAAATGAATCATCAGTCGCACCTGGACAAGGCCGATCCGCCCATCGTCGCGCCGCGGGACGTGCACGGCATATCCGAGCGCATCGATTCGCGCGGCGATGTCGTGGTCGAATTGAATGAAGACGATGTCTCGCGCGCGGTCGAGGCGTTGCGTCGCGACGGCATCGAGTCGGTGGCGATTTCTTTTCTCTGGTCGTTTCAGAACGGCGATCATGAGCGGCGCGTACGCGAACGCGTGGAGCGGGAACTTCCCGGCGTCTATGTATGCGCGTCGCACGTGCTCGCCCCGCTGATCGGCGAGTACGAGCGCACCGCGACCACCGTGGCCAATGCCTACGTCGGGCCCAGGCTGATCGGCTACCTTGATCGTCTGGGCGACCGGTTGGCCGCAGGCGGTTATCGCTATCCCCTGCTGCTTGCCCATTGCATGGGCGGGCTCACGACAATGGAGGAAATCCGCCTGCGGCCTTTGCTGACGCTGGATTCGGGCCCCGTCAGCGGCGTGCTGGGGGCGCGCTACTTCGGCGCCGTCTATGGCGAACCCGACATCATCTGCGCCGACATGGGCGGCACCACCTTCGATGTGGCCTTGATCGAAGACGGCCAGTACATTCTTGATGAAGAGCCGGTCATTGACCGCTACACCTGCCTGATCCCCAAGGTGGCGGTGGAGTCTGTCGGCGCCGGCGGGGGGAGCATTGTATGGTGCGACGACAACAAGCTGCTTCGCGTCGGGCCGCACAGCGCCGGGGCGGAACCCGGCCCCGCCTGCTATGGCTCAGGCGGGGCCGCGCCCACGGTTACCGATGTCAATCTGGTGCTTGGCTATCTCAGTCCGGAGGCATTTCTCGGCGGTGAAATGCGCCTGGACCGGGCCGCCGCCGAACGCGCGGTCCAAGCCGTGGGCGCGAAGCTCGGCCTGGATTGCCTGCAGGCGGCGGCGGGCGCGTTCAGGATAGTCAACGCCAATATGGCCGACCTGATCCGGCGCTCCAGCATCGATCGCGGACGCGACGCGCGCGATTTCGTTTTGTTCGCCTATGGCGGGGCCGGCGCGCTGCACATTGCGTATTTGGCGCGCGATCTGGGCGTCAGTAAGGTTTATGTGCCTTCGTTTGCCACGGTATTCTCGGCGCTGGGCATGCTTACCGGGGGAATCGTGCACGCGTCGGAACGATCCAGCCTCGCCGCGTTTCCGATGGAGCCCGGGCGATGGCGCGAGTTGGGCGGCATGTTCCAAGAACTCGAACAAAATCTGGGCAAGCTGTTCGAGCGCGAGGGAATCGAACCCGATGCGCGCCGGCACGCCCGCTTCGCGCATGTGAAATACCGTTTGCAGCCGCGCGCGCTGGCCGTGCCGGTGACCGCTGACTTCGCGCAAGCGGATTCGCAGGACCGCTTGCTTGCCGCGTTTCAGAAACAGTACGCGGCTCTCTACGGCGAGAATTCGGGCTATGGCGCCGCGAGCATCGAGATTGTCAAGTGCCGGGTGGAAGCGTCGGCGGACATGGTGCTGCCGCGGCTCGCCGCGGCCCCGGCCATTGGGCCCCGCGATGCGTCGCCGGCGAAAAAGGGCGAGCGCGACATTTATCTTGCCGAGCTGGGCGCCAGGGTGCCGGCGTCCATTTACGATGGCGAGCGTCTTGCGCCGGGAATGACGCTTGGCGGGCCGGCTGTGATCGAAAGAATGGGCGACACCATCCTCCTGCCCGGATTTGCCGGGGGCGTGGTGGATGGTTTCGGCAATATCGTCATCGAACTGCAAGCGGTGGCAAAATGAACGCAGGCAAGCGCATTTCAGCCATTCCTTCGACCTCACGGCGGCTTGATCCCATCACGCTGGAGGTGCTGCGCAACCGCCTTGCCATGATCAACGACGAGCAGGGACGCGTGGCCTCGCAGCTGTCGGGTTCGCCGGTGGTGTACGAGGCCAAGGATTTCAACAGCGCGCTGCTGACGCCCGAGGGGGAGGGCTTGTTCGTCGGCATTTACATGACGCGCCTTTCGCTGTGCCTCAACGGCTTTGCCAAGACCGTGATCGCAAGCTTCAAGGACAACGTCGGCTACGCCGAGGGCGATGCCTTCGTCACCAACGACCCCTGGGCGGGCGCGGCGCATATGAACGATTTCCTGATGATCGCGCCGATATTTCACCAGGGCACGCTGGTGTGCTGGACCGGCCTCGCGATGCACGAAGTCGATGTCGGCGGCCCCAATCCAGGCAGTTTCACCGTGGGCACGCCGGACGTATTCGGCGAAGCGCCGCTGATTCCGCCGGTCAAGATGGTGGAGCGCGGAACGATTAGAAACGACATCGAGGCGCTGCTGATCCGCAATTCGCGCACCCCGAGGCTCAACGGCCTGAACATGCGCGCGCGGATCGCAGCGATCAACCGAACTCGCCAGCGGATCGGGGAAGTGATCGCCGAGTACGGCCTTGAAACCGTGATGGAGGCGCAGCGCGGCATTCTCGATCTGGCGCACTCGTCGTTTGCGCGACGCTTGCGCTCGCTGCCCGATGGAACCTGGAAAACGGAGGGTTTTCTCGATCACGACGGCAATCAGAATCGCCTGTATCGGATTTGCCTTGCGATGACCAAGCGCGCGGAGCGCCTGTGCTTCGATTTTACCGGCACCGACGCGCAGGCGCGCGGGGCGATTAACTGCACCAAGACCGGCCTGGAGAGCGGCATACTGTCGGCGGTCTTGCCCATGCTGTGCTACGACATTCCGTGGACCACCGGCGGCATCATGCCGATGATCGATATCATTTCCGAAGAGGGGACGATCAATAACGCGCGCCATCCGGCGGCGGTCAGCATGGCCACCGTCTCCGGCATTTTTGCCACTTCCCATGTGACCTCCGGAACCATCGCAAAAATGCTTGCGTGCTCTTGCCTGCAGGGCGAGATTCAGGCGAACTGGGCGCCCGCGTGGCAGGGTGTCACCATAGCGGGCCACTTCGCGGGTGGGAGGCCGTTTACCGCGGTGCTGCTCGATGAGACCGGCGGAAGCGGTGCGCGCGCCTGGAAGGACGGCATCGATGCCGGCGGATTGCCCGGTTCGCCAGCCATGGCAATCGCCAATGTCGAGGTGTACGAGAAAGAGTATCCGATACTCTATGTGTATCGCCGTCAGTCGCCCGACACCGGCGGGCAGGGCATGACTCGCGGCGGGGTGGGCACCGAGGGCATGATGGTTGCGCATCGTAACGAAGGTCCGATCGACCTCACGCGTCTGGCGCATGGCGTGAGCCAGCCGGAAGCGCAGGGCCTCTATGGCGGCTATCCTTCGAGCGTCCAGGT
This sequence comes from Betaproteobacteria bacterium RIFCSPLOWO2_02_FULL_62_17, assembly GCA_001770355.1. GTDB lineage: Bacteria > Pseudomonadota > Gammaproteobacteria > Burkholderiales > SG8-39 > 2-02-FULL-62-17. The sequence goes on from MEQV01000212.1 coordinate 36,476, forward strand.
CACGCTGCTGTTGCGCGAGTCGGATCACAAGCGCCAATTCGCCGATCGCCGTATACCGGTCGGCGTCGAAGCGCTGCAGGCGAGGAGCATCGAACCCATGCAGGCCAAGCAACGCATCCTGCTCGATCCCGAGGACGCGATCGTCATCGTGTGCGCGGGCGGGGGCGGCTATGGCGACCCGCTGCGGCGCGAGCCTGAGGCGGTTAGGGCCGATCTCGGTGCTGGATTGGTGAGCGCAAAAGTCGCGCGCGACGTCTATGGCGTGGCGATGCGCGAAGCCGATGGCGGGGGATCGACTTGCGGAGCCGGTCGCGGCGAATCGACTCGAATTGACACAGAACGGACCGCGCAATTGCGCAAAGCCATCCGCGAGCGGCGTCTGTCAGAAGGGAGGCGATCGCCTGCTCGCCCCCGGCGCGAGGTCGCGAACCAGGACAACTCCGCGGTGCTGGCGCAGAGCATAGGCGCGGCCCTGGACAGGGTCGAGACGAATGGCCGGGCGCAATACCTGTGCCGGCAATGCCGCCGCCCGATCTGTGGCGCGAACGAAGATCCCAAGTCCGGCGCCCTCGCGCGCTTGACCAGGATGGAATCGCTCAGTCCATGGAATAAATACGGCCTGGTCGATGAGATCGTGGTGCGCGAATTCTGTTGTCCCGGCTGTGCCCAACTCATCGCGGTTGAAGTGCGGCGCAAGGACGATCCGGTGCTCTACGACACCGGTCTGGGTTGTCCGGCATCCTGATCGGAACGGCTTTTCCCCCGTATTTGAAAGTGTGACAAACCCGGCGCCTCAGGATCAAGGGAGAATAAAGCTTGGACACTGTCGGATTCATTGGACTCGGAAAAATGGGCGGCCCGGTGGCCGAATGCATTCAGGTGGCGGGTTTTCCCATGGTGGTCTTCGACATCAACGCCGATGCCCAGGCGCCTTTTATCGAGCGCGGTGCTCGCGCCGCGGACTCCGCGGCCGCGGTCGCGCGCCTCTCCGATGTCGTCTACACCGCGCTGCCGACACAAGAGGCGGTTGAGAAGACCGCCCTGGGTTCCGGGGGAATTCTCGATGGCATCGGGAAAGGCGGCATCTATGTCGATATATCCACCGGCGGGCCTGATCTGATTCGGCGCATCGCGGCGCGTTTTCGGGAAAGGGATGCCTGGGCAGTGGATGCGCCGGTCAGCATCGGTCAACCAGGCGCCGCGCCGGGCGTGCACGAGATCATGATAGGCGCGGACCGCGAGGTATTCGAGCGCCTCATGCCGGTGTTGAAGGCCTATGGCGATCAGATCATTCATGCCGGCCCGGTCGGCAACGGATGCATCTGCAAGCTCGTGCATCAACTGATAGGTGCCGGCTGCTCCCAGGCGATAGCGGAAGGTTTGAGCCTGGGAGTGAAGGCGGGCGTGGATGTCAAGGTGCTGTGGGAAGCGGTGCGCAGGGGACTGGTCGGGCGCATGGTCATGATGCACGATCATATTCCGACTTCGGTATTTTCCGGAAAGTACCAGCCGACAGTGTTTACACTCACGTTGTTGCGCAAGGACGTGGGAATCGCCAACGAGCTTGGACGGAAACTGGGCGTGCCCTTGCTGGTGGGCAATATCGCCGAACAGGTGATCACGCATTCGATCAACCGGGGCTGGGGCAATGGCTCGGGCTACGTGGTTACCTACCGCCTTCAGGAGGAAGCCGCCGGGGTGAGTCTTCGCGCCTCGGGGGTCGATCCCGCGAAAGCCAAAAAATACATCAGCACCCATCCTGACTGAAGGAAAATTCGATGTCCATGCAAAACCTGGCCGGGCAGAACAAGAATCTGGTCCGCCGCTTCTATGATGAGGTGGAAAATCAAGGCAAACTCGAGTTGGTCGATGAGCTTTTCGCGGTTGACTTCAAGGACGTCTACAACACGGCGTCGCCGTTTCCGGTTAAAGGCATCGATGGCGTCAAGAAACTGGCGGCGGCGTTGCATGACAACCTCGATTTGAAAATCGAAATCGAGGACCTGGTAGCCGAAGGGGACATGGTTGTGGCCAGGGTCACCTCCACCACCACGCACAAGATGCCCATGATGGGAGTGCCCCCGACCGGACGCGTGTATGCGACCCGAGGGGTGGAAATATTTCGCGTGATCGAGGGCAAACTCGCGGAGCGTTGGGTGTATTTCGACCGGATTCCCATGCTTCGCGATCTTGGCCTTATCCCCAAATAGCTGGAGAAATTGTCGTGAAAGTGCTCGTCACCGGCGCCGGCCTGGTCGGCTGCAATGTTGCCCGCCTTCTCAGGGAACGCGGCCATGAAGCGATTCTCTACGACCGCGCGCCCGATCAGGCTTACATCGACAGCGTGGCGAAATCGGTTCCCGTTGTCACAGCCGACGTGCAGGAATTGTCCGCGCTGATCGAAACCCTGCAAGCGCATGACGTGGATACGATAGTGCATAGCGCCTACCAGATCGGCGGCAGCCTGCGAGCGCGCCCCTATGCGGGGGTGCGTGCCAATGTCGATGGCTGCCTGGCGCTTGTCGAAGCGGCTCGCCTTTGCAAGGTCCGCCGCTTCCTTTTCACCAGCAGCTTCGGGATCTACGACTGGAACCGGCTTCCGCGAGCGCCATTGACCGAGGACTTTCCCCTGGCCGGCGACAACCCCTATATCGCCAGCAAGATCGCTTGCGAGAAGCTTCTGGAGAGTCTGGCCAAGTCTTACGGACTCGAATTCGCGATACTTCGCCTCGCGCAAGTCTACGGACGCGGCCATTATCTGGGCGGCGATTTCGCGGGAGGCGCCGTGCACGAGGCCATAGCCTTGGCGCTGTCGGGCAATCCCGCCAGGATCGATCCGGGCGTGCTGACCGTCAACGACTATGTTTATGCGAAGGACGTGGGCCAAGGCGTAGTGCGCGCCTGTGAAAAGCCATTGAATCACCTTATCTACAACATCGGCTCGGGTGTTCTTGCAAGCACGCAAGACGTCGCGGCGGCCATCCAGAAGGCGGTGCCTGGGGCCAAGGTCGAAATTCTTGCCAGGCCGTTGATCGGTCCCATCTGGCGCCATGAACAGATGCTCGATCTCGACCGATCAAGGAAGGAATTGGGCTATCGGCCGCGATTCGATCTCGCCGACGGGGTCGCGGATTTCGCCGCGGAATTGGCGGCTGGCCGCGTGCCGCCGCCTTGATCATCGTTCAATTCCTGGAATAGCCGGAGGAGTTGCCCGGTATTTACCATCTGTTTTCTCCAATACCGCGTTGATACCCAGTAAACACAGGTCCGATCACCGCCCATCGCCCGGCATTGGACATAATTGGCATTGCGCGTCAATTTCAAGGCCCGAAACATAACCGAGGCCAGAAATTCATGCGCCGCCATACGTCACGCCCGGCATTGGCTCTCCTATCGTTTCCGGCAGCAGCGGCGCCTGACCGTCGTGTAGCTGCTGGTCGAACACGCACAGCGTGATCGCGGTCGTGGCGTAGCTCGCGATCAGGGCGACGATGTTCAGAAGGCCGCGCTCGCCGAAAACCTTCAGGACCCGTGCATGGGTCCGCGAGCAGACCTTGTGGGCTCCGAGCGACCCCCTGGCGAGCTCGATTACGGCGGCTTCGTGCTCGGGAATGCCCGCGAGCGCTTTGCCATGCTTGATGAGATCGATTGTCCGCTGCGGGATGCCCTTGCGCCGCGCCACCGGTTCATGCATGGTCCACTCGAACTGGCTGTCCATTTGCCTCGCCGTGGCGAGTATCGCGATCTTGACCAGCAGCGGATCGATGCCCGCCTCGCTGCGCAGGTACCGATTGATTGCGCCCAAGTGCTTGCGCAGTTCCGGCATGCGCAAGAAAACTCCGCCCGGACCCTGAAGGCCGGCGAGATCCGGGCCGCCATCGCGGGGCTTGGCCAGCACGTCGTACGGGGCCTTTTCCAGCTCGCCCAGTTCTTCGCGGCGAATCGGCGACGGTCGCGAACGGCTCTCCGGACTGACGTCG
>MEQV01000213.1:0-849 GCA_001770355.1 Betaproteobacteria bacterium RIFCSPLOWO2_02_FULL_62_17
GGTCGTTGGCGAATTCGCAGCCGGTCGTTGGCGAATTCGCAGCCGATCAGACCCGCGCCGAGTATGGCGACGCGGCGCCTGCCTTCGAGCTGCCCGCGAAACCTCGCGTAGCCCGCCAGGTCGTTGACCGACAACACCTCGCCCGCGCCATCGCCTGACAGCGGCAGCCGGATGGGATCGGCACCCAGCGCCAGTACCAGTTTCGAATATTCGACTTCGCGATCGGCAAGTCTGAGGCGGTGTGCCGCGACGTCGACCGATAAGACCCTCGCCTGGGTCAGGATCGCCGCAGCCAGTTCCTCTGCCATCGCGGCGGCTGTTTTCATAGCCAGCGCCTGCGCCGTCTTGCCCGCCGCCAGCGCATTGGAGAGCATGGGCTTGGAATAGAAACTGCCGTCGTCGGCGGTGACGACGGTGAGCGGCGTCTGCTTGTCCAGTTTGCGGAACTCGCGCGCCACGGTATAGCCCGCGAGTCCGCTGCCGAGGATGACGATGGAATCGGGCATGGGCTTTTCCGTGGAACGCGATTTGAAGGAAACCCGTCTCAGGCTGCGCTGATCTCGACCATCTCGAAATCGGCCTTGGCCACGCCGCATTCGGGACAGGCCCAGTCGGCCGGGATGTCGGCCCAGCGGGTGCCTGCCTTGATGCCTTCTTCGGGCAAGCCCTGGGCTTCGTCATAGAGGAAACCACAAACAATACATTGCCAGCTTTTCATTTCATTCTCCTTGCTGCGGATGGGTTGGGATTATTTCGCGGTTCGCGAAAGTTGCGCGCGGTACTGATTGGCATGCCGTTCCTCGACGCGGGCGAGAGCGGCAAAGCGCTTGGCGGCTTTGGCCAGTGTGG
>MEQV01000213.1:927-5967 GCA_001770355.1 Betaproteobacteria bacterium RIFCSPLOWO2_02_FULL_62_17
GCTCGGCAAGATGGCGGAACGCAGGGTACATCTCGGTGTACTCGTAGGTCTCGCCTTCGATGGCCATCCGCAGCGCCTTGGCGGGCGTCAACTGGTCCCCGGGGTAGAGCAGGTCGAGGTGTCCAAAGGCGTGCTGCACTTCCTGGTCGGCGGTTTCCTCGAAGGTGCGCGCGGTTTCCTCGTCGCCGGCGGCGCGGGCGATTTTGGCGAAGTAGCGGTACTTGATGTGCGCCATCGACTCGCCGGCGAAGGCGGCTTCGAGGTTCTTGATGGTGACGGATTCGATAGTTTTGCTTATGACGAAATCGCCCATGATTTGCTCCTTTTGTCTGTTTGCATCACGCGATGCACGGAGCGAATTCTGCAACCGGGTCATCAATTAATCCAATTGATTGTTAATATAATATCGATAGTTAAAAACTAATCAGCGGAACGGCCGGCGCGGCTTAAGCGGCCGCGACACCGGGCAGTGCCCTGGTGCCGGGCAAGCTGCAGTCGAGCACCGCGCGGCGCAGCGCCTCGATGGCGGGTTTGCGCGGAAAAGATTTGCGGTAGACCAGCACCACGCGCCGGTCGGGAACCGGCGCGGCGAACGGAATGTAGCGCAGCAGACTGTCCCTGGCGACGCGCTCGGGCAGCGACGACGAGGGCAGCACGGTGAGCCCCACGCCGGAGGCCACCATCTGGCGTATGGTTTCCAGCGATGAACCTTCGAAGGTACGCCGCAAGCCCTCGGCATTGGCGGCGCGGTTGAGTCCGGGCACGGCATCGAGCACCTGGTCGCGAAAGCAATGTCCGGTTCCCAGCAGCACCATGGTTTCCTTCTGCAACTCGGAGGACTTGACCGACTTGCGCGCCGCCCAGGGATGATCGCGCGGCACCGCCAGCACAAAGGGTTCGTCGTAAAGCGGCTGAATGACAAAACCGGGTTCCTCGAAGGGCAGCGCAAGGACTGCCGCGTCGATGTCGCCCTGCTTGAGCAGCTCGCGCAGCCGATGGGTGTAAGTTTCCTGAAGGTGCAGCGGCATGCGCGGCGCGCGCCGGTGCAGCAGACGCACCAGGCCAGGCAGCAGATAAGGCGCAATGGTGTAGATGGCGCCGATGCGCAGCGCTCCCTGCAGCGGGTCCTTGCCCTGCCTGGCGATTTCCTTGATCGCCTGGGATTGTTCCAGCACCCGCTGCGCCTGCTCGATGACGCGTTCGCCGACGGCCGTGGGCGCGATGTCGCCGGAGGCGCGTTCGAACAAGGCGACACCCAGTTCATCCTCGAGCTTCCTGATCGCCACCGACAGCGTCGGCTGCGACACGAAACAGGCCTTTGCCGCCCGGCCGAAATGGCGTTCGCGCGCGACGGCGACGATATAGCGTAGTTCTGTCAGGGTCATGCGCTCTTCCATGGCGGATCGATGGCGGGCGAATTCTAACCGCCTGGCAAAAAAAGGCATTTGTGTGACTTATTCACGCTTTTTGAGGCATTTTCGTTACGTTTTATTACAACGTTTTGGTCTATTGGACGCCAATCCTGACAATTGGCTGTCAACCCATGGGGGGCTGAGGCGTTTTGTACTCAGGTTCAATATAGAACCGACTTACCAAATCATATAAAGGAAACAGACATGTTTAATCGCAAACTTATTGCATTAGTGATTGCTTCTGCTTTTGCCGGTTCCGTGTTCGCGCAAGCCCCCGCTCCGGCGACACCCGCCAAGGCGGCCCCGGCGCCCGCGAAAGCAACGCCGGCGACCCCGGCTGCTCCTGCGGCGAAGACCGACGCGAAAGCGACTCCGGCGACCCCGGCAACTCCTTCGGCGAAAGCGGCGCCCGCGGGCAAGACCGATGCCAAGGCAGTTCCGGCTCCCGCACCAAAAGCCGACGCCAAGAAGACCGAAGGCAAGGCCAAAGGCGAGGGCAAGGGTAAAGGCGTGGCGAAGTCCGAAGGTAAGGGCAAGGGCAAGGGCGGCGACAAGAAGTAAGCCCTGCGTCAACCTGGAAAAGCGACGGCGGGAAACCGCCGGATCGCGCAGGAAAAAAGCCCGGCGTTTGCCGGGCTTTGTGCAGTAGGGTTGGGGTTGACGGACATTCAGTCCGGATTTCGGCGTCTGGAGGCCCCATGCCCAAGGCAATCTGGAACGGCGCGGTGATCGCGCAGAGCGACAAGTTCGAAACGGTTGAAGGCAATGTGTATTTCCCGGCAGGGAGCGCAAATCAGGCCGTGCTGAAGCCAAGCGAAACCCATACCACCTGCTCGTGGAAAGGCGTCGCGAGCTATTACGACGTGGTGGTCGGCGGCAAGGTCAACAAGGACGCCGCCTGGTATTACCCCGATCCCAAGCCCGCTGCGGCGCAGATCAAGGATCACCTTGCGTTCTGGAGGGGCGTGAATATCGAAAAGTAATACAGCGAAAAATAGCTTCAGCTATCGCGCGCGAGACGTATCCCGGTGAACTGCCAGCGCGCGGCGGTGGGAAAGAAATTGCGGTAGCTGGCGCGAATGTGGCCGCGCGGCGTGACGCAGGAGCCGCCGCGCAGCACATACTGATTCACCATGAATTTGCCGTTGTATTCGCCGATCGCGCCCTCGGGCGCGCGATAGCCCGTATAGGGCGAGTAGCTGGAACTGGTCCACTCCCATAGATCGCCGAACAGCTGCGCGAGTCCTTCGCCGGCGGCGGCTGCCGCCGGGTGGTTGCGGCCGTCGTCGAGAAAATTGCCTTCGATGGGATATCCGACCGCTGCATGCTCCCATTCCGCTTCCGTGGGCAGGCGCGCGCCCGCCCAGCGTGCGTAGGCGTCGGCCTCGAAATAGGATACGTGCGAGACCGGTACGCGCGGATCGAGCGCGCGCATGCCGGCGAGCGTGAATTCGCGCCAGTCATCGCCTTCGCGCGACCAATAGATGGGATGCACGATGCCGTTGTTTTGCACCCAGTTCCAGCCCTCGGAAAGCCACAGCCCGGCATCGCGGTAGCCGCCGGCTTCGATGAACTCAAGGAACTCTCCATTGGTGACCAGGCGCGAGCCCAGTGCATAGGCGCCCAGATACTGCTCGTGGCGCGGCAGTTCGTTGTCGAAGCAGAATTGGTCATCCCGCGCGCCGATCAGGACCATGCCGCGCTCGAAGCCAACCCAGGAAAGCGGTGATCCACTTTGCGCCGCTTGCGCCGCGGCGGCGCGATAAACCGGGGCCAGCGGATTGAGGGAGAGCAGGTTCTTCAGATCGGTAAGGATCAATTCCTGGTGCTGTTGCTCGTGGTTGATGCCCAGATCCATCAGCCCGCGGAATTCCGGTTCGTGACCGTGGTTTTCGATCGTCTTGCCGATGCGTTGGTCGACGTCGCTTCGGTATTCGCGCACCAGTGCCAGCGGCGGCCGCGTCAGCATGCCGCGCTGCGGCCGCGGATGCTTCTCACCGACGCCGTTGTAGTAGGAATTGAACAGCACGCGATACGCCGGGTGGAACGGCCGGAAATCCGGTTCGTATTTCTCCAGCACGAAGGTCTCGAAAAACCAGGTGGTGTGCGCCAGATGCCATTTCACCGGGCTCGCATCGGCCATCGACTGGGCGCAGCAATCCTCCTCGGTGAGCGGCGCGGCCAATGCCAGCGATGCATCGCGAACCGCCGCGAAGCGCCCGGTCAGGCGTTTCGACACGGCCACGAATCCGCCAAAGGGTGTCTGGAGAGCGTTCATGAGTGGGCCGATGAAGTCGTGTCAGATGCTGGCATGGCATACCGCGAACCAGTGCCGTTCGTCGGTCCAGGTGTTGATGTTGCGGAACCCGGCCTTCACCAGCAGGGCGCGAAATTGCAGCAACTCATACTTGTAGCTGCTTTCGGTATGGATGCGCTCGCCGCGCGCGAAGCGGCGCTCGCCGCCGGGCAAGGATACCGTGAGGTCGCAACGTGCCTCCAGATGCATTTCGATGCGCGACAGCGGCGCATTGAACAATGCCAGATGGCGCCAGTCGCCGGGATTGAAATTGGCGTCGATCAAGCGGTTGAGGTGGTTGAGCAGATTCAGGTTGAATGCCGCGGTGACACCGAGCGCGTCGTCATAGGCGGGTTCCAGGATCGAGGCGGGTTTCACCAGGTCCACGCCGATCAGCACCCCGCCCGCGACGCCGCATTGCCGGCGCAGGTCGCGCAGCAACTCGAGGGCCGCCGCGGGCGTGAAATTGCCGATCGAGGACCCAGGATAGAAGAACAAGCGCTTTTCATTGCGCACGCCGCGCGGCAGGTTCAGGCCCGAGGAAAAATCCATGCCGAGCGCCTGCATCTCGATATCGGGAAACTTGCCGCGCATCTCGCGCAGCGCGTCGAGGAGGAACTCGGTGGAAATATCCACCGCCACGTACTGGGCCGGACGCAATGCGGGGAAAAGGCGCCGTGCTTTGTCGCAGTTGCCCGCGCCCAGTTCGATCATGGCCGCGCCGGTTCCGACACTGCGCGCGATCTCGGCGCCATGGCGCTCGAAAATGCCGCGCTCGGTGCGCGTCGGGTAATACTCGGGCAGTTGCGTGATGGCTTCGAACAGTTTCGATCCCAGCGGGTCATAGAAGTACTTTGGCGATACTTCGGCGCGCTCCTGCAACAGCCCGGCACGGATCTCCGCCACGGCAGCCGCGTCATCGACGCCGAAATTCGCCGATGACGGGGGTGTTGCGACGCCGTTCATAAGTGGGCTGGATGACACGCGCAGAAACCTGCGGGCAAGAGACAGCCGAACGGTAGCAGATTTCCCGCGATTTCCGCTAGCGTGGAATTCCCGCGGCCGCTTGCTTACGCGAGCGGCGGGATGTGGGTCTATCATGGCGCACTGCGACATCAACGACATGAATGAACTTCCACGCATGCATTCACTGGTCGCGGCAAACCGAAAATCCTTAAGCGTCACGGCGTTGGCTTGCTTTTTGCTGCTGGGGGCGGGTGCGACACCGGCGGCCGAACCCATGCGCATCGGCTCGAAGCGCTTTACCGAATCCTACGTGCTGGGCGAGTTGTTGCTGCGTACCGTATTGAAACAGGGGCCGGCCGAGCACAA
>MEQV01000213.1:5977-6905 GCA_001770355.1 Betaproteobacteria bacterium RIFCSPLOWO2_02_FULL_62_17
CTTGATGAACTGAACCGCGGCCTGGCATCGATGGGCCTTGCCGCCTCCGTGCCGCTGGGCTTCAACAACAGCTATGCGCTTGGGGTGCGCGAAGACCTGGCGCTCAAGCTTGGCGTTCGCGCCATCGGCGATCTTGCTGGGCGGCATTCGCTCAAATTCGGCTTTTCGCACGAGTTCCTGGCGCGCCAGGACGGCTGGCCCGGTCTGGCGCGCCGCTATGGCCTCGCCGCCGTGGCGCCCGCCGGGCTCGATCACGGCATTGCCTATGAGGCCCTGGCCGCGGGCCGCGTGGATGTCATCGACCTGTACTCCACGGACGCGAAGATCGCGCGCTACAAACTGCGCGTGCTTGCCGATGACCGCAACTATTTTCCGCGCTACGAGGCCCTGCTGCTGCACCGCGCGGAAGTGCCGGCGCGCTATGCGGCGCAATGGCAGGCGTTGCGGGCGCTCGAGGGCCGCATCGACACAACCCGCATGATCGGCATGAACGCTGCGGCCGAGCTGGACGGCAAGTCGTTCGCCCAGGCCGCCGCCCTGATAGACGGGCAGGGTCTTACGGCAGCGGCGCCGCCGCGCGCTTTCCTCGACGCCCTGTTCGCCGCCGATCTGTGGCGCCTGACGCGCGAACACCTGTTGCTGGTATTCGGCTCACTCGCGGCAAGCATTCTGGTGGGCCTGCCGCTGGGCGTCCTCGCGGCGAAGAAAGCGGCGTTTGCACAGCCCATCTTCGCGGTAGTGGGAGTGATACAGACCGTGCCGTCGTTGGCCTTGCTTGCATTTCTCATCGCCTTCATGGGCAGCATCGGCATCTGGCCCGCGGCGGTGGCGCTGTTCCTGTATGCGCTGCTGCCGATCGTGCGCAACACGCATACCGGCATGCTCGGCGTGGGCGAGGGCTTGCGGCAGGCGGCGGTCGCGCTCGGGC
>MEQV01000213.1:6931-8393 GCA_001770355.1 Betaproteobacteria bacterium RIFCSPLOWO2_02_FULL_62_17
GTCGAAATGCCGCTGGCAAGGCCGGCGATCGTGGCCGGCATCAAGACCTCGGCGGTGATCAACGTCGGCACCGCCACCATCGCCGCCTTCATCGGCGCGGGCGGCTACGGCGAGCGCATCGCCGCGGGCCTCGCGCTCAACGACAACACCATGCTGCTGGCGGGAGCGGTGCCGGCGGCGGTGCTGGCCTTGCTGATTCAGGGAATGTTCGAGTGGCTGGAGCGGCTCTGGGCCGTTCCGGGGCGCTGAGCATCGGGCATAACTGATTTTTCGGCCGGGTGCTGCACCCGGCCGGGCTGCGCTACTTGGCGCAGGTCGACATGATTTCGACCAGCGCGCGCGGATCGGCCAGCTTGGCCTCCACAGTGGCGCGGGCCGGCGGATTGGCCGGGTCCATCCACGCGGTCCAGGCGATGTTCATCGGCTCGCGCAGGCGGATGTCGGCAACCCAGATATTGACCGAGAGCAGTTTCGATTTGTCGGTGCCCATCGCGGCGAGCGCGGTATCGATCTTTTTCAGGACTTCCTCGGTCTGGCCGCGCGCGTCCTTGCTCAGATCGTCGGCGACCATGCCTGCGAGGTAGACCACGCCGTTGTGCCCGACGGCGCTGGACAGCAGCTTGCCGGGGTTATGCCGTTTGATGCTCATGCGATCTCCTGTCTGGGAAATATTAAAAGTGCGGTATTCATGCCTTGCCGCCGCCTGCCACGCGCATCAGCCAGGCCACCAGCATGCCGCCACTGTACAGGCACAGGGGCAGGGAAAGAAACAGGCCCGCGAGCAGTACCGAACCGTCCATGCCCGCGATCATTTCCTGAATGGTATCGCCCCCCATGGACAGGGTCAGCACCAGCCAGTAGGCCACCCAGAGCGCGGATACCGCGCCCCACAAAATCGTCCATCCGCGTTTGCTGTTCACTCTGTCATTCTCCCCAGATAAGGATTCACAGGATAGGCGAAGGCGCAACGGCTACTTCGGGGCCTTGGGCACCGCGAGGCAGATTGCCTTGATGTATTTCTGCACGCCCTCCGGAGCGATCAATCCTCGCTTCGCCGTTTCGCATTGTTCCAGCCTTTCATAGGGGACCCTCACGCTGAAATTCTGGGCGGCACAGCCCAGGCCGGACTCCCAGGGTCCGGCGCAGCCTTCGATAATCAGCAGCAGCATGAACGTGAAATTTGGCAAGAGCATGGTGGCTTGGCCTCGCGTGTTAGGGGCAATATGCCTGGCTCGCCCGGAGCATTCTGCCCCTCGCAGTGGGCTCCGTCAATGACTGTCACTCCGCAACAATTGTCAAGAATTGTCAGAGTGAGGGCTTATTTGGCGCTTGTATCCGGTAAGTTGCTATTCAGTATTGATATAAGAATTACCTCGCTCAGGCCGCCTTCTTTTTTCTGCCCAGCACATTGCGAAGGTATTCCCCGGTGACGCTGACCGGGTTGTCCGCGACATCCTCGGGG
>MEQV01000213.1:8410-13762 GCA_001770355.1 Betaproteobacteria bacterium RIFCSPLOWO2_02_FULL_62_17
ATTGCCGTGATCGCGCAGCGCGTGCAGGACGCGCAACAGGAGATCGATGTCCTTGAAGTGAAGCCCGGTGGTGGGTTCATCGAGAATGTACAAGGTGCGCCCGGTGTCGCGCTTGGACAACTCCTGGGAGAGTTTCACCCGCTGCGCTTCGCCGCCCGAGAGCGTGGTGGCCGATTGCCCGAGCTTGATGTATCCCAGGCCCACTTCAATGAGCGTGTGCAGCTTCCTCTCGACCACCGGCACCGCCGCGAAGAATTCGTGCGCCTGTTCCACGGTCATATCGAGAACTTCGGTGACCGATTTGCCCTTGTAATGGACGTCGAGGGTCTCGCGGTTGTAGCGCTTGCCATGGCAGGTGTCGCAGGGCACGTAGACGTCGGGCAGAAAGTGCATCTCCACCTTGAGCACGCCGTCGCCCTGGCAGGACTCGCAACGCCCGCCCTTGACGTTGAAGGAGAACCGGCCCGGGCCGTAACCGCGTTCGCGCGCCTGCGGCACGCCGGCAAAAAGTTCGCGGATCGGCGTGAACAGTCCCGTATAGGTGGCAGGGTTGGAGCGCGGCGTGCGCCCGATCGGACTTTGGTCGACGCTGATGACTTTGTCAAAGTGCTCCAGGCCCAGAATATTGTGATGCGGCGCGGGCTCGGCGCTGGAGTGATACAGATGCTGGGCGAGGGCGCAATACAAGGTGTCATTGATCAAGGTGGACTTGCCCGATCCCGACACGCCCGTGATGCACACGAACAAGCCCACCGGCAGCTCGAAATCGACGTTCTTGAGATTGTTGCCGCTTGCTCCCTCCAGCCGCAGCACGCGGTTCTTTTCCGGGCGCCGGCGCTTTCTCGGCACGGCTATCTCGAGCTTGCGCGACAGGTACTTGCCGGTAAGCGAGGCCGCATTGCGGCGAATTTCCTCGGGTGTACCCTGCGCGACGATCTCGCCGCCTTGCACACCGGCACCGGGGCCCATGTCAAGGATATGGTCGGCGGCAAGCATCGCTTCTTCATCGTGCTCGACCACGATGACGGTGTTGCCCAGGTCGCGCAGGTGTTTCAGCGTGTCCAGCAGCCGGCCGTTGTCGCGCTGGTGCAAGCCTATGGACGGCTCATCGAGCACATACATCACTCCGGTGAGGCCCGAACCGATCTGGGAGGCCAGACGTATTCGCTGCGCCTCGCCGCCGGAGAGCGTGTCCGCCGAACGGTCCAGGGTGAGGTAGTCCAGGCCGACGTTGACCAGAAACCGCAGGCGCGAGCCGATCTCGGCGATGATGCGCTCGGCGATCGACTGCTTGGCGCCGGTGAGTTTCAGGTCCTTGAAAAAGGCGAGAGAGTCGCGCAGCGGCAGGCCGCTGACCTCAAAAATCGCGCGCTCGCCGCCGGCTGGACCCACCTTGACATTGCGCGCCTGACCGCGCAGGCGCGTGCCATGGCATTCGGGGCACAGGCAGGTATTGAGATATTTCGCCAGTTCCTCGCGCACCGCGATGGTGTCGGTTTCCTTGTAGCGGCGCTCGAGGTTTGTAACGATTCCCTCGAAGGCGTGCTCCTTCATTACCGTGCGGCCGCGCTCGCTCAAGTAGGCGAAGGGGAGCTTTTCCTTGGTGCCATAGAGCACGATCTGCTGGATGTTCTCCGGCAGTTTCTCGAAGGGGGTTTCCACGCCGAAATTGAAATGATTGCCCAGGCTGGTGAGCATCTGAAAGTAGAACTGGTTGCGCCGGTCCCAGCCCTTGATGGCGCCGCCCGCGAGCGACAGTCCCGGGTGCATGACGATGCGCTTGGGATCGAAGAAGGTGATGCTGCCCAGGCCGTCGCACTTGGCGCAGGCGCCCATGGGGTTGTTGAAGGAAAACAGTCGCGGCTCAAGTTCCTCGATGGAGTAACCGCACACCGGGCAAGCGAACTTGGCGGAGAAAAGGTGCTCCCTGCCGCTATCGGTCTCCACCGCCACGGCACGGCCGTCGGCATGGCGCAGCGCGGTCTCGAAGGACTCGGCCATCCGCTGCCGGGCATCGGCGCGAACCTTGAGCCGGTCCACCACCACTTCGACATTGTGCTTGTGGCTGCGCGCGAGCCTGGGCACTGCGTCGATCTCGTGCACCTTGCCGTCGATCCGCAGGCGCATGAACCCTTGAGCGCGCAGTTCGGCAAACAGGTCCGCTTGCTCTCCCTTGCGCGAGGCCACCACCGGGGAGAGGATCATCAGGCGCGTGTCCTCCGGCAGGGCGAGGACGTGGTCGACCATCTGCGTGATCGATTGCGCTTGCAGGGGCAGGCTGTGCTCGGAACAGTAGGGTGTGCCGACGCGCGCAAACAGCAGGCGCAGATAGTCATGAATTTCCGTCACAGTGCCCACGGTCGAGCGCGGATTGTGGCTGGAGGCTTTTTGCTCGATCGCAATCGCGGGCGACAAGCCCTCGATCATGTCGACGTCGGGCTTTTCCATCAATTGCAGGAACTGGCGCGCGTAGGCCGAGAGCGATTCGACGTAGCGGCGCTGCCCTTCCGCGTACAAAGTGTCGAAGGCAAGCGAACTTTTGCCCGAGCCGGACAATCCGGTGATCACGATGAGCTTGTGACGCGGCAGATCGAGACTGAGGTTCTTGAGGTTGTGGGTTCTTGCCCCACGTATCCTGATCTGATCCATGCTTTGGCGGCAGTCCCCGCAGTTAAACTTGCTACTATACGAAATTCTCTCTGTCCTGCGCTACTTTTCTTCTGATGGACACCCCCAAGCACGATCGCATGTCGGCCCTGGAAATCCGGGCGGCGCTGTCGTTGTCTTCACTGTTCGCGTTGCGCATGCTGGGTCTTTTCCTGATCCTGCCGGTGTTCGCCGTGCATGCCCGTGATCTGAAAGGCGGCGACGATCTGCTGCTGGTGGGCGTCGCCCTGGGCATTTACGGCCTCACCCAGGGTATGTTGCAGATTCCGTTCGGCATGGCCTCGGACCGCTACGGGCGCAAGCGCGTCATCGTGTTCGGCCTGGTGCTTTTCGTGATCGGCAGCCTGGTGGCCGCATCGGCCGATGACATCTGGATCGTCATTTTAGGCCGCGCCATCCAGGGCACCGGAGCGATCTCCTCGGCGGTGGTGGCCTTCGCGGCGGATCTGACGCGCGATCAGCACCGCACCAAGACCATGGCGCTGATCGGCGGCTCGATCGCGCTGGTGTTCGCACTCTCCTTGGTGGCTGCGCCGGCGCTGTACCGCGTGATCGGCATGGACGGCATTTTCCTTTTCATCGCGGCGCTGGCGGCGGCGGCGATTGTGTGGACTGTCTACGTGGTCCCGCCTGAGCCGGCCGGTGCGCGCGATCTGTCGCGCCGGGTGAAAGCCGGGATGCTGGCCGGGGTGTTGCGCAATCCGGAGCTGTTGCGGCTCAATTTCGGGATATTCGTTTTGCACATGGCGCAGATGTCCTTGTTCCTGGTGGTGCCGCTCGCTCTGGTGAAGGAGGCCGGCATGCCAGTGGGCGAGCACTGGAAGGTGTACCTCTCGGTGGTGCTGGTTTCCTTCGTGCTGATGGTTCCCCCGATCATGCTTGCCGAGCGGCATGGGCGCATGAAGTCCATGTTCATCGGGTCGGTGGCGTTGCTGGCCGTGGTGCACGCCGGATTCGCGCTCGCCTACCGGGATTTCTGGATGCTGGTGGTTTTGCTCACTCTGTTTTTTACCGCGTTCAATGTTCTTGAGGCCTCGCTGCCGTCGTTGATAACCCGGCTCGCGCCGGTGCATGCACGAGGCACGGCCATCGGTGTTTATAACACCACCCAGTCGCTGGGCCTGTTTGTCGGTCCCTGGATCGGCGGCTGGATCGCAAAAAATTGGGGGGTCGCGCCGGTTTTTGTATTCGGAATGGCGTTGTTCGCGTTATGGGTAGTGGTGGCATGGCCGATGCGGGCGCCCGGGGATCTGGAACGGCGCAGTTTTCCGCTGGGCAGGGCCGCCGATCCGGTCGCGCTGCGCGAGGGGCTCGCGCGCCTGCGCGGGGTGAGGGATGTGACCGTGTTGCCCGAGGAGGGCATTGCACGTCTCACCTTCTATCGCGGTATGCTGGATGAAAATGCGGTGGTGCAACTGGTCGCGGGCGAATCGATGTTGTCGCCCGACAATAGATAGCAGGAATCTTTCGGGAGAATATCCATGGCATCGGTAAATAAAGTCATTCTGGTGGGTAATTTAGGGCGCGATCCGGAAACTCGGTACATGACCAACGGCGAGGCGGTCACAAACATTACGGTCGCAACCAGCGAATCTTGGAAGGACAAGACCAGCGGGGAGAAGCAGGAGAAGACTGAGTGGCACCGCGTGACGTTCTACAGGCGGCTTGCCGAAATCGCGGGCGAATATCTGAAGAAGGGCTCGCAGGTCTACATCGAGGGACGCTTGGAAACGCGCAAGTGGCAGGACAAGGAGGGCAAGGATCGCTACACCACCGAGATCATTGCCAACGAAATGAAGATGCTGGGAAGCCGGCAGGGCGCGGGAGATCGCACGCCGTCGGAGGACCGCGAACCTGCCATGGCCAGCGAACCTCGCGCAGGCGGCGGAGCCAAGAAGCCCGCCGGCAAATTCGAGGAAATGGACGACGACATTCCCTTCTAGGGTTGGGGTTACCTGGGGATAGTGCCTTCTTCTGAGTTGCAGGCCGCTTCGCTTCTGGTGAGGCGGCCTCCACATTTTCAGACTGGGCTGGTGCAAATCTGATTTTCGCCGGCTGGCGGGCCTTGCACCTGCGCACCTTGTTGACACCCCTTGATGTCAAAGGGAAAATTCTTCGTTTGGACATTGGCTTGGCGATTCAAGGAGCAATAGATGGAACAAAAACGTCGTGAGGTTTTGAAAGCCGGTGGCGGCATCACCGTGATGGCCCTGGCGGTCGGCGCGGGATTGCTGCGCCCCGAAGAGGCCTTTGCCCAGGCCGCCTGGAACAAGGCGGCATTTGAAACCAAGAGTTTCGCCGATACCGTCAAGGCATTGGGCGGCGCGAACGCGGTCGAGAATCCGGGCGTGCGATTCGCCAGTTCGACACCGGACATCGCCGAGAACGGCGCGCTGGTGCCGATTACCGTCACCAGCAGCATCCCCAAGACTGAATCGATCGCGATTCTGGTGGAGAAGAATCCCAATACGCTCGCCGCGAATTTCAACCTGCCGGCCGGCACCGAGCCGTTCGTTTCCACGCGCGTGAAAATGGGCCAGACCTCCGATATCTATGCGCTGGTAAAGGCCGACGGCCGTTACTACTTCGCCAAGAAAGAAGTCAAGGTCACCATCGGGGGATGCGGCGGGTAACACCGGGCCGATCCTCGAATTCAAGGGACAAAGGAATAGTCATGGCAGATCC
>MEQV01000213.1:13800-13982 GCA_001770355.1 Betaproteobacteria bacterium RIFCSPLOWO2_02_FULL_62_17
AAGTGCGGGTGTTGATGAGTCACGAAATGGAAACCGGCCAACGCAAGGACAACGCTGGCAACATCGTGCCGGCCTGGTTCATCCAGAACGTTACGGTAATGCATGGGTCAAGAACCGTGTTGTCGGCGCAATGGGGGCCGGCGGTGGCGAAAAATCCATTCCTGCATTTCCGCTTCAGCGGC
>MEQV01000213.1:13996-22916 GCA_001770355.1 Betaproteobacteria bacterium RIFCSPLOWO2_02_FULL_62_17
CAAGGTCAGCGTGACCTGGACCGATAACCGCGGCGACAAGCGCACCGATGAAGTGGCGATCATTGCCGGTTGAAACACCTGTTTGCGTGACAAGAACAGCGCGCTCCAAACGTAGAGCGCCGAACTGGGGGAGACATGAAAAATCCAAGCAAGTTGGCTGCGCTGGTTTTCGCCTTGAGCGGAGGCGTTTTTCCATGGACGGGGGCATTTGCCCAGGACAACACCGCCAAAGGCATCCAGCAGTACCGGGACGCACTGCAGGACGGCAATCCCGCGGAACTATGGGAAATCAAGGGCGAGGGCATGTGGAAGCAGCCTCGCGGACTCAACAAGGCAAGCATGGAGAAATGCGACCTTGGCCTCGGACCCGGCGTGGTCAAGGGTGCTTACGCGCGCCTGCCGAAGTATTTCAAGGACACCGAACGCGTCGACGACCTGGAATCACGGCTGGTGCATTGCATGGTGAGCCTGCAGGGTTTTACCCGCGCCGATGCGACGCGGCGCGTGTTCGGCGGGCCGGGCGCCGCGGCCGACATGGAGGCGCTGGTGGCTTACGTGACCTCGCAGTCCAAGGGGGTGAAGATGAACGTCACGATAAACCATCCCAAGGAACGCGAAGCCTTCCAGATGGGGCAGAAACTTTTCAACTATCGCGGCGGCTCGCACGACTTTGCCTGCGCCACCTGCCATGGCGAGGACAACAAGCGCATCCGCCTGCAGGACCTGCCCAATCTCACCAATAAGAAAGATGCGCAGCGCGCCTACACCACCTGGCCGGCATACCGTGTTTCGCAGGGCGAGCTGCGCTCATTCCAGTGGCGGCTGTACGACTGCTTCCGCCAGCAGCGTTTCCCGGAGATGGTATTTGCCTCCGACGCATCGGTGGCTCTGACCCTATTCCTCGCCCGCAATGCCAACGGAGCGGCCTTTGCCGCGCCGGCGATCAAGCGCTAAGGGGCGAAGATGAAAAGAATCCTGATCTCCCTTTGCATGATGGCGGTGACGGCGTTTGCAGCAGGCGCGCAGGCGCAGTCGCGTTCCCCGGTGAGCGACGTCGAGGCGATGCGCGAAATGATGCGTGGCTTCAACCCGCGAGGCCAGGCAGGACTTTCGCGCCTGGTGCAGGACGAAGCGCAGCAGTTCTGCTCCGATCCGGGCTGGCGGCGCAACAAGGCGCGCATCGCGGCCATCGAAAAGCAGCAGCTTGCCGCGGTGAAATATCCGGCCGATGGCAAGCTGATGGGCAACTGGCAGGCGGGCGAACGGGTCGCGCAATCCGGTGCCGGCAAGCAATTCAGCGACAACCCCAGCCAGCCTTCGGGCGCCAATTGTTATGCCTGCCACCAACTCTCGCCGCAGGAGCTTTCCTACGGCACCATCGGGCCGAGCTTGCGCAATTTCGGCAAGACGCGCGGCACCAGCGAAGCTATCCAGCGCTATGCCTATGCCAAGATCTACAACGCGCGGGCCTACAGCGTCTGTTCCAACATGCCGCGTTTCGGGCATAGCGAGATTCTGACCGAACAGCAGATCAAGGATGTGGTGGCGCTGTTGCTGGATCCGAACTCCCCGGTTAACAAGTAGCGCTCCGGTCGAAGTCCGGCCGATGTCGCTTTCACGCCGCGAGTTTCTTCAGGTTCTGGCGGCGGCTTCCGCGTCGGGGCTGGCGCTGGACGCAGGCGCGCAGGGCGCCTCCCCGGCGGATGCGCGCTTCTACGACCTTCCGAAATTTGGCGATGTGCGCCTGTTGCATTTCACCGATTGCCACGCGCAACTGCTGCCCAGTTATTTCCGCGAGCCCAGCGTCAACCTGGGCATCGGCGATGGGCTAAACCGCCCGCCGAATCTTGTCGGCGAGCATCTGCTGCGCGAATTCGGCATCCGCCCCGGCACGCGCAACGCGCATGCTTTTACGCACCTTGATTTCTCCCGCGCCGCGCGCCGTTACGGCAAGATCGGCGGCTTCGCGCATCTATCCACGCTGGTAAAAAAGCTGCGCGCCGACGGCCCGCCGAGTCTGTTGCTCGATGGCGGCGACAGCTGGCAGGGCTCGGCGACCTCCCTGTGGACGCAGGGCCGCGACATGATAGAGGCGAGCACGCTGCTCGGCGTCGAGGCGATGACCGCGCACTGGGAATTCACCTATGGCGCTGCGCGGGTGCAACAGGCAGTCGAGAAGGAGCTTAAGGGCGGGGACCTCGGAGGCCCCATCGAGTTCCTCGCGCAGAATGTCAAGACCACCGACTTCAATGACCCGGTCTTCAAACCCTATGTGATACGCGAACTGGGCGGCGTGCCGGTCGCGATCATCGGGCAGGCCTTCCCCTATACGCCGATCGCCAACCCGCGCCACCTGATCCCCGAGTGGAGCTTCGGCATCGACGAGGATCGCCTGCAGCAACGCGTCGATGAAGCGCGCGCGGGCAAGGGCGACAAGGCCGGCGCGCAGGTGGTGGTATTGCTCTCCCACAATGGCATGAGCGTGGATTTGAAACTCGCCTCGCGCGTCACCGGCATCGACGCAATTCTGGGCGGACATACGCACGACGGCGTGCCCGCGCCCACGCTGGTTTCCAATGCCGGTGGAAAGACGCTGGTGACCAATGCCGGCTCGAACGGCAAGTTCCTGGCGGTGCTGGATCTCGAGGTCAGGGACGGCCGCGTCGCCGATTTCCGCTACCGGCTGCTGCCGGTGTTCGCGAACCTGATTCCTGCCGATGAAGAAATGCGCACGCTGATCGAAAAGGTGAGAGATCCCTTCAAGGAGAAACTTGCCGAGCGACTCGCGGTAAGCGAAGGCCTGCTGTACCGGCGCGGCAATTTCAACGGTACTTTCGACCAGGTGATCCTCGACGCCATGATGGCGGAGAAAAATGCCGAGATCGCCTTTTCGCCGGGATTCCGCTGGGGCACGACACTGCTGCCGGGGGACGCGATCACCTTCGAGCACCTCATGGACCAGACCGCGATCACTTATCCGTCCACCACCCTCAACACCATGAGCGGCGAATCCATCAAGACAATTCTCGAGGACGTTTGCGATAATTTCGTCAATCCCGATCCCTATTACCGTCAGGGCGGCGACATGGTGCGCGTCGGAGGGCTCGCCTATAGCTGCGATCCGACCGCGAAAATGGGCGCGCGCATTCTCGACATGCGCCTGCGCGGCAAGCCGCTGGAGGCGGCGAAGATGTACAAGGTGGCAGGTTGGGCGCCGGTGGCCGAGGGCGCCACAGGCGAGCCGATCTGGGATCTGGTGGGGCGTTATCTGCGCGGCAGGAAAATCATCAAGCCGCCGCGCTTGAACCAGCCTGTCCTGAAGGGCGTAACGGGAAATCGCGGCATGGTGTAAGGTTGCGCGTCCTATTTATCACCTGACGCGAGGCCCGCGATGGTCCTGCTTTCCACCGCTTCGATTGCAAGTCCCTGGCAGGGCGCGTGGCCCTGCACCTGCTGCCTGCCGGGGCGCCACGCAGGCGCGCGGCTGGCGGCAGCGCGCGCGCCGGCGGCAAAGCCGGCGGGGAAAAAAAAATCCAAAGCCGCGGCAAAGCCTGCCCCGCCGCGCCGCATCGACGTGCATCATCACTTCGCCCCGCCGAAGTACGTAAAGGATCTGGGCGCGGAAAACCTTTTCAACGGCTCGCCGGGTTCGGCGCGCGCCACCTATGAATGGACGCCCGCGATGTCGCTGGAGGACATGGACAGGGGCGGCACGCAGAGCGCGGTCACCAGTGTCTATGCCTCCTCCGCCATTGCCAATCATCCCCATGCGCGCCGCATCGCCCGCGAGACCAACGAATATGCGGCGCAGATGGGCCGGGATTACCCGGGGCGTTTCGGCAGCTTCGCGGTGCTGCCGCTGCCGGATGTCGAGGGAAGCCTGCGCGAAATCGAATATTCCCTGGATGTGTTGAAGGCCGATGGCGTGTTCATGATGACCAGCTACGGCAATCGGTGGCTGGGCGACGCGGCTTTTGCTCCCGTATTCGAGGAACTGAACCGCAGGAAAACCATTGTCTACACGCACCCGCACGACCCGCTGGCCACGCACGGCATCATGCCGGGCATTCCGCCCTCGGTGATCGAGTTCGCAACCGATACCACGCGCACCATCGCCAGCGTGCTGTTTTCCGGCAACGCGTCGCGCTTTCCCGGCGTGAAAATGATTTTTTCGCACGCCGGCGGCACCATGCCCTTCATCCTCGAACGTTTTACCCGCGTTGCCGATGCTCCCCGCCATAGGGCGAAATTTCCCAAAGGCGTGCTCCGCGAAATCAAGAAGTTCTATTACGAGATCGCGCAGGCTTCACACCCTTATGCCATGTCTTCGTTGCGAAGTTTCATGCCGGTATCGCAGATTCTTTTCGGCACGGACTTTCCGTACCGCAGCGCGGCGGACATGGGTCGCGGCCTGGTAAAGAGCGGTTTCAGCCCGCGCGAAATCGCGGCGATCAACCACGGCAACGCGGCGAAACTGCTTCCCCGGTTCGCGTGACAGCGCCAGGACCTGAAAGGCAAACACCATGAAAGCTCCGGCCGCGAAACCGCGCCGTATCGATACCCACCATCACTACTATCCGCCCCGCTACCTGGAGGAATCCTCCAGGCACCACGACGGCACCGTCTCCTATGCGCCCGAGTGGTCGCCCGCGTTGTCGTTGGAGGACATGCGCAAGGGCGGGGTGGAGACCTCCATTCTTTCGATCTCCGCGCCCGGCGTATGGTTCGGCGATAGCGCCGCGGCGCGCCTCCAGGCGCGTGAGTGCAACGATTACGGCGCGCAGATGGTGCGCGACTATCCCGGACGCTTCGGCTTGTTTGCCTCGCTGCCGCTGCCCGATATCGAGGGCGCGTTGCGCGAGATCGAATACTCATTCGATGTTCTGAAGGCGGACGGCGTGGTGATGATGACCAATGTCGACGACAAATGGCTGGGCGATCCGCTGTTTGCACCGGTGTTCGACGAACTCAACCGCCGCGAGGCGGTGGTCTACACGCACCCGACTGTCGCCACCTGCTGCCGCAACCTGCTGCCCGGGGTGCCCGGATCGATGATCGAATTCGGCACCGATACCACCCGCACCATCGCCAGCCTTTTGTTCAGCGGCACCGCATCGCACTGCCCGAATGTCCGTTTCCTGTTTTCGCACGCCGGCGGCACCATGCCCTATATCACCGAGCGGTTCACACGCCTGGCGCTTCGCAAGGACCTGGCGGCAAAGCTCCCCAAAGGGGTGATGCACGAGTTGAAGCGGTTTTTCTATGACACCGCCCAGGCGGCGCACCCGATGGCCTTGAACTCGCTGCGGGAACTGGTGGCGGTCTCGCAGATCCTGTTCGGCACCGACTACCCCTATCGCACCGCCAGGGATACGGCCAAAGGTCTGTCCCGGTGCGGTTTTTCGGCGCGCGACCTGCAGGCCATCAACCGTGGCAACGCCTTGCGGCTGTTTCCCGGATTCAAGGCCTGACGCTACATAGCGCGATGTGCTGACCAGTCTGAGCGGTTTGACGCACCACTGCTGCGCTCAGGATTGGGATTTCACCTTATAGGCCATCGACCAGCAGGCGACCGCCGCCTTGAACTCTGCCAATGCATAGACCGCGTTACCCTGCCTGGCAAAAAGGTCCGCGGCGGCGGCGTGTCTGCCGAGTTCCTTGTTCAGGTGAGATTGTTGCGGCAGCTTCACCGAGGCATTGGCGACATAATCCTGGTCCGGTTTGAGGCCATCGAGATGTTGAAGCCGCTTGCGCCAAATCGCCATGGCTTCGGCGATTTTCCGGTTTTCTTCCAGCACAGTCGCCAACTCAAACCAGGCACCCTCGAAGTCAAGCGAGGCCGCCGCCTCGATGGCGTTGATGGCTTCGGCATGCATGCCGATCTGGCGCAGCCGCTGGCCCAGCCGGAGAAAAGATTCGGCGCTATTCGGATTTTCGAGCACAGCCCGCGCCAGGGACTCGATGTCCGCGTCCAGATCGGCGCCGTCTGGCTGGGGATTTGAATTCATGTGCCAGACCATACATCAACCGATGGGATTTATCCTCGGGGCGGTGATGTGTCCGAACCATGTGCTCAAGCCCTTGAGTTTCAAGCTCTTTGCCCATATCTATCAAGGTTCGAACCACCAAACCGGTATAATCACCGGTTCTGCGGAGATTGCCATGCCGATTTACGAATATCGTTGCAGTGATTGCGGGTTCCAGAAGGAATTCCTGCAGAAAATCAGCGACCCCCGGCTTACCACCTGCACCAGTTGCGGCAAGGAGACATTTCAGAAAATGTTGACTGCCGCGGGTTTCCAGTTGAAGGGCTCGGGCTGGTACGCCACTGATTTCAAGAACAGCGGCGCGAAGCCCGCAGCGAAATCCGACGATGCCGGCAAAAACGGCAAGACGGTGCCTGCAGGCGATGCGGCAAAAACCGATGCGTCGAAGTCGGGCGGCGATTCCGATTCGGGGGCGAAATCTTCGCAGTCCAGTCCTGCGGCGGCGCCTGCAAAGTCGGATTCCGGATCCGGCGCCGGCACCAGTACCGCCCCCTCCACCAGCACGGGAACCGCGGTATAGGCCAGGCCAACGCCCCTGGCGGTCGCGCGCGGCGCGGGAGCTTCACCGCCTTGTCAACATCCATATGTAGTTTACGTAATCCTCTTTCGCGAAATCTCCAGGCATGAAGAACGAAGGGCGTTTCGCCCACATGAAGAAGTACCTGATTACCGGTCTGCTGATCTGGATACCGGTGGTGATCACCATCTGGGTGCTGGAGCTGATCGTCACCACCATGGATCAGACGCTGACCCTCGTCCCCGAGGCTTTCCAGCCGCGCTACCGCATCCCGGGTCTCGGCTTGCTGCTCACGCTGGTGGTGGTGTACCTGACCGGCCTGTCCGCTTCCAACTTCCTCGGACGGCGCGTGATGAAGGTCTGGGAAGGGGTGTTGCGGCGTATTCCCGTGGTCAATTCGATCTACGGCGGCGTCAAGCAGGTCAGCGATACGCTGTTCACGCCGGGCGGCCAGGCCTTCAGGAAAGCCTTGCTGGTGCAGTATCCGCGCGAGGGCAGCTGGACCATCGCGTTCCTGACCGGCCAGCCGGGGGGCGACGTGGCCAATCATCTGAATGGCGATTACGTCAGCATCTATGTGCCCACCACGCCCAATCCGACTTCCGGTTTTTTTCTGATGATGCCCAGGGCTGAGGTCGTGGAACTGGATATAAGCGTCGACGACGCCCTGAAATACGTGGTTTCCATGGGCGTGGTACCGCCGCGGAAGAACGGCAGGAAGCCGGCAATCGCGCCGCCGGCGAATTAATCCAATCTGGATATCAGGCAGACCATGCGCACCCATTACTGCGGCGCTGTAAGCGCGGCGCAACTCGACCAGACCGTGACGCTGTGCGGCTGGGCGCATCGCCGCCGCGATCACGGCGGCGTGATATTCATCGACCTGCGCGATCGCGAGGGCCTGGTGCAGGTGGTGTGCGATCCGGATCGCGCGCAGACCTTCGCCAATGCCGAGAGCGTGCGCAGCGAGTTCTGCCTGAAGGTGATCGGCCGCGTGCGCCGCCGCCCGGAGGGCACGGTCAATCCGAACATGGCAAGCGGTGAAATTGAAGTTCTGGCGCATGATCTGGAGATTCTCAATCCGTCGGTGCCTATTC
Source organism: Betaproteobacteria bacterium RIFCSPLOWO2_02_FULL_62_17 (assembly GCA_001770355.1). Lineage (GTDB taxonomy): Bacteria > Pseudomonadota > Gammaproteobacteria > Burkholderiales > SG8-39 > 2-02-FULL-62-17. The sequence goes on from MEQV01000213.1 coordinate 21,658, forward strand.
CGTTCCAGCTCGAGGACGCCAATCTTTCCGAGAACGTGCGTCTCACCCATCGCGTCATCGACCTGCGGCGCGAGACCATGCAGAAAAACCTGATGCTGCGCTACCGCGTGTCCATGGCGGTGCGCCGCTATCTGGATGAGCAGGGTTTCATCGACATCGAAACGCCGATGCTCACCAAATCGACGCCCGAGGGCGCGCGCGACTACCTGGTGCCCTCGCGCGTGCATTCGGGCGAATTTTTTGCGCTGCCGCAGTCGCCGCAATTGTTCAAGCAGCTGCTGATGGTGGCCGGCTACGACCGTTACTACCAGATCACCAAATGTTTCCGCGACGAGGACCTGCGCGCCGACCGGCAGCCCGAATTCACGCAGATCGACTGCGAAACCTCGTTTCTCGGCGAGGAGGAAATCCGCGCGATCTTCGAGGACATGATCCGCAAGATCTTCAAACAGACGCTCGAGGTGTCGCTGCCGGCCGCCTTCCCGGTGATGAGCCATGCCGATGCCATGCTGCTGTATGGCTCGGACAAACCGGATCTGCGCGTTCCGCTGAAATTCACCGAACTCACCGACGTGATGAAGACGGTCGATTTCAAAGTGTTTTCGGGCGCGGCCAATGCCGCCGGCGGACGCGTCGCGGGCCTGCTGGTGCCGCGCGGCGGGGAACTCACGCGCGGGGAGATCGACGCCTACACCGAGTTTGTCGGCATCTATGGCGCCAAGGGCCTGGCCTGGATCAAGTTCAATGAAATAGCCAAGGGGCGCGAGGGCATGCAGTCGCCCATCGTGAAAAACCTGTCCGATGCGGCGCTGAAGGCGATCATCGAGCGTTCCGGCGCGAAAGATGGCGACCTGATGTTCTTCGGCGCCGGCAAGGCGAAGGTCGTCAACGATGCCCTGGGCGCCCTGCGCGTCAAGGTCGGCCACGAGAAGGGCCACGCCGAATCGGGCTGGCAGCCCTTGTGGGTGGTGGACTTCCCGATGTTCGAATACGACGAGGCGGAAAAGCGCTGGGTGGCGCTGCATCACCCGTTCACCTCGCCCAAGGACGGCCACGAGGCATTCATCGACTCCGATCCCGGCAGGGCCGTTGCCAAGGCCTACGACATGGTGCTAAACGGCTGGGAGATCGGCGGCGGTTCGGTGCGTATCCACCGCGAGGAAGTGCAGTCCAAAGTGTTCCGCGCGCTGGCCATCGGCGTTGAGGAAGCGCGCCTCAAGTTTGGCTTTCTGCTCGACGCGCTGCGCTACGGCGCGCCG
>MEQV01000213.1:22978-23148 GCA_001770355.1 Betaproteobacteria bacterium RIFCSPLOWO2_02_FULL_62_17
GATTCGCGACGTCATCGCCTTCCCCAAGACGCAGCGCGCGCAGTGCTTGCTTACCCTGGCGCCTTCGCCTGTGGATGAGAAGCAGCTTCGCGAACTGCATATACGGCTGCGCAATCCGCCTGCGGCGGCGGCCTGATCTTCGCGGAATAAAACGCAATGCGCATCGCCGC
>MEQV01000213.1:23171-26773 GCA_001770355.1 Betaproteobacteria bacterium RIFCSPLOWO2_02_FULL_62_17
ACGCTTTCCCGGCGTTCGCGCCTGGCGCCGTGCCCGCCATGGAGATAGCGCTCACCAGGCTGCCTGTCGAGGCGCGCCAGACCCTGGATCTGATCCGCAAGGGCGGGCCCTTCCCCTTCAAGCAGGACGGCGTGGTGTTCGGCAACAGGGAAAAGCTGCTGCCGCAAAAGGCGCGCGGCTATTACCGCGAGTACACCGTCAAAACACCGGGCTCACGCGATCGTGGCGCGCGCCGCATCATTGCCGGTTCGGGCACAAGCGGCGATGTAAAGACCTCGAACGAGTACTGGTACACGGACGATCACTACAACAGTTTCAGGCGCATTACCGAAGCGAAAGGGAAATGACATGGATGCCACCGCAAAACTTCTCGCCGATGCCGGCAAGTCGGGCGTTTATCACCTGAATCGCGACCCGCGCCAGCTTGTCCAGTGCGCAACCGAAGCGGGACTCGCCGCCTGGCGCGTGGACATCGGCCATGCGCACGACAAGGAGGATTTCCTGGATCATGTTTCCGCCGCGCTCGATTTTCCCAAGACCTTCGGCGGCAACTGGGACGCCTTCGTCGATTGCCTGCGCGACCTCTCCTGGATCGATGGACAGAGCAAGGGCTACGTGGTGATTCTGGAGAAGAGCAAGCACTTCTGCGCCGCGCACAAGCACGAGTTCGATGAGGCGATGGAAGTGCTCAGCGATGCGGCGGAATTCTGGAAAGGGCAGGGCACGCCCTTCTGGGGACTGATCGGCGGGCCCGACGGCTGGGATTCGGGTTATCCGCCGCTGCCTGCGGCGTGAGGGTCGCGCTCTAAAATATTTCCATTCAGGCGGGATCGCAAGTACCCGGCAGCGCCTGCCGCGACGGGGGCACTTGATGGCATCGCCGTTTGGTGCGCGTAGAATTGTTGCGCCATGGACCGAGCCGCCGATCCCCTCTACAAGCTCCCGCTATCGGTGCTGGTGGTCATCCATAGCGGGGATCTTCAGGTGCTGCTGATCGAGCGCGCCGATTGGCCGGGCTTCTGGCAGTCGGTGACCGGCAGCGTTGACCACGGCGAGGACGACTTCGCGCACACGGCGCGGCGCGAGGTGCGGGAGGAGACCGGTCTGGACGCAGGCCGCTTCATCCTGTCGGACTGGGGCATGGAGAATCGCTTCGAGATCTACAGCAATCGGCGCAAGAGCTATGCGCCGGGCACCACGCACAATACCGAGCGCGTGTTCGGATTGCTGCTGCCCGCTCCCTTGCCGGTGACGCTGGCGCCCGCCGAGCACACCCGCTACGAGTGGTTGCCCTGGCGCGAGGCCGCGGCAAAATGCTTTTCCTGGAGCAATCGCGATGCCATTCTGGCGCTGCCCGAAAGATCGCCGGGGCCCACTTGACCCGCGATGGTGTTGCCGGTGGTTTTTTCACCGTTGTGGTGTTGACGACCGGCGCGGCGCTTGGCCAGACGGGGGGTCCGGAAATCCACTTTTCCGCCACCCGCGAAGGGGAATTCATATTTGCCGAAGCGCGCGTCGATCTGCCGGTAGCGCCGGCCATGGCATGGGCGGTTCTTACTGATTACGAGAGCTATCCGCTGTTCATCTCCAGCATGCGCGAATCGAAGGTGGTGTCGCGTCATCCGGCCGGCGTGGTGGTCGATCAGAAAGGCAGCTTCGGATTCCTGTTTTTTTCACAGGAAATCGAGATGCGCATGCTGGTTTTGGAATATCCGACAAACTTGATCGTGGCGCGCGCTGTCGGGGGCAGTTTTCGCGACACGCTTGGCCGTTACGAACTGGTGCCCGTGGGCGGGGGCGTGCGCGTGTTTTACACCGGCCGATTCGTGCCTGATTTCAGCCTGCCGCCATTGATCGGCATGAGCATTGTCCATTACGCCCTGCGGCGTAATTTCACCGAGATGGTTGATGAAATACTGCGTCGCGACGCCGCCGCGCGCCAGCCGTTCAAGGCAACGGAGTAGATTAGAAGGAAATAGGGGACGTACCACGGTTTCCACAAGGGATCGCCACGAAACCGTGGTACGTCCCCTATTTACTCTCGTGATCCACCTGAATCGCCACCAGGAAGCGCGATACCGTGTTGTAGGCGGCGATGGTGGCCACAAGTTCCATGGCTTCGCGGTCGGGAAAGTGCTTGCGCACCGCCGCGAACACGGCGTCGGGAACCTGCACCTGCCGGGTCATGGCATCGGTGCAGGCGAGCACCGCGCGATCGGCATCCGTGAAATCCTCGGGCATCTTGCCGGCGCGCATCGCGTCGAGCTGCTTCTGGGTTACGTTTTCCTTGAGCGCGAACGGCACATGCGCGTTGAATTCGTAATCGGCACCGTTGAGCACCGCCACCTGCAGGATCGCGAGTTCACGGTAGCGGCCCGGCAACTGGCATTGCTGGCGGATAGAGGTGAGGAATGCGCGCCAGCCGTCCGCCACGGGCGGGCTGTGCAGCAGCATGCGGTAGAGATTGAGCATCCTGCCGCCGCGCTCGGCTTTGATGCGCTCGGCGACGGGCGCGATGTCGGGGCGCGACAGATCGGGATAGGGAAGTCTGGCCATGTTGCTTACCTTTTTTGAGTTATTCGGGGATCACCGGCAGCAGCAGGTGGGAGGGGTGCTCGGGCGTGTGATAGAGGGTGTGGCGCGTGTCGCGCAAGGGCGGCACATGATAAGAGATCTTGTAAATGTAGCTCGTGCCTTCCCAGGGCGCGTCCTGCGCCTTGACCACCAGTTGCATGCGGGTGCCGGCCCGGAAGACATGCGATATTTCACGGATCTCGATCGAATAGCGGCATACCTTGCCGGGTTCGACCGGCACCGAGCGTGTATGCGGGTGATTCGGTTGCCAGGGTTTGGAAAGCGCTGCATCGATCTCGCGATGCGAGGCACGCAGCCAGCCGATGGATACGCGCGTTTCCGCGCCGTTCACGTCGACCTCGGTGAGTTCCACGATCCAGTTGGTGTCGGTGGCGTCGATCGCGGCATAGAGTTCCAGCCCGATGGGGCCGGTAATCTCCAGATCCTTCGCGAGGGGTGGAGTGGCGTAGCGCAGCGCCGGCACTTTCTCGCCGGGCATCAGCCGTGAGGCGCTGGTGAAGCGGTCGGGCTTTTCATTCCAGCCGGGCCTGGCGGTGCGAAGGCCGCCCTGCAGCGTGAAGAAATACTTGGTCCACTGTGTACGCGCCAGCGGCCATTCATTTTCGTGGCGGTATTCGTTGCGGCCCTCGATATACAGATTGATTGGGGGCTCTTGCATCACGCCGGTGTCGTTGCCTTTGAGCCAGTGGTCGTACCAGCGCAGCACGATGTCGTGGTTCTCGTGCCAGGGCCGGTTGAAACCCACGCCCGATTCGGGCGTGGTGATCATCAGTTTCTTGGGCGCCTGGATATTGGCAAAGGCACTGAAAGCGCCCGGCAGATGGATATAGGCCGACGTCCACCGGCCGATCAGACAGGTGGGCACCTGAATCCGGTCGAACTTCGCTGAGCGCTCCTGGTACCAGGGGCCGTCGTGCGGACGGGCAAGGATGTCGAAAAGATGCGGATTGGATGCCGGCCAGCGCGCCGCCTTCCAGAGCCGCGGATAGGACCGGACCTCCGCATCA
>MEQV01000214.1 GCA_001770355.1 Betaproteobacteria bacterium RIFCSPLOWO2_02_FULL_62_17
TAGCTGCCCAGCAGCAGTAGCTGCCCAGCAGCAGCGCGAGCATGGCCATTGCGAAGTACAGACTGGCGCCATCCATCAGCGCGCCAAAGCCCGGGGAAAAATAACGCGCTACGCCCAGGCCGGCGATGGCGATGCCCAGTGCGCCGATCACCAGGCCCATCACGCGCGATGCAATCAGCGCGCGACGATCGGCCCTGGAGAGCATGCGCGCCACCCACAAGCCGTTAAGGCCGTCTGCGCACATCATGCCGGCCATGAAAACCAGCCCCAGCAGCACCGAAAAGGTCCAGCCGGCCAGTTGCTGCGCGGCAATCGAAAACAGCGCCGTCTGGCTCCAGGTATCGAAGGACAGCGCAAATGCCGCCCCCACCGACGCAATCACCACCGGATGATCGGTCCGTGCGAAGCGGCCCAGCCAGCGCGCGCGGATGCCCACGCTGGCCACGACCTGGTCGCGCGGCGCGCGGAATACGGCGGCGATATTGCACACGCCCAGCACCGCGAGAAACACAATCGACACCCATGCACCGGCGTGCTCCAGCCAATGCGGGATGTCAAACCCTCCGGAGAGCGATGCGACCAGCCCGGCCACCAGCGTGACGACCACGCCGTGCCCCAGCGAAAACAGGCACCCCGACCAGCGCGCCAGCCGCGGACGCCGCCCGGCGTTGAAGCGGGTAAGCCCGTCTATGGTGGCCAGATGATCCGGGTCCATGCCGTGCTTCGCCCCCAGCGCAAACACGACCAGTACCAGCATCCACCCGCCCTGAATTTCCGCGATGTTCACCGCATCTGTCTCCGCTTCAAATTGGGGTCAGAGTCAAATTAATTAATTTGACTCTGATCCCGCTGACCCCGCACATCATCGTTTCAGCAATTCGCTCCAGATTTTCTGCCACTTCGCCGACTCGTTCGCGACAGTTTGCGAGTCCACCATGGTTACCTTGGAAGGATCGCCGGCACCGCGCACACCGCGACTTGAGGGAAAGCGCCCCACCGATTCATAGAACTGCTGTCCCTCGGGAGAAAGCAGGTAATCGGCAAACAACAGCGCGGCATTGGGATTGGGGGCGTTGCGCGCCACGGCAAGCCCTTGGGCGCGCACCACCACCGGTTCCAGCGCCACCCAGTCGATCGGCGCACCGGTGCGTTTGGAAGATTCGGCGTTGGAGGCGTATGCGGTCAGTGCCACCGGTATCTCGCCGGCCGCCACCAGTTGCGCGAGCAGCACATGCCCTTTCCTGACGTCGGGGCGCATTGCGACCAGCTTGCGGAAAAAACCTAAACCCCGCTCGCTGCCCCATAGTTGAACCACGCCCGCGAGCCATTCCTGATCGGTGGCTTCAATGCCGAGGCGCCCCTTCCACTTCGGATCGGCAAAACCTTCGTAGGTCGCGGGAAGCTCGTCACGTTTCACCTTGCCGGTGTTGTAGGCCACGACGAAAAAATCCATGCGGTCGCTCACCCACAGCCGGTGTTTGGGAATTGCCCAGCTCGGGTACTTTGCGGTGTGCGGGGTGTAGAACTCGGCGGTGATCTGCTCTCGCGCCAGCGCTTCGACTTCGGGACCGTTGGTCTCGACCACATCGACGACGTGGCGTTTGCCGCGTGCCTCATTGAGAGTGCGCTGTATCACTTCTTCGCTCAAGGAGCGCCACAACTGCACCTTGACGCCGGTTTTCTTCTCGAATGCCTGGGTAAGCGGAATCGACTCGGTGGTGGCCAGCGAGGTGTAGAAAGTCAGCGAGCCTTCCTTGCGCGCGCGCTCCAGCAAACGCTGGTCGCGATCGGCGCCCTTGTACATATAGACCGCCGCGTTGCGCTCCGGGACGCTCTGCGCAAGTGCGCTTTGCGCGGCAATCAGCGCCGCGGAAAAACCGGCCAAAAGGCTGAACACATACCGGGTATAGACTGGTCTCATGCTCCCCCCTCCTTTGATTCGGGTCGATTGACCATGACGGAATTATATGGTCGAATCCATGCGGTTCGCAATGAAGAAACTGTGTTCTGCATATAGGAACACAGAAATCACCCCCGGGAGACAGGCTTGAGCAATGCATCCATCGCCACTGCGCAGAACGACCTACGCGAATTCATCGCCGCCTGCGAGACCCGCGGCGAACTGGCGCGCGTCGAGGGCGCGCACTGGAACCGCGAGTTGGGCGCGGTGACCGAAGTCCTCTACCGGCAGAAGGTGGAAAAAGCGCCGATGCTGCTGTTCGACAGGATTCCCGACTATCCGCAGGGCCACCGCGTCGCCTACGGCATGTTTGGCTCGCCTTTCCGGCTGGCGACGGTGCTGGGCATGGAACCGTCGCTGTCGACGCACCGCAAGGAAATGCTCGACCATTTCCGCAAGAACATCAAAAAAGGTTTCAAACGCATCGAACCAAAAATGGTGAAAGAAGGCCCGGTGCTGGAGAACGTGCTGCGTGACGGCGCGGTGGACATGACCAAGCTGCCGGTGCCCATCCACCACGAAGAGGACGGCGGGCGTTACATCGGCACAGCCTGCGGCGTGGTGACGCGCGATCCGGAGACCGGCCGCATCAACGTGGGCACCTACCGCGTGCAGCTGATGGGACCGACGACCTGCGCCTCCTATATTTCCAATGGCAAGCAAGGCCGCATTCAGCGCGACAAATATCTCAAGGCGGGCAAACCCTGCCCGGTGGTGATCATCATCGGCTGCGATCCGATCACTTATCTTGCCGCGGGTTTCACCATGCCCGATGCCATGCCGGAATACGAATGGGCCGGCGGACTGATGGATCGGCCGCTGGAACTCATTGAAGGCGAAATAACGGGCTTACCGTTTCCGGCGCGTTCGGAAATCGTCATTGAAGGCGAGATCAGCGCCACGCAGAAGGTGCTGGAAGGCCCATTCGGCGAGTGGCACGGCTATTATGCCGGCGACGCCGGGGAAGAACCGCTGATCCACATCAAGCGCATCTACCACCGCAACAATCCCATCCTTACCTGCGCCGCCAGCCAGAAGCCGCCGCACTCGCACCTGTTCGAGCGTTGCTTCCTGCGCTCAGCCGGACTGCTCGACGCGCTGGAGGCGGCCGGCATACCCGATGTGCGCGGTGCCTGGCTGCACCAGGCGGGCGGCGGGCGCACTTTCTGCGTGGTCTCGGTCAAGCAGCGCTATTTCGGCCATTCGACCCAGGTGGGCGTGGTGGCCTCGCAACTCGCCTCGGTGGGTTACATCAGCCGCTGGATCGTCGTCGTCGATGATGATGTCGACCCTACCGACATCCACGATGTGATCTGGGCGATGGGTACGCGCTGCGATCCCAAGTCACGCACCACGGTGCTGGATCACTGCTGGTCATCGCGCCTGGACACCCTGGTGCGCGACAAGAACCTGCTCTACAACTCGCGCATGATCATCGACGCCTGCCGGCCCTACGAATTGCTCGACAGCTTCCCCAAGGTGTGCGAAAGCTCGCCGGAACTGGCGGCGAAAGTCAGGGCGAAGTATCCCGAGTTGTACCGGTAGCCAGCGCCACGCAGGGTTTGGGGGTCGGGCTCGATAAAGCACTCGCCCTCGCCCCAAACCCTGCGTGGCGCGATTAGCACCGAGTCATGTCCCCGGTTTTAATCCGCTTTCGCGCGCGAAGCCTTCACCACCGGCGCCCAGCGTTTGTATTCAGCGGCGACAAAGTCGGTGAATTCCTTCGGGTTCAGCGTGCCCGGTTCGATCCCCTCGGGACGCAGCTTCTCGCGCACATCGGGTTCCTGCAGGGCACGCCGCACTTCGCCATTCAGACGCGTGACAATTTCCGCCGGAACGCCCGCCGGTCCCGACAGTGAAAACCAGGTCACCGCGACCAGATCGGCAAATCCCAGTTCGCGGAAGGTGGGCACGTCGGGATAATCCGGCAGCCGTGCGGTCGAACTGATAGCCAAAGCCCGCACCTTGTTCGCCCGAATCTGAGCGCCGGCCGTGGTGAGCGTGCTGGAAATTGCCGGGAGGTGCCCGGCGGCGAGATCCACAACCGCACCCGCTGCCCCTTTGTACGGAACATGGGCCATCGCAATGCCATTGATCTGTTTGAGCAGTTCTCCAAACAGATGGCCATGCGTGCCGATACCGGGCGAGCCGTAACTGATCGCATCAGGCTTGGCTTTTGCCAGTGCTATAAATTCAGTCATGGTCTTGGCCGGCACGCCGAGGCTCACGGCAAATACCAGCGGCGGCCCGCCGAACAATGCGACATGCGAAAAATCCTTCACCGGGTCGAAAGGAGGCTTGGCCATGAGAGCCGGTGCAACGGCGTGCGTGGCGACACCGGAAACGACGTAGGTATAACCGTCAGGCGCGCTTTTTGCCACCTGATCGGAGCCGATCATTCCGCCGGCACCGGCGCGGTTCTCTATGACGAATGACTGGCCGAGGTACTCGCTGACTTTGTTGGAAACCAGCCTGCCCAAGGTATCGGCTGAACCGCCGGGACCGAAGGGCACGATGACGCGTATTGGTTTGGCGGGCCAGGATTGCGCCGACGCCGCTTCGCACAACAGCAAAGCCGCCGCCATGAACAGGGGGGTAAATAGCCGCTGTATAGAGTTAGATAACATTTTCATCGATCCTTCCTGATATTTCGTAAGTGCTTTGCGCCAGTGAATTCGGCGGCGCGCGCCACGCGTGGCTTGCCACGGCCGGATGGCGCGATATTAGCGCAATGGAACTTCGATGCCATCACCGAATTATTGCTTCAATCGAGGAATGCCCAGCATCTCGCGTGCTTCTGCCGGGGAAGCAATCTCTCGGCCCAGTTCCCGTCCGATCCTGACGATCTTCCTGACAAGTTCGGCGTTGGACTTGGCCAGTTTTCCTCTTTCGATATAGATGTTGTCCTCAAAACCGACTCGAACGTTTCCACCCAGGAGCATGGAAAGCGTTGCAGCCTGGAATTCAGCGGGACCAATGCCGAGCACCGAAAAAATGCAGTCCCGGGGAAGCAGATCCACCAGATGCATCAGGTGTCTGGGCGAATACCGGGAGGCCTGATTGTTGACCTTGTGCATGCCCAACACGAAACTCGCATAGTAGGGCTTGTTCAACACGCCTTGATCGATCAGGTAATCCAGATCGTCCATGTCGCTGTTGTTGTAAATCTCGACTTCCGGCTTGATGCCCTTGTCCTTCAGGTACTGCGCCGTCTTTCGCGCCCAGAGCCGGTCCCACAGCATGTTGTAAACCCTGCCATCGGCAATGATGTTGCTGGGGGCCACCTCGAGACTGGCCATCTCGGGTGGAGGCGTCGTGGTGGTCGTCCTGATCCCGTCATTGATATCGCCCTCTTTCAATCCCAGCAGCATGGGGTTTGCCGGAGCCATGCTGTGCTGGAGGACGATGTCGGATTTCCGCTCTCTGATGAGCCGATCCGCTTCCTGAAAGAAGGCGGGATCATTGGTGGGTAGTCCCGCTTCGTTCCTTCCATGGATGTGCGCGATGGAGGCTCCCTCGTTCCAGCATTCATGAACCGCATCGGCCACTTCCTGAGGGCTGAAAGGCAAGGCCGGATTTGCCTCCTTTCCATGAAAATTACTGGTCGGTGCAACCGTAACAATCAATTTATCCATGGCAAAAACTCCCTGTTTTAATCACCCCCTGCCCCCGTCCAGGATGAGGGTTGTGTCCCGGGAAATGGCATGTGGGCATTGCGAACTGAAGCCTGCCGGGCCGGGGCGTTGTGCCAGTGTCACCAGAAGATGAACGCGGCAGCCCCTGGTGGTGACGGTATCGCAAATGCACCGGTGTTGTACATAGCCCCATGAGGTCGCCCGCCGGGAAAACCTGCCGCCGCGCCGATACAGCCGAAGGCGTCCAAATGCCGCTAAACTGACCCCCTCCATCCTGTCGCCATTCACCATGACCATCCGCCCCATCCAGCGAATTATCGAGGCCCTGCCCACCTCCGAGGGCGCCGGCGTGAAATTGCGCCGCAGCCTGGGCAGCAGCCAGTTCGCCCGCCTTGACCCGTTTCTGATGCTCGACGAGTTTTCCTCCGATAACCCGGACGATTACATCGCCGGTTTTCCCTCGCATCCGCATCGCGGCTTCGAAACCGTCACCTACCTGCTCGACGGCCACATGCTGCACGAGGATCACCTGGGCAAACGCGGCGACCTCAAGACCGGCGCGGTGCAGTGGATGACTGCCGGGCGCGGCATCATCCACTCGGAGATGCCGCAGCAGCAAGAGGGACGGCTGCGCGGTTTTCAGTTGTGGATCAACCTGCCGGCAAAGGAAAAAATGAAACCGGCAGGCTATCGCGACATCGATCCCTCCGAGATTCCGGTGCTGCTACTGGCGAAGCTTAAGCGTTGACCCGCATACACCCCACACCGACCTGGTTTACTTCCAGGGGTATTTCATTGTTCACCGGCCCTACGTGTTGCTTGTCCGGCTACTCCTGAAACCACCAAGTGCCCAGAGCCCCTTCG
>MEQV01000215.1:0-5628 GCA_001770355.1 Betaproteobacteria bacterium RIFCSPLOWO2_02_FULL_62_17
AGTACGCCAAGAGCGGCTTCAAACGTGCCCCGACGGAGCTTTGGGAAAAACAGGGGCAGATGATTTTTTAGCGCAGGCAGGCGTTCCAGGGACACCCTCGGGCGTGGCAATACCCGTCGCGGCGCGCGTCAATCGACGCCTCGGCGTGTAGAGCCCGGTCAGATAAGCTGCGCGCCAACGGCGCACAGCCTGCAGCCCGGGTCCTTGCTCAGCCGGACCGAGCGCCATTCCATTGTCAGCGCATCGAGCAGCAATAACCTGCCTGACAGCGTCACACCGACATTTGCGATCAGTTTGATGGCTTCGGCGGCCTGAACGGTGCCGATAATGCCGGTGAGGGGCGCGAACACGCCCATCACCGCGCAACGCGTTTCCTCCAGTTCCGCATCGGCGGGAAACAGGCATTCGTAGCAGGGACCGTCGGAATTGCGGAGATCGAATACCGTCACTTGGCCGTCGAAACGCACAGCGGCGCCGGAGACCAGCGGTTTGCGGTGCCGGACGCAGGCCCGATTCACCGCATGGCGCGTGGCAAAATTATCGCAACAGTCCAGGACTACGTCGGCGCGTTCGACCGCCTTATCCAGGGCATCACCTTCAAGTCTTGCGGCGATGGTCTCAACCAGCGTTTCAGCATTGAGACGCGTGAGCGTTTCGCGCGCGGAATCGACCTTGGCTGCCCCAATGCTGCCGGTCGCATGCAGGATCTGGCGTTGCAGGTTGGTGAGATCGACCGTGTCGCCGTCCGCAAGCATGAGGGTCCCGATGCCCGCCGCTGCCAGGTACATCGCAGCGGGCGAGCCCAGCCCGCCAGCACCGATCACCAGCGCGCGGGAATTCAGCAGGCGTTGCTGACCCTCCACGCCGAATTCGGCCAGCAGAATGTGCCGCGAATAGCGCAGCAGTTGCGCGTCGTTCATATTTGCATGAGGGGCACAGCGATGCGCGCCAGATGAAAAGCGAAATTCACCGGCGCGTCAGACGCTGTGGCGCCGCCTGGGCGGCCCCCATTTCAGTTGCTGGTGGCCGGCTTGAGAGGATCGTTGGCCTTGGCGGATTGCTGGCTCGAAACAACCGGCTTGCCCTTGAGGAAGTTGACGGCCTGCTGGAACTGGAAATCCTTGTCCGAACCGAACTCCAGCGGAGGCGCGGCCTTTTCTTCGGCGCTGCCGCCTGCCGGGGTCGCGCGTTTGATCGCGGCCGCTTTTTCCTCCTTGGCATCCTTGTCATTGACAAGGTGCTTGTCCAGATCGGCCTCGCGCACGCGTATCGCGCCCACCACCGGATCCTCGACCCGCACGTCCGGCACGATGCCTTTGGCCTGGATCGAGCGCCCGGAAGGGGTGTAGTAGCGGGCAGTGGTGAGCTTGATGGCCGTGCTGTTGCCAAGCGGCATGATGGTTTGCACGGATCCCTTGCCGAAGGTTTGTGTGCCCATAATGGTTGCTCGCTTATGGTCCTGGAGCGCGCCTGCGACGATCTCCGACGCCGAGGCAGAACCCCCGTTTACCAGCACCACCATTGGCACATTCTTTACGCCGGCGGGCAGGCCGCGCAGCAGATCTTCGCCGCGGCCGCGCACATAATCCTCCGGGGAAGCGACGAACTTGCGCTTGGCGTCTTCAGTACGCCCGTCGGTCGACACCACCAGTGCCTTGCTGGGAAGAAACGCCGCCGACACGCCAACCGCGCCGTTGAGCAGGCCGCCGGGATCGTTGCGCAGGTCAAGCACCAGACCGTTAAGCGGGCCGTCCTTGTATAACGCGGTGATGTGTTTCACCATGTTCTCGACGGTGTGTTCCTGGAACTGCGAAACGCGCACCCAGCCATAACCGGGTTCGACCAGTTTTGATTTGACGCTTTGCACGCGAATGACGTCGCGTATCAGGGTGACTTCAAACGGGTTGTCCTGGCCTTTTCGCACAATCGTGAGGCGGATCGGCGATTTGGGTTTGCCGCGCATGCGTTTGACCGCGTCATTGAGGCTCATGCCCTTCACCGGCGTGTCATCCAGGCGGATGATCAGGTCGCCGGGTTTCAGGCCGGCGCGAAATGCCGGCGTGTCTTCGATCGGGGAAACCACCTTGACGAATCCGTCTTCCATGCCGACCTCGATGCCCAGACCGCCGAATTCTCCCTGGGTTCCGACCTGCAGTTCCTTGAACGCGTCCTGATCCAGATAGGCCGAATGCGGGTCAAGGCCCGAGAGCATGCCGTTGATCGCCTCGTTGATGAGCTTCTTGTCCTCGACCGGCTCGACGTAGCCGCTCTTGATGGCACCGAACACCTCGGCGAAGGTGCGCAATTCATCGACCGGCAGCGGGAATCGCCCGCCTTCGCGTTGCGCTACGGCGGAAAAATTCAGGCTGAGCAGCACGCCCGCCAATATGCCAACCAGCACCAGGCTGGCCTGTTTGATCTTTGTACCCATTTTCAACGCTCCTTGCCTTGGAATCCGCCAAGGCGCCGGTCTATGGATTTCTGCATCAGCTTGGCCGCGGCGGTCGTATCGGGCCGGCCTTCGCCAGTGTTAACGGGCAAGCAGCCATTTTTCGGGATCGAACGCCTTGCCCTCGTGCCGCATTTCAAAGTATAACCCCGTTTCCTGGCCACCACCGCTGGCGCCGACTGTGGCAACAGCATCTCCGGGACGCACTTCATCGCCAACGGACCTCAACAAGGATTCGTTGTATCCGTAGATGGTCAGATAGTCGCTGCCGTGGTCGAGGATCAGCAAATTGCCGAATCCGCGCATCCAATCCGCGAATACCACCCTTCCGGCGGCAACGGCTTTCACCTCTTCTCCGGCCAATGCCTTGATAAACAGTCCCTTCCAGTTTGGACCTCCGTCGGCCCGGGAAGTGCCATAACGATTTGTCAAAACGCCTCGCAGTGGCAGTCGCATGCTGCCTTTCAGGTTGACGAAAGACCGGAACGTCTGTGTGGGTTCAGGCAGCTTTTCGTTGGTCCGGCCGCGCTCGGTCGGCGTGGCGGCGATGACCTTGGCAAGTTCTTCGACCAGGCGCGACAAACGCGATTCGTCCCGTTCCAGATTCTTGACTTCGCGCCGCTGCGTGCGCAACTGCGCCGAGACGCGCTCGAGCACCTTGCGCCGCGCCGCCTGTTGCTCGATCAGCTGTGCACGGTGTGATTTTTGCGAACGTTCTATCTCCGCGAGTTGCCTGGTGTTCGCCAGCTGTTCGGATTCGATCGCGCGAACGTCTGCGAGGTCGCTGCGCAGGGTTTCCATGAGAACGCCCTGAGCCCGCAGGATATACGCGACGTAGTGCAGGTCGCGCGCGGTCTGGTTGGGATCCGAACCGGATAACAGCAGCCGCAGGTGGCCGGGCTCCCCCTGGCGATACATGGCGGCAAGCATGGTGCCCAGGTCGCGCTCCTTGGATGCCATGTCGGATGCGATGGCGGCCTTTCGCGCTGCGAGCGAGCGCAATACCGAGCGCGCGGCATCGCGTCGCTGGGTCAGTTCCCGCAGCTCGCGGTTCGCCGACGAGATGGAACGTTCGGATTCGCGAAGTTCCTCGCGGGCCTCGGTGCGGGCGTCCTCCGTGCCGGCGATGTCGACACGCAAGGCTTCGATGCGCGAACGCAGGGCTTCCAGGTCAGGCCGGTCCGCGGCCCAGGATGGAAATGGGAAAAATGCCGTAATCAGAACCAGGCAGGCGGCAATTCCCGCCAGGATCAAACGCGCGCCTTTCCCTGATTGGCGACCGCCTTGCGGGCGGCCTCGATTTCCGCCGCGTCGCCCAGATAGTAATGCGGCCGGATTGGCTTGAGAGTTGCATCCAGCTCATACACCAATGGTCGTGCGGTGGGTATATCCAGTTCGACGATCTTGTCGTCGGATATATTTTCCAGATACTTGACCAAAGCCCGCAGGGAATTGCCGTGCGCGACAATCAGCACGCGTTTGCAGGCGCTCACCTGCGGGGCGATCACATCGCGCCAGTGGGGGACAAGTCTGGCGACAGTGTCCTTCAGGCATTCTGTCAGCGGCAGTTCGTCTTTGCTCAAGCCGGCGTGGCGCGGATCGCCCGCCGGACTGCGCGGATCGGCACGATCGAGTTTATCCGGCGGGATATCGTAGCTGCGGCGCCAGCGACGTACCTGCTCATCGCCGAATTTCGCGGCGGTTTCCGCCTTGTCCAGTCCCTGCAGGGCACCGTAATGGCGTTCGTTCAGGCGCCAGGAGTTATGCACCGGTATCCACATGCGGTCCATTTCCTCCAGCGCAATCCAAAGCGTCTTGATGGCGCGTTTCAGAACGGAAGTGAACGCGATGTCGAAATCGAACCCTGACTCCGCCACAAGGCGCCCGGCGCGTCGCGCTTCCTCGCAACCCATTTGCGTCAGATCGACGTCGGTCCACCCGGTGAAACGGTTCGACTTGTTCCAAACGGATTCGCCGTGGCGAATAAGTGCCAGCTTGTGCATGGTCCAATGCCTCTCGTTTGCTGTTCGGGAGGGTACCTGTCCTCTATAATATCCGATTCAACAATTGCACCGGAACGATTTTGACAGAGCCTAACGAGGACATTTTCGAGGTATTGCGCGGAATCCGGGCGGGCACATGAGCGTCGATGTCTGGAAATTCATACAGGACAATATTTACCTGGTGGCGATAGCGGTGCTGAGCGGCGGCATGCTGCTGTGGCCGATGATGCGGCGCGGTGGCGCGGGCCCGTCAGTGAGCACGCTGGAGGCGACGCAGCTCATCAATCACAAGGACGCCGTGCTGATTGATATTCGCGATGCAGCCGAATTCGGCAAGGGACATATCCTGAATGCGCGCAGTGTCCCGCTGCCGCAGACTGATGCGCAGGTGGACAACCTGGTCAAGAACAAGCAGAAATCATTGATCGTTTATTGCGAAAGCGGGCGCCAGGCGCCTTCCGTCACCGCAAGACTGCGGCGCGGCGGCTATGAAAATGCGGTAAGCCTTAGCGGCGGTCTGGCAGCGTGGCGCCAGGCGGGATTGCCGGTAACGGCCGGGTAGACGAAAGCGGAGCTGCAGAGGGGACGACAGGCTGATGGCACGGATAAGGATGTACGCGACCGGCTCGTGCCCCTATTGCATGCGCGCCGAGCAATTGTTGCGTGCAAAGGGCGTGGCCGAGATAGAGAAGTTTCGTGTCGACATTGATCCGCAGCTGCGCGACCAGATGATTGCCAGGACCGGGCGGCGGTCCGTACCGCAGATTTTTATCGGGGAGATTCACGTTGGCGGGTTCGATGATATTGCGGACCTGGATCGCCGCGGCAAACTCGATTCCCTGCTGGCGGCCCCGTGACCCGGGCGCGCGGGACAGCCCGGGACTGTCTCCGATCGGCTGCGGCAGAAAGTCCGATTGTCGCGCACGGAAGATCGGACAGGTCTTGGTCCGCGGTACCTAATTTTTTCCGAGGAGTTCTCCCGTGAGTGAGCAGCAGCCGGTATTCAGCATCGAAAAGATTTACGTCAAGGACCTGTCGCTTGAAGTGCCGGGCGCTCCACAGATATTTCTTCAGGCCGAAACGCCGCAAATCGAGGTGCAGCTTGCCCAGGGTGTGATTCAGATTGAAGAGGGGCTTTACGAGGTGACCGTGACCGTCACGGTCACGGCAAAAGTC
>MEQV01000215.1:5640-9383 GCA_001770355.1 Betaproteobacteria bacterium RIFCSPLOWO2_02_FULL_62_17
CGGCATTTTTCAGATTCGCAATCTGTCGCAGGCCGATCTCGAACCGATTGTCGCGACGGTTTGCCCCAATGTCCTGTTTCCTTACGCCCGCGAAACCATCTCGGATATCATCAATCGCGCCGGGTTCCCGCCGGTGTTGCTGGCGCCGGTGAATTTTGACGGGATATATCAGCAACGCCTCGCCGAGCAGCAGAGTTCAAGGATCGAAATTGCACATTGAAAAGGCCCGCCGGTTGACAAGGATTTCCGTGTCGATGCTCATCGCCGTGGTCGCGGTGCCGGCATCGGGCGCGGATTTCAAATCGGTCGCGGACAATGGCACCGTGATGTACGACGCCCCATCGGTGAAGGCCAAAAAACTATTCGTGGTATCCCGCGATTACCCGGTCGAGGCGATGGTGATCGTGGACAACTGGGTCAAGGTGCGTGATCCCTCAGGCGATTTGCTCTGGGTGGAGCGCAAATCCCTGTCCGACCGCCGCACCGTCGTGGTGACGGTACCGGTGGCCGATGTGCGCCGCGCAGCGGGTGAGCGCGAGCCGCTGGTTTTTCGCGCGCGGCAGGGTGTTACCCTGGAACTGTCCGAAGTCGGCACCGATGGCTGGGCACGGGTACGCCATCGCGACGGGCAAAGCGGGTTCTTGCGTATCAAGGATGTCTGGGGTCTCTGAAAACCGGGGTGGCGGGCGTTGAATATTTGCGTTCTCGGGGCAGGCGCGTGGGGCACGGCTCTTGCGGTTGCCTGCTCGCAACGACACGCGATAAATCTCTGGACGCGCGATCCGGTTCACGCCGCGGCGCTTCAAGACTCCCGCACAAATTCGCGTTATCTGGCCGGCATCGGGTTGCCGGCCGGCATCACGATTCAATCGGATATGCACGCAAGCCTGTCGCGCGCGGAACTGGTCATGATCGCGACCCCGACGTCGGCCATGCGGGAAATATTGCGCAGGCTTGCGGTGCTTGCCCCTCGATTACCGGTGATCTGGGCCTGCAAGGGCTTTGAACGGGATAGCGCGCGCCTGCCTCACGAAATCGTGGCGGCGGAGCTGCCCGCGGATACGCGTTGCGCGGTGCTGTCCGGGCCCAGCTTTGCCCTGGAAGTGGCGCGCGCTCAGCCCACAGCCCTGGTCCTGGCGTCGCGTGATTCTGAATTCGCGCGCCGCATGGCGCTTGCCTTGCATCAGACGACATTGCGTTTCTATTATTCCGAGGATGTTATCGGCGTGGAAATCGCGGCGGCCATCAAGAATGTCATGGCCATCGCAACCGGTATTTGCGACGGCATGGCGTTAGGGATGAACGCAAGGGCCGCGCTGATCACCCGCGGTCTGGCGGAGATTGCGAGGCTAGGCACGCGCCTGGGTGGCAGGCCCGAGACCTTCATGGGACTGGCCGGAGCGGGCGATCTCATACTGACCTGCACCGGCGATCTGTCGCGAAATCGCAGCGTCGGTCTCCAGCTTGCGCGAGGTGAAAGTCTGGAGCAGATTCTTGAACGGCTCGGGCATGTCGCCGAGGGTGTTTACTCGGCCAGGGAAGTGCGACGCATCGCGATCCAGCATCGGGTCGAAATGCCCATCACGCAGGCGGTATGCGAGGTACTGTTCGAGCGCAAGACCGCGGCTGTTGCATTGCGCGAACTGCTTGCTCGAGATCCGAAGCTGGAAAGCTGATTGCGCTTGCCATTCATTCCTGGCCAGACAAGGCAAAGCCGTTCTGCCTCCAGGCTTCGTAGATCACGACGGCAACACAGTTTGCGAGATTGAGGCTGCGACTCGCGGCATTCATCGGCAAACGCAGGCGCCTCTCAAGCGGAAACAAATCCAGTATGCCGGGCGGCAATCCACGGGTTTCCGGCCCGAACACGAATACGTCTCCGATGCGGAACTTTTGTTCCGCATAGACGCCAGTGCCGTGCGTGGACAAGGCGAACATGCGCCGTCCGGACATGGCCGATACCAGGTCTTCCCAGCAAGCATGCTCAGTCACACTCGCGATCTCGCGGTAATCCATTCCGGCGCGCTTGAGCACGCGGTCGTTCAATTGAAATCCCATCGGTCGGACCAGATGCAGACGGCATCCGGTGTTTGCCGCGATGCGCATGATATTGCCGGTGTTCGGCGGAATTTCCGGTTGGTAGAGGACGATATCGAACATCGTATGTGGCGCAGAAACGCGTTCCCCGAACGATCAAGGCCGCGAGCATCCCAAGTCGCATGACGTCTTGCAAGCCGTTGATCCAGGCAGGACTCGCCTGCTCAACCCGGCGCGGTCCGGCGACCGTGCGTTTGTCGGTTAACGCACTCCCTGTCGCAGGGGCGCGCGACGCTCCCCGGGGGGTAAGGTTCGCGCAACCACCAGGTTGGTCACCCGGCCGGCGCCAGCCTGCTTCAATATCCTTGCCAGTTCATTCAGTGTCGCCCCCGTAGTCATTACGTCATCGACGACAACCACCGCAGTTCCGTTAAAGGACTCTGTGCAATGAAACGCGTCACGCACATTTCTTGCCCGAGCTTCAAGCGGTAATTCGGATTGGAGCAGGGTCTCGCGGCGCTTGTGAACGGCGGAATGCAGCAGTTTGCCGCCGGCGAAATCTGCGACGTGCTTGGCGATCTCCAGCGCCTGGTTGAACCCACGTTCAGCCAATCGAGTCCGGTGCAACGGCATGGCGATGATCAAGGGACTTGGCAAGTCCAGTCGCCTCGCAAGCGATCTGGCAAACCATGGCGCGAGTTCAAGGCGGTGGTGAAATTTGAACGCCTGGACCAACCGGTCCAGCGGAAAGTCATAAGTCCAAGCGGCCAGGGTGCGACTGAAATGTGGCGGCTGCGCCAGACACCTGCCGCATACCTGCTCCCGTGGGCTGGGCAAAGCGCAAACCGGGCAAACCTCCTTAAGGACCGGCAGATTCCGGATACAGCTGTCACATATGGGAGGTTCCGCGCTGGCACCAGTACAAAGCAGACAGTCTTGGGTGAACAGATTGCGGCCAAGCCTGGCCAGATCGGCGCGAATCATTTTGGCGTACTCCCGCGTTTGCCGGCGTCCGCTCGCTATTCCCGCGATGAGACGTGAGATATAAAACGAACACCCCGGTTTTTGGCTGACGACGGACGCGGCATTCAGGACAAGACGAAACGCTATGGTGCATCGTCGCGCAAAAAAGCGGGTGCGGTGCCATGGGCCAAAAGTGGCGGTGGTATAAACAGGGTCGATAATCCAGCCCATGGTTTCCATTGCGTTGCACCAATGAGTTCACCCATTGCCGGAAAAAGCGCGAATGCGCCAGGTGAGCGCCTTGACCTCAAGGCGGTTCGGTGTGCTTTTGAGCGCGCGGCGAGCAGCGGGGGCGATGAGCGCGTAGTCGCCGCCGAGATTGCCCGGCGCATGTCTGCGCGGCTCGATTACGTCCGCCTGGAGCCGAGCCATGTACTGGATGCGGGGTGCGGGAGCGCGCCGGCGGCGCCATTGCTTGCCAAACGTTTTCCATCCGCCACCATAACCGGCATGGATGCCTCGCTTTCAATGGTGAAGGCGGCGCGTCGCGGAGCACCGCTGCTGAAACGCGCAAAACTCGCTCTGGGTTTTGGCACGAACCGACTCGTTTGCGGCGACATCGATTCCCTGCCGGTCGCCGACGCGAGCATCGATATGGTCTGGTCGAATCTCGCCTTGGCATGGGTGCAGGACGTGGGCCTGGCCTTTCGCGAGTTTCATCGGGTACTCAAGGAAGGCGGATT
>MEQV01000215.1:9500-9627 GCA_001770355.1 Betaproteobacteria bacterium RIFCSPLOWO2_02_FULL_62_17
GTTGCTCGCCAGTGGATTTGCCGAGCCGGTCATGGATATGGAAAAGCTCGTATACACCTACTCCGAGGTGGAGCCCATGGTCCGCGAGCTTCACCGCAGTGGCCAGACCAATGCGATGTTGCATCGG
>MEQV01000215.1:9687-9881 GCA_001770355.1 Betaproteobacteria bacterium RIFCSPLOWO2_02_FULL_62_17
GCAGAGGACGCGCGTATCGAGGCAACATTCGAGATTGTCTATGGACATGCCTGGAAGGTCGGACAGCGGTCGCGCGCAAATAAATCCTCGGGCGGCACGGCGACCGTACAGTGGCTTGCGGAGCGCAACATCAAGCGTTGAGAAGAATCATCTTGTTTCCGAGAATGATTCTCCGTCAAATCACCTTGATCCAG
>MEQV01000216.1:0-9754 GCA_001770355.1 Betaproteobacteria bacterium RIFCSPLOWO2_02_FULL_62_17
GGCCAACTGCTATTGCCCCGATTGCCTTGCGTTCCTGGTGGCGCAACAAGGGGATTCGCAGGAGACCGTCAAGCCTTACAGGACGTAACGCGCCAGATCCTCGCTGCCGGCCAATTCCTTCAGCCTGGCATCGACATAGGCAGCGTCGATGACCATGCGTACCTTCTCGCGCCGGCCGGCTTCGAATGACACTTCCTCCAGCAAGCGTTCCATGACAGTGTAGAGCCGCCGCGCGCCAATGTTCTCGGTCTTCTCGTTCACCGACCAGGCGATCTCCGCAAGGCGGCGGATGCCTTCGGTCGTGAACTCAAGCTCCACATTGTCGGTGGCCAGCATCGCCTGGTACTGGCGCGTGAGGCAAGCATCCGTTGCGGTGAGTATGCGTTCGAAATCCTCGACGGTAAGCGATTTCAATTCCACGCGAATGGGAAAGCGCCCCTGCATCTCGGGAATCAAATCGGAAGGCTTGGCCAGATGAAACGCGCCGCTCGCGACGAACAGGATGTGATCGGTGCGTATCGGTCCGTACTTGGTGGTGACCGTCGTTCCCTCGACCAAAGGCAGAAGGTCGCGCTGTACGCCCTGCCGGGAAACTTCGGCTCCCGCTGTTTCTCCGCGCGAGGTGATCTTGTCGATTTCGTCGAGAAAAACAATCCCGTTCTGCTCGACATTCGCCAGGGCATGCGCGCGCAGATCGTCGTCATTGACCAGGCGCGCGGCCTCTTCGTCGACCAGCACCCGGTAGGCATCCTGAATGCGCATCTTCTTTGTCTTGTGGCGGCTCCCGGAGAAATTCTGGAACATGCCCTGAATCTGTTGCGTCAATTCTTCCATGCCCGGTGGCGCGAGTATCTCCATTTGCGCGGTGGGCGCGGCCACTTCAATCTCAATTTCGCGATCGTCCAACTCGCCTTCACGCAGCTTCTTTCGGAATTTCTGCCGCGTCGTGGATTCCTCGGTTCGCGCCTCCGCGGCGGCGAATCCGGTTTCGCGCGCGGGAGGCAACAGGGCATTCAGCACGCGATCTTCAGCCGCATCCTCGGCCTGCGACCTGACTTTCTGTTTCGCCGACTCGCGGGTCTGCTTGATGCTGATCTCGGCGAGATCGCGGATGATCGTGTCTACGTCGCGCCCGACGTAGCCAACTTCCGTGAATTTTGTAGCTTCTACCTTGATAAAAGGCGCGTCAGCCAGCCGCGCCAGCCGGCGCGCGATCTCGGTCTTGCCCACTCCCGTCGGCCCGATCATCAGGATGTTTTTCGGGGTGATCTCCTGCCGCAGCGGCTCGGCAACCTGCTGGCGGCGCCATCGATTGCGCAGCGCAATCGCCACCGCCTTTTTTGCCTGTGACTGGCCAACGATATTCTTGTCCAGTTCCAGGACAATTTCCCGCGGAGTCATTGATGAATAACCGCTCATTGCGTCTGCGTGAACCGGCCGGCCACGCGCCTATTCCAGTGTCTCAATGACGATGCTGCGATTGGTGTAAATACACAGGTCCGCGGCGATTTCCAGTGACTTGCGCACCACCTCCTCGGCCGAAAGCTGGGAGTTTTCAAGCAATGCGCGCGCCGCCGATTGCGCATACGGCCCCCCGGAGCCGATGGCAAGCAGTCCCAACTCCGGTTCGAGCACATCGCCCAGTCCGGTGATAATCAGCGAGGACTCCTTGTCGGCGACCGCGAGCATGGCCTCCAGGCGGCGCAGCACCCGGTCTGTACGCCAATCCTTGGCGAGTTCCACGGCCGAACGCACCAGATTGCCCTGATGCTTTTCCAGCTTGGCCTCGAAGCGTTCGAACAAGGTGAATGCATCGGCAGTGCCACCGGCAAAGCCGGCAAGGATGCGCTCGCCATACAGGCGGCGCACCTTGCGCGCGCTGGCCTTGATCACAATGTTACCCAGCGTAACCTGGCCATCGCCGCCCAAGGCAACTTTGCCGTCGCGGCGCGCCGAAAGAATAGTGGTTCCGTGGAACTGCTCCATGCGTCCCTGCCCTAAGGCGACAGAATTCGGAATTTGCGGTAATCGCGGTGCGGAACGAAACGCCGCTGCGCCGCCGATCCGGCACGTCGCCGAGCCAACGTGCCGCACACTGGAACCATAGAGCTTGACTAGTCCCCGTAAAGCTTTTGCTTGAGTTCGCGGCGCGACTGCGCCTCGATGGTCAGGGTCGCCGTGGGACGGGCCAGCAAGCGCGGAATGCCGATCGGTTCACCGGTCTCCTCGCACCAGCCGTAAGTGCCATCGTCAATACGGCGCAGCGACTGTTCAATCTTCTTAAGCAGTTTGCGTTCCCGGTCGCGGGCGCGCAACTCAAGCGCGTATTCTTCTTCGATGGTCGCCTGATCGGTAGGGTCCGGCTCGACCTCGTGCTCGCGAAGATGCTCGGATGTCACGCCGGCGTTTTCGATCAGCTCCTTTTGGTTCGCGACAAGCATTTCCCGGAAGAAAGTCAGCTGCGCGGGATTCATATATTCGGACGCCGGCGCTTTACGCAACGCGGACTCCGTCAGACCATTGGAGGCAACCCTTTCAGGTCCTGCGCGCTGCGGCGCCGCGTTCTTTGGCGCCGCCTTAGCCGCGACTTTTCCCGCGGGTTTGACAGTGGCGCGGGCCGGAATGGCCTTCGCCGACGTTTTTACTGCGATGATTCGAGACATTGCTCCAGCCCCTTTACGAACAGATCTTCGGGCAAGTTTCGCCCAATAAATACCATGACACTTGC
Organism: Betaproteobacteria bacterium RIFCSPLOWO2_02_FULL_62_17; assembly: GCA_001770355.1. Classification (GTDB taxonomy): domain Bacteria; phylum Pseudomonadota; class Gammaproteobacteria; order Burkholderiales; family SG8-39; genus 2-02-FULL-62-17. The sequence continues at coordinate 2,729 of MEQV01000216.1, forward strand.
GCGCTTTTCGCTCTCGCCCCAAGGCTTACCCATGTCGCCGCCCATCAACTGATGGACGCCCTGGAAAACTACGCGATGCGCGTTGTCTTTGAGATATAGCACACCTTTATAACGCAGCATATCCGGACCGTAGACTTGTGTCAGTCCGGAAAGAAATTCCTCAAGCTTGACCCCGTCAAAGGGCTGATCCGAGCGAAACACGAAGGAACGCACATGCTCGTCGTGGTCGTGCGCGGCGTCCTCCAGGAAATCCGGATCGATTTCCAGGGTCGCGTTCAGATTGAATCCGCGGATATCGAGAATCTCGCCTACCGGCGCATTGCCAAAATGAACCTTTCGGATCGGCGCCCGCGGATTAAGGCGTACCAGGCGCTTGCGCAGCGACTCCTGCTCGTCTTCGCTTACCAGATCGGTCTTGCTCATCAGAATACGGTCGGCAAACCCCACCTGCTCCTGTGCCTCGTCAAAATCATCCAGTTGCTTCTGCGCGTGCTTCGCGTCGACCAGCGTTAACACGCTGTCCAAAAGATAATAATTACCGATGGATTCGTCAAGAAAGAAGGTCTGCGCCACCGGCCCGGGATTGGCCATGCCGGTGGTTTCGATGACGACACGGTCGAATTTCAGCTTGCCGGAATCGCGCCGCTCGCGCAGGTCGCCAAGAATGCGGATGAGATCGCCGCGCACGGTGCAGCAAATGCAGCCGTTGTTCATCTCGACAATCTGCTCGTCGCCGCTGTCGATCAGGATTTCGTTGTCGACCCCTGTTTCGCCGAACTCGTTCTCGATGACCGCGATGCGGTAACCGTGGTCTTCTTTGAGAATACGATTGAGGAGCGTGGTCTTGCCGCTGCCGAGAAACCCCGTCAGGATCGTAACCGGCACCATATTTTCCTGTTCCATTACACCTTCTCCGTGCAAGCGCTGATTTCCAAGAACCACAGCGTCAGCACTTGAAACGCAACCGCTATTGGCGAGCCCCGGTCCCGGTGCTGCGCCCAACGTAACGCCACTGCGAGGGGCGACAGTGTAATCAGGTCGGCGCCGCGATGCAATCAGACCACCCAAAGGGCTCTCAATCGCTCTTGCATTTAAAAATTAACAATATAATCAAATAGTTGTGAGATCAATACAATATTCGGGATGGCCTTCAAGCAGGGCGAAGCGCCGGGGTACTGCGCCACGCGGCCCGGGCAGCCCTTTACTTCGACCCGAACCAGCGTTATTGCCTGCGCAGCAGCAAACCTTTGAGATAGTCCCCCTCGGGAAATTCCAGCAGGCTGGGATGATCCGGCGCTGCGTGAAACCAGTCCAGAAGCGTCGCCGACATGCCCGCGTCGGCCGCCGCGCCCGCGACGATCTTGTGAAACAGGTCCTCGGAAACGCCGCTCGAACATGAGAATGTCGCCAGCAGGCCGCCGCGGCGCAACAAGCGCATGGCGCCCATGTTGATGTCCTTGTAGCCGCGCGCCGCTGCCGGCGCATGCTTTGCGGTCGGCGCGAACTTCGGCGGATCGAGCACGATCAAGTCAAACTCCCGCGCCTGATCGCGCAGCGTACGCAGCGCCTGAAAGGCATCCGCCTGCATCCATTCGAATCGGGCGGGGTCCATGCGGTTGAGCGATGCATTGCGCCGCGCCTGTTCCAGCGCGGCGGCCGAGCTGTCGATCGACAAAACGCTTTGCGCCCCGCCCGCCACGCACGCAATCGAGAAAGCGCCGGTGAACGAAAAGCAATTCAACACTTCCCGGTCCGACGCCAGCGCCTGCACCCGGGCCCGGTTGTTGCGCTGGTCCAGATAGAAGCCGGTTTTCTGCCCGCCGACCACATCCACCGCAAAACGCAGGCCATGCTCGCGGATTTCAATTTCCCCGGGCGGCGCGCCGCCAAAAAGCGCGCCGGTACGCTCCGGCAAACCCTCGAGCGCACGGGTATCCGCGTCGGACCGCTCGAAGATCCGCGCGCAGCCGGTCAGATCGGCAAGGACGTTGACGATCGCAGCGCGGCGCTTGTCGGCGCCCGCGGTCGACAGCTGCAGCACCAGCGTGTCCGCATAACAATCGACGATCAATCCCGGCAAGCCATCCGATTCGGCATGCACCAGACGCATGGCATCGGTGACATCGATTGAAATCGATTGGCGACGTCGCTCAATCGCGCGCGCGATGCGCTCGCGCAGCCATAAATCATCGGGGAATTCGCTCTGCTCGAAGCTCCAGACCCGCGCTCGAATCTGGGAATGCGGGTTGTATGCGGCCCAGCCCAAAAAATACCCGTCGGCGGACTGCAGGGCAACGGTACCGCCCGGAGCCGCCTCGCCCGCCAATGCGGCGACAGCACCGGAAAACACCCAGGGATGGCGCCGCTCCACTGAATGTTCCCGCCCCGGCTTGAGAACGAGCCTGGGCGCCGAACCGGTTTGCGCCGGCAGAATCAGACCGCCACCCGGGCGCCCTACACGACGCCGCGCGCCGCTGCGGTGCCGGGGCTCGCGTCGCGGAAAACTCATCATTTTCTTTCCTCGACCAGCACCCGCCGCGCCCAAGGCAGCACGCCGCCGAATCCCTGGATGCCGATTTTGAAAAATGCGCGAAAGAGATCTTGCGGACCGATCGCAGTCATTTGTTCGCGTTCATTTTTTTTTGGCTCTGGGATGCGCCGCGTCGTAGACCTTGGCAAGGTGCTGGAAATCCAGGCTGGTATACACCTGCGTGGTCGACAGGCTGGCGTGGCCCAGCATCTCCTGCACCGCGCGCAGATCCTCGCTGGATTGCAGCAGATGCGAAGCAAACGAATGCCGCAGCACATGCGGATGAACCCTGACGCCGAGGCCGCATTTTTTTGCCCAGCGGCCGAGCCGGTCCTGGACCACGCGCGGCGCGATGCGTGCGCCGCGCGCCCCTGCAAACAGCGCGGGCTCGTCGGTCCCGGCAAGCGTCGCGCGCGTCTTCAACCACTGCTCCATGGCGGCGCGAGCCGCCTTGCCTACCGGAACCGTGCGCGTCTTGCCGCCCTTGCCGGTCACGGTCACTTCTCCCTGCGCGGTAATCTCCCGCGCGTGCGACAGATCCAGGCTCACCAGTTCGGCCAAGCGCAAGCCTGAGGAGTACAGGAGCTCGAACATCGCCTTGTCGCGAATTTCGGCGCCATCCGCCGGCACCGCATTCAGCAACTGAGCCGCGGCATCCGGCGACAGAGACTTCGGCAACTGCCTGGGCGCTTTGGGTGCGCGGATTCCCATGCAAGGATTGGCCGAGAAGCCGTGGTGGCGGACCAGCCAGTCATACAAACCGCGCCAGGCAGAGAGCATTTGCGCCAGGGTTCGCCCGGACAATCCCTGCGAATGCAACTGCGCGACCGAGCGGCGCACGGCGGGATTCAACAATGCATCGAGCGGCATGCCCGGGTTGAGCGCGAGCAGCGCATCGATGGCGTGGCGGTAATTGCGCAGCGTATGCGCGGCCAGGCGCCGTTGGTTCGCGAGATGATCAAGATACGCCGCCACCGTCGCGCGCCGCGGGTCGTCTTGGTGCGCGGCTGCCATGAAAGCCGAACCTGCTTAGACAAACCGCGTCAGCCCGGCGCTGGCCAATTCGCCCAGTCGCGTGAGATAGAGCGTACCCATCTCGGCATAAAAGCGCGCGGCGTCCTCGCTGCCCAGCGCGAGCATGCCAACGCACGCCCCCGAGCCCGCGGCCGCGACGGATTCACGCAAAGGAATGTAGGCCGCCGAACGGACCTGAGCGGCAGCCTCGCCAAACCAGCGCGCGGACTCGGCATTGTTGTTCGCGCCGCAATAAGGCTGGGCAAGCGAGGCCGCGTAGTGCTTGAGCTCATCGCTGACTTCCCCGTATACCTCGGCGCCGGCATCGAGTTCGCGCGGCCGCATCCCCCAGAGGCGCGTGGCGACATGGGGAATCGCGAAATCCTCGCGCAGATTGAAATTCAGGGCCCAAAGCAGCGCATCGCGGGAAGACGCAGCAAGCAGGGCAAGTCCCAGCCGGTGCATTTTTTCGCTGATTGCGTCATTCTCCTCGCCGAACTGCAGCAGTTCCGCGAGCTTGGCCTCGAGCGCGCGGTGCTTTTCCCGCAAATTCAGCACTTGCCGGTCGGCCAGTCCGATCGCATGCCCGCCATGCGGATGCGGTAACTGGATCCGGGCCAGTACGTCGGCGTAGTCATCGAAGAAAGCGGGGTTGTCCTGCAAATATTGGGCAACGTCATCTGGATTCATCTTGCTTGGGCCTTTTCAGTTTGCTGTCGGAGCCGTGACCTGGGCGCTCATGGTAGTCGGTCAAGATCCAGTTCCCCCGCGAACACGGTGACGGCCGGTCCGGTCATCCACACCGCGCAGTTTAGATCATTCTCCGAGCCATCCCAGCGTATGGTCAAATCGCCGCCGCGTGTGCTCACGCATACCGGCGAAACCAGCAATCCACGCCGGATTCCCGCCACCGCCGCAGCGCATGCCCCGGTGCCGCAGGCAAGCGTTTCGCCGGCGCCGCGCTCCCAGACACGCAGACGGATGCGCTGCCTGTCGATCACCTGCATGTAGCCGGCATTGACGCGCCGGGGAAACAGCGCGTGCCTCTCCAGCACGGGCCCCTGCGAGGTGACCGGCGCGGCATCCACATCATGCACCACCTGCACCGCATGCGGATTCCCCATCGACAAGGCAGTGATCATTACGCCGACACCGGCAATGTCGATTTCCTCAACCAGCGCGCCGCCAGGCGACAAAAACGGAATCCTGCCGGCTTCGAAGACAGGCGGCCCCATGTTCACTGTCACCTCGCCATCGGCCTCAAGCCTCGGGGCGATCAGTCCGGAAAGCGTCTCGACCCGGATTTCATTCTTGTCGGTGAGACCCTGCTCGCGCACGAAGCGCACAAAGCAACGCGCGCCATTGCCGCATTGCTCCACCTCGCCACCGTCGGCATTGAAAATCCGGTAGCTGAAATCGGCTTCGCTTGAGCGCGGCGCCCCGACAATCAACACCTGATCACAGCCCACGCCGCGGTGCCGGTCGGCAATGCGCCGGATCTGATCCGGAGCGAGCGCCACACTTTGGCGGACGCCATCGATCACGACAAAATCGTTACCGGCGCCATGCATTTTTGTGAACCTGAGCTTCACGCGCACAGGGCCGGTTCGCGCCCGCATGGGCGAATCGCGGGCATCACCCGCACAGCCGTGTGTAGTCGCGCAGCACGCAGCGGTCCATGATCACCGTCATGCCCGCGGCACGCGCCCGCGCCGCGGCTTCCTCATTGACCACGCCATCCTGCAACCAGATGGTCGGGAGACCCAGGCGCAGGCATTCCTCGAACACCGGAGTGGTCTTTTCGCTCGCCCGGAACACATCGACGATATCGATGGCATCGGGTACCGAAGCGAGGTCGGGATAGGCGGTCTCGCCCAGGCCGTCGGCGATGCCGGGCCGTACCGGAATGATGCGATAGCCCATGCGTTGCATCTGGCGCGACACGTTGTGACTCGCCCGGTGGGGTTTCGGCGAAAAGCCCACTACCGCGATGGTTTTTGCACGCAGCAGAAGCGCGCGAATTTCGTCCTCATTGGGATTGCCGTGGGTATTTTCGTTTTTCATATCGCGATTTTACGGCCTGTTCACAGCTTGACAAAGAAGCCCCGCGGCGCGGCGGTGAAGCCGAATTTTCTTTCACGTGCCGCATCGTGCAGGAGCTTGCCGGGATTGGCGGCGAGATACTCCCCGACCGCCTCCCAAGGGCCCGGGCCGAAATCCGCCCGTACCGGATGCCCATTGACACAGGTATCTTCGACGACCAGGTAGTCACCACTGCGCAAAACCGGCACCCAGGCATCGAGTTCGCGCAACACATGCCCTTTGGCATGGTCCGAGTCGAGAATCATGAACAGGGGTGCTCGGTCCGCCGGCAACATGCGGGTGACCGTCTTAACCACTTCCGGCGAAGCACTGTCGCCCAGCACGAAACGGATGTGCGCATGCGATTTGACCTGCAGCTCGGCATGCGAAATATCCACGGTGATGACATCGCCCTCGGCACCCTGGTTCTGCAACAGGTCGGCGAAGAAAAGCGCCGAACCGCCATGCCGCGTGCCCGTTTCGATCACCCATGCAACGCCCCGGGAGCAGATGATCTCCTGGTAGTTCCACATATCGGAAGGCGTTTTCAGCGTCCGCACCCCGCGGTAATTCAGGTCTTTCCAGATATTGTTGTGGTAGTACCAGCGGAAATACGCTTCGCCCGGTGAGGGTTCGTTGCTCATAGGCTGGCGAGCATAATACAAATAACGAGCTACAAATTACGGCCGACAAATCACGGCAGTTTTGGTGCGGACATTTGCCATCGCGCTTACCGTTCTGCCGCCCCGGCGGCGTAGAACGGCGCCTCCCCCGGTGGCCGGGTCTTGAAACGCTTGTGCGCCCAGTTGTACTGGGCGGGCATTTCCAGCACCCGCTCTTCTATGAAAGCGTTCATGCGCCTGGCGTCCGCGGCGTCGTCGCCTGACGGAAAGTCCTCCCAGGGCGGATAGCACCGCAGTTCGTATCCCTGTCCGCCCGGCAGCATGCGCGTCACGCAGGGCACGACACGCGCCTTGGCAAGCCGGGCCAGCCGCGAAAGCCCCGTAATGGTGGCCGCCAGCACCCCGAAAAACGGCGTGAATACCGCATCGCGCAGCCCATAGTCCTGATCAGGCAGATAGTAAAGCGGCGCGCCCTGGCGCAGTGCCAATAGCGCGGCGCGCACGCCCTCCTGCCGCGAAAACATCTGCTGACGCCCAAAGCGCGTGCGCCCCTTGAGCAGCACGGCATTCATCGGCTCGCTTTTCTGCCTGGCATAGATGGCGGCAAGGTCAAACTCGCAGGAAAGCCGCGTGAACCCCGCGTCCAGCGCGAGAAAATGCGGCGCAAACAGGATTACCGGCCGGCCCCGCAAGCGCTCGATATTCTCGACCCCGGTGACGCGGATTATTTCAATAACACGCTGGCGCGGCGCCCACCACAGCAGGCCCCGCTCAAGA
>MEQV01000216.1:9822-9907 GCA_001770355.1 Betaproteobacteria bacterium RIFCSPLOWO2_02_FULL_62_17
CATGCAGCGCGCGAGATTGGCATGGCAGACTTCACGCCGTTCGCGCGCAAACAGGTGCAACAACGAACCCAGCAGCGCGCCGATG
>MEQV01000216.1:9922-12870 GCA_001770355.1 Betaproteobacteria bacterium RIFCSPLOWO2_02_FULL_62_17
GCGATCATGCCGGGCACGCCGGCAGCACGGCGCCGGTTCCGCAAATATCCGCAAACGGTATTCTCATGCCGACGCGTTGACAGCGAGCGTATTCGCTTGCGGCGCTGACACGCCGGCCGGTACTTTATAGCGGTTGTAGGCCCACAGATACTGCTCCGGGCAGCTGCGAATGAACGCCTCCAGGGCGCGGTTCATGTTGCGCTCGGGGGATTCTTCGGGCGCCGCGGCAGGCAGGGATTCCACCCGGATGCGATACCCCGCCCCGCGCGGCAGGCGTTCAGCGAAAGCCATCAACACCGGTGCATGGCGTGCGCGCGCCATGCGCATGACAAGCGTCATGGTGTAGGCCGCGCGGCCGAAAAATTCTGTCCACTCGCCCTCGCCGCCGCCTGGCACCTGATCGGGAAGAATGCCGATTGCCTCGCCTCGCTGCAACGCCCGATATAAGCTGCGCACGCCGGTAAGATCGGCAGGGACGCTTTTCATGGTCGCGCGATCACGACCGGCGCGCATCACCGAATCGAGTGCCTGCACCTTTGGCGGACTGTACAGAACCGTAAACGGATAGCACAGGCTGAAATACTGTGCCGACACTTCCCAGCATCCCAGGTGCGGTGTAAGCAGAATCAGGCCGCGGCCTTGCGCCATGGCGCTCTCGATCAACTCCCAGCCAATGATTTCCCGAACCAGCGCCGCGGATTGCTGATGCGGCAAGAGCCAGATTGCCGGCAGCTCCAGCACGGCCTTGCCGGTTTCGCCAACGGCCTTGCGGCGCAACGCCGCGCCAGCGTACCCGGCCTGAAGCAGGTTACCCGAGTGATAGCGGCGAAAACGCGGCGAAAACGCGTAAACGATCCAGCCCAATACGATCCCAACAGCATGCAGCAGCGGCAGTGGAAGGCGCGCCACCCACCGCAGAATCCCAATCATCGCTTTGGGAAACGAGTGGGTTGGGAGGGGTAAGGGAGCGTGCTAGAATTCGCGCCCTTTTGGGGTTTCTTGTTCGAATTACACCAGCCGGGAAAACAAACCATGAGCAGCTTTCAATTTACTTCCGAATCGGTTTCCGAAGGGCATCCGGACAAGGTTGCCGACCAGATTTCGGACGCAGTGCTTGACGCAATTTTAGCCCAGGACAAACGCTCCAGGGTCGCCGCGGAGACCCTGGTTAAAGACAACCTGGTGGTGCTCGCCGGTGAAATCACCACGGGCGCGCGCGTCAACTTCGACGAAGTGGCGCGCAAGACCATCCGCCGCATCGGCTATACCGACCCCGCCATCGGCTTTGACACCTCCACCTGCACGGTGATCGTGGCTTACGGCGAACAATCGCAGGACATCGCGCAAGGTGTTGACGAAGGCAAGGGACTTGACCTCGACCAGGGCGCCGGCGACCAGGGCCTGATGTTCGGCTACGCCTGCGACGAAACGCCGCAATACATGCCGTTGGCAATTCATCTCGCGCACCGTCTGGTCGAGCGCCAATCAGAATTGCGCCGCGACGGGCGCCTGCCCTGGCTGCGCCCGGATGCGAAATCGCAAGTCACGCTGCGCTATACCGACGGCAGACCCGAGGCAATCGAGACCGTGGTGCTCTCTACCCAGCACACCCCGGGCATGGACTACAAGCAGATTGAGGAAGCGATCATCGAACAGGTGATCAAGCCGGTGCTCCCGAAGAACCTGGTGAAGACCCAAATCAAGTATCTGGTGAACCCGACCGGCAGCTTCGTGATCGGCGGGCCCAAGGGCGATTGCGGCCTGACCGGGCGCAAAATCATCGTCGACACCTACGGCGGTTCCGCGCCCCATGGCGGCGGCGCCTTCTCGGGCAAGGACCCCTCTAAAGTCGACCGCTCGGCAGCCTACGCCGCGCGTTACGTTGCCAAGAACATCGTTGCCGCCGGCCTCGCCAGCAAGTGCCAGGTGCAGCTGTCCTACGCCATCGGCGTGGCCAAACCCACCTCGGTAATGGTCACGACCTTCGGCACCGGCAAGGTTTCGGACGAAAAGATCTCCGAACTGGTGCAAAAGCATTTTGATCTGCGCCCCAAGGGCATCATCCAGATGCTGAACCTGCTGCGCCCGATCTACGAAAAGACCGCCTCCTACGGACACTTCGGCCGCGACGAACCGGAGTTCACCTGGGAAGCCACCGACAAGGCCGCAGCGCTTGCCGCGGATGCCGGCGTGAAGAGGGCCACCGCGACCGCCTGAGTTTGTAAGCCTGGCGATCAAAAAGCCGGCATTACGCCGGCTTTTTTATTGCCCCGGCTGCCTGGGGTCATGGCTCTGACGTAATATATTCCCAAGCTGTGCATCGATATATAGTGATGCGCGGATCTGGCCGAGGCCAGGATCTCGCACCCGAAGTGATCGCCAAGATGTGGCGCTTTTATCTCACGAAGGCGAAAGCCAAAGGAGTTATCCAATGAAAAGGATTGCGCTGGCTGCGGCACTACTAATGTTCGCCTCATTGGCACTCGCCCAGACCTGGCCGGCCCGGACGATCAGAATCCTCGTGTCGATACCGCCAGGCGGCGCCCCCGACATCCTGGCGCGCATCCTTGGCGACAAGCTCACGCAATCGCTTGGCCAGCCCGTGGTCGCGGAAAACCGTCCCGGCTCCAATGGCAATATTGCCGGGGAGATCGTCGCGCGCGCCGCACCCGACGGCTACACGCTGCTCCTGTGCGCGGACAGCCAGATCGTCATCAATCCGCACATCTACTCGAAAATGAGCTTCGACACCATGAACGACCTGATGCCCGTCGCATCGCTGGCGTCGAACGAATTCGTCCTCGCGGCGACCATGGACCAGCCGTTCAAGACGTTTCAGGAATTTATCGAGTACGCGAAAAAAGCGAATCCGCCGCTCAACTACGGCTCGGGCGGAAACGGCAGCCAGCACCAGCTGACCATGGAAATGCTCAAAACCCGCGCCGGAA
>MEQV01000216.1:12909-15430 GCA_001770355.1 Betaproteobacteria bacterium RIFCSPLOWO2_02_FULL_62_17
TGCGCACCGAGATAAACATCGCCCTGGGCTCGGCCGACGTCAAGGAAAAGCTCGGCCGCTCCGGCGCGCTCGAGCCGCTGATCCTGACGCCGGAGGAGTTCAGCGCGATGATCCGCGCCGACTACGAGAAGTACGGCAAGGTGGTCAAGGCAGTCGGTGTAAAAGTCGATTGAGGGCACGCACCCGGAACCGCTCAAAGATGCCCGTCCCCTGGGCATCTCCAGCGGATTCACCGGTCAAACATACGCCGCTGCCCGGGCGAAAAACCGGCTAAACAATTTGGCTCCCTGGCGGTCTGTTGAGGTAAGATTCGGCTCCCTTGAGGAGCGTTGCGACAGCCGGCCCATAAAGACGCGGTTGCCAGGCTCAAGGTGTCACCTTCAACGGCGCTCGCTAACCTCTAGATCGAAAGGAGGCGCGAGATGAGCGCCGTACCAAAATCCAGCCAGGACTACCACGTAGCAGACATGAAGCTTGCGGACTGGGGCCGCAGGGAAATCGCCATTGCCGAGACCGAAATGCCCGGCCTGATGGCGATCCGCGAGGAATTCGCCGCATCCAAACCCCTGAAGGGCGCGCGCATCGCGGGCTCTTTGCACATGACCATCCAGACCGCGGTGCTGATCGAAACCCTGAAGGCCTTAGGGGCGGATGTGCGCTGGGCCTCCTGCAATATCTACTCGACGCAGGATCATGCCGCTTCGGCCATCGTCGCCACCGGCACGCCGATCTTCGCCTACAAAGGCGAGAGCCTGGAAGAGTACTGGGAATTCACCCATAAGATCTTCGAATGGCCGGGGGATAAACACGCCAATATGATTCTCGACGACGGCGGCGACGCCACCCTGCTGCTGCATCTGGGGACGCGTGCCGAGACCGATCCTGCGGTCATCGCCAAACCGGGCAGCGAGGAAGAACAATTCCTGTTCGCCTCGATCAAAAAGCGCCTCGCCGCGCAACCCGGCTGGTATTCCAAGCGCATCAAGCAGATCAAGGGTGTGTCGGAGGAAACCACCACCGGCGTGCACCGCCTGTACCAGATGCACAAGGAGGGCAAGCTCGCCTTCCCCGCCATCAATGTCAACGACTCGGTCACCAAATCCAAGTTCGACAACCTCTACGGCTGCCGCGAATCGCTGGTGGACGGCATCAAGCGGGCGACCGATGTGATGATCGCCGGCAAGGTCGCGTTGATCGCCGGCTACGGCGACGTGGGCAAGGGCTCGGCGCAAGCCATGCGCGCGCTGTCGGCGCAGGTGTGGGTCACGGAAATCGACCCGATCTGCGCGCTGCAGGCGGCGATGGAAGGCTACCGCGTGGTGACCATGGATTACGCCTGCGACAAGGCCGACATCTTCGTCACCTGCACCGGCAACTACCATGTCATCACCCATGAGCACATGAAGAAGATGAAGGACCAGGCCATCGTCTGCAACATCGGCCACTTCGACAACGAGATCGACGTCGCCAGCCTGAAGCAGTACAAGTGGGAGAACATCAAGCCGCAGGTCGATCACATCATTTTCCCCGACAAGAAGCGCATCACCCTGCTGGCCGAAGGCCGCCTGGTGAATCTGGGTTGCGGCACGGGTCATCCTTCCTACGTGATGAGTTCCTCGTTCGCCAACCAGACCATCGCGCAGATGGAGCTGTGGGGCGAAGCGCAGAAGGGTTCCAACAAATACCCGATCGGCGTCTATGTGCTGCCAAAACATCTGGACGAGAAAGTGGCGCGCCTGCAGTTGAAGAAACTCAATGCGCAACTCACCGAACTCACCGATGCGCAGGCCAAGTACATCAGCGTGTCCAAGCAAGGCCCGTACAAGGCGGATCACTACCGCTATTAGTTTTTTGCCGGAAGAACCTGGCAAAAAACGAGAAAGCTTCGGAACAGGGGAAGAGGGAGTTCCCTCTTCCCCCGTTACCCCCATCGCCCCCAGGTAACATTTCCACCATGGCCTCGACCAACGAATTCGCCGAGTACATTGCCGAACTGCTGGCGCCGCAAGCGAGCAAGCCGCCGCGCAAACGAAACAAGAAGAAACTCTCAGGCTGAAGCGCGGGCCGTGCGAATGGCCACGCGACTGACGTAAAGAAAGTAGAGCAAGACCAGCGTATTGGCCACCAGCAGCGCGCCCACGGCCGCGATCCAGAAGCCCTTCGCTCCCATCGGGGTGCTGACACCCAGCCAGGCGAGGTCCACCGGCGTCAGCGCAAGCATGTAGCCCCCGCCCAGGCCCAATCCCCACAGCGCGAAAGCATTGCAGAACATCGGCACCAGGGCGCGCTTGTACCCGCGCAGCACATTGATCACCACCGCCTGCACCGAATCGGCCAGATGGTAGGCGGCCACCACCGCCAGCAGCGTCGCCGCCAACTGGATGACCTGCGCATCCGGCGAGTAGAAGGCAGCCACCTGACCGGTGGAAAAATAAAGACTGAGGCCGACGCAGCAGGCCACGCACAAGGCGACGGCGATGCCGGTGATGGCGGTGGCGCGCGCGCGCACGAAGTTCCTCGC
>MEQV01000217.1 GCA_001770355.1 Betaproteobacteria bacterium RIFCSPLOWO2_02_FULL_62_17
ATTGCGCCGGCGACCAGCCCGGGTAATCCGAACCGTAGAGAATTTTGTCCTGCAGCCTGCGGCTCATTTCGGCTTTCAACACCGCCGGGATGTACTTCGGCCGCCAGCCCGAGATATCCATATACACGTTGGTCTTGTGCAGCATGATCGCGATGGCCTCTTCGGTCCAGGGCCAGGCGGGGTGCGCCATGATGATGGTGAGTTTCGGAAAATCCGCCGCGATATTGTCGATTGCCGGCAGTGGCCGGGCGTAATCAAGCTTCAAACCACCCCCGCCCTCCATGCCCGAGCCGATGGCGGTGGTGCCGCAGTGAATCAACAACGGCGCCCCCAGCGACTGGCACAGATCCCAGAATGGATAGAAGCGGTGGTCGTGCGGGTAAAACCCCTGCATGATCGGCATCCACTTGGTGCCGGTGAGCTTCAGGTCGCGGATGGCGCGCTCCAGTTCCCGCAGCGCGAGTTTGCCTTTCCAGGGATCGACCACAGCCCAGCCCGGCAGAAACACATCGGGAAAGCGCGTGGTGAGTCCGGCGATGTAATCGTTGGTGATCACGGCTTCGCCGGTTTCCGCCTGCGCGTCCATGGCAATCAACATGGCAAAGACGTCGTCGCGACGGAAATCTTCGGCCATTTCCTCCTCGGTCTTGGAGCGCATCGGCCGGCCGAGCATGGCCTCCAGCGCCGCCATATATTTGCCGACGCTGAGCGAATGCTCCTTGGTGGAGGGATGGCAATGGACGTCAATTGCGCGCATGTTTTTTCCTTAAGTTCAGTTCATGACGAGGCCGCCGCTGACACTCAGCGCCTGCCCGGTGATATAGCCGGCCTCCTTCGAAGCAAGAAACAGCATGCCCGTGGCGATGTCGCGCGCGCTCCCCAGCCGCTTCATCGGCACGCGTTTGGTCAGTTCCTCGACGATGCGCGAGCCGGTGGTGCCCTGGCTGCGGAGTTTCTCCAAAGCCGGCCCATCGGTCGGCCCGGGGCAGACGATGTTGGCGGTGACACCGTCGCGTGCGACTTCGCGGGCGATCGATTTGGCAAACGCGATCAGCCCGCCGTGCCCCGCAGTGGCCACCGCCACGCCGCTCTCGCCGACTTTGCCGGAATCGGAACCGATGGAGAGCAGCCGGCCCGATTTGCGTTCGATCATCTGCGGCAGCACCGCGCGCGTCAGGTAGATGAAGGACATCATCTGCGCTTGAATAATTCCGTGCCAGGTTTTCGGGTCCTGCTTCAGGAACAGTCCGAACCCCTCTGGCAGGTGCGCGCCGACGCAACTGGCAAGAATATCTATCTTGCCGAATTCGGCGGTGATGCTGTCGACCCACTGCTGCACAGCGTCCAGGCTGGTGGTATCAACCCGCTCCAGGCGCGCGCGGCGGCCAAGGCTTTTTGCGTAGTCGAGCACTTCCCTGGCCTCGCCCTCGCGCGAATAGAAGCCCAGTGCGACATCGCAGCCGTGCTCGGCGAACATGCGCGCCACTTCGCGTCCCATGCCGCCGCTCGCCCCGGGTATGAGGGCCACCGAGCCGGAAAGATCAATCATCGTGCACCTTGCGAGTCCATTTCAAGGACAGTCAATGAGAAGACAGCGCCGCGCGCTCATCGATAAAAGCGCGCCAGCTCGCGCTGATCTCATCTTCGCTCAGATCGCGCGCGATCACCACCAGCCGCGCGCCATGCAGGCCTATGCCGCGCAGATGCGGCAGAAACAGCGGCGGGTGAAACACATGATGCACGCCATGCAGCGCCGCCGGGGACGCCTCGCCCTCCAGCTCGACGATGCCCTTTACCCGCAGCAGGCGCTCGCCGTGCTTGATGCGAAACGCCGTCAGCCAGCGGTTGAGCTCACGCCATGGCAACGATAAGGGAAAACTGAGCGAGCAGCACACGACTCCTTTGGTATGCGCATGTTCGCTTGCCTGCGCATCGCCATGGCCAGCGGAGCCGTGATCGAGGTGCGTGAAATTCTCCAGCGCCACCCAGCGATCCACGGCGGCAGCCGAATCTAGGCGACCGGCGCCGAAAAGTTGCTCCGGCGGCAGTTCTCCGTTCATCGCGACCATGCACGCGGCGCCGGGATTGAGCCGCGCCAGCTCGCGCCCAAGGCTTGCAACGGCGCCAGCATCGCAGAGATCCGTCTTGGTCAGCACCAGCCGGTCGGCCAGCACCACTTGCTTGAAAGCTTCTTCGTTTTCGGCGATCTGTTTTGAACCGTGCACCGCATCCACCAGGGTCACCACACTGTCCAGACGGAAGTTGTCCATCACCAGCGGCTGGTTAAGCAGCATCTGCATGATGGGCGCCGGATCGGCAAGGCCCGAGGTTTCGATCACCATGCGCTCGAATGCCGGCACCGGTCCCCGGTCGCGCCGCGCGAACAATCGTCCGATCACGCCTTCGATATCGTCCTGCACGCTGCAGCAAAGACAGCCGTTGGCCAGCACCACGATCTCGCCGTCGGAAGTCTCGATGAAATGCTGGTCGAGGGGCACATCGCCGAATTCATTGATGACCACCGCAGTGGCGCTCATCGCCGGATGGTGCAGCAGGCGATTGAGCAGCGTGGTCTTGCCGCTGCCGAGGAAGCCGGTGATGAGCGCGACCGGAAGCCGCGTGTCGGCTGATGGCGCCGGCGCATCAATCATTGACTGCAGAGCGGACTTTTCGGCGCTCATTATTCCCTTCTATTGGCGCTAGCTCAGGGTCCAGACCATTCTCGTGGCGAACACCAGCAACAATACCCCGAAAATCCGCTTCAGCCACTTGACCGGCCAGCGGTGCGCCGCGGCGGCGCCCACGGGTGCGAGCAGCACGCTTGCGATCACGATCCCCAGCATTGCCGGCAGATAGATATAACCAAAACTCCATTGCGGCAAGTGCGGCTGATTCCAGCCGGCGTACAGATAACCCACGCTGCCTGCCAGCGCAATCGGAAAGCCGATCACCGCGGCGACGCCGACGGCCGCGCGCATCGGCACATTGCAATACAGCATATAGGGCACCGTCATGAACGCCCCGCCCAGTGCCACCAGCGAGGACACCCCGCCGAAAATGAACCCGGCAATCGAGAGGCCGAACGGTCCGGGCAATTCCCGCCCCGGCTTGGGCTGGCGGTCGAGCAGAATGTTGATGCCGGCGACATAGATGATCACGCAGAAGCCGACGGCCAAGGCGAACGTCGAGATCGCCCCGGCAAACAGCGACCCTGCCAGCCCGCCCAGAAGAATTCCCGGAGTGAGCGCCAGCGGAATATCCCAGCGCAGCGAGCCGCGCTGGCTGTGTGCTCGAATGCTGGAAAGCGCCGTGAAGAGGATAGTGGACATCGCCGTGCCCACCGCCAGATGCAGCACATGTTCGCGCGGCAGACCCTGCGCTTCGAAAATAATCACCAGCAGCGGCACCATCACCGCGCCCCCGCCGATGCCGAGGAGGCCGGCGAAAAAGCCGACGATGGCGCCGATCGCAAGATAACCTAGCAGCCATTCCATTGGTGTTTCTAATCCTTATTTGAGGGACGCGGCAAGGCGCGAAGTATAGGCCCGTGGGTACAGGTGGAGGAGGTATTGCGAGAGCTGATGAATCGGCTTACCGTATCGAAAGCATGGGCGGACACTCAATGAAATGCTGCCTGTGTCAGCGAGATTGCTGGCAGACTCAAACAATCAACCGAATTTTTCAATCGCTGCAAGTAAGGCACCTGTAGCGTACATGTCCAAACTATCGATAAAGTTTCCCGTCTATTTGAAAAACATAAGGCTGATCAAGTGAAAGACATCGGCGTGTATCCGCGGTAATCATGTATTCCGCCATCGTCCTTGGCGCGCCTTTGAACGTGAATGCTAGCGGACAGACAACGATGGCTAGACCTCCACCTCCAGGTCGATGCGTTCACTGCCTTGGTTTCTTCGAGGAGATGACTTGGGATCACGTTTTCCCCGAAGCGTGGTACCCAGATACAACACCCGACAACGTCGAGAAGTGGAAAATTCCTTCTTGCCGTCCTTGCAACGCCTTACAAGGGAAGAACGAGGGTGAGCTTCTTGTGAGGTTCGGACTATGTATTGATCCTGACGATCCGAAAAACGCGGGAATTGTGGAAAAAGCACTGCGAGCGCTGACTGCAGAAAGCGGAAGAGACGAAAAAGATGCTAAGGCCCGCGAAGCTTATCGACAAAAGATCCTTCGTCAGGTTTTCGAAGGAGAAGCAATTCCTTTTCAAGCAATTTATCCGGGTTTCGGGCCACGGCCCGGTATCCACGATTTAACTCTAGTCGCCGTTCCGGTTAGCGCAACAGGTATTCGAACACTTGTCGAAAAAATCGTTCGTGGCATCACCTACGTGCACGACCGCAAGTTTGTGGAGAGTCCCTATAAGATCGAACAATTTGTCCTCACCGATGAAGGCGCCACTCCGCTCACAGACATTCTCCGTCGCTTCGGCAAAGTCTATGAACGGGGTCCCGGCATTATCGTTACGCGCGCAGTAGTCCCGGAAGATCAAATGACAGCCTTTTACGGAATCGAGATCTGGGGACGGTTCAAAGCATATGCTTCCATTGAACGGGACAAGAGTGAGATTGTCCGCTAACTCCATGCTCTTTTCGGACGCGCGGGCAGCATCGCGCATTTTTCAATGCTCACCGAGCAAGCGATCACCCAGGATCTGGTGCGCAAGATCGTGCGCGAAGAACTCGCGGTGTACGGTTGAGCGCCTGTTTGACCCCGTACCATGCCGCGCCGGAAACGCTTGATACAGATGACACCTCCCGACCCGTCTATCCGTGCCTTTCTGCTCGATGAAGTCCTGCGGTTCGTCAAACGTGCCCGCGCCTGCCCCGGCGTTTGGCGAATCGCCCTCATCGGATCCCTAACCACAAACAAGGACAACCCCAAGGACGCGGATGTCCTGGTCACGGTGGACGACGATGCCAATCTCACCGCGCTTGCGGCCGCGGGGCGACGGCTGCAAGGCCGCGCCCAGAGCCGTAACAGCGGAGCCGACATTTTTCTCGCCGACTTAAGCGAAAATTACATTGGCCGCACCTGCCATTGGCGTGAGTGCCGCCCCGGCATCCGGGTTGCCTGCGATGCGCGGCACTGCGGGCGCCGCCATTTTCTGCACGATGACCTCGACGACGTAACGCTCGATGCCGCCTTGATCAAGCTCCCGCCGCTTGAGCTATGGCCACAGCTTGTGCGTCGTTTTGAAGTTCCCGCCGACGTGGAGGCACGGCTTATACAGCCAATCGAAGCCAGCCGGGCGCGCGCCAAGACAGGACACGCCTAACCCTGCACTTTGCGAATAGAGCCGGGCTGGAACTAGCTGAATCTTACCCACGGTGTATTCTAAATATAGAATTGAAACATGGCCATAAGGCACATTGGCACTTGATACAAAAAATGAAAATACCAGAAATTGTCGAAATCAAACGAATTGATTTGATTAGCCTCGGCTTTTATCCACGATCAGGGGCAGAACCCGGAGCAGTCGTGAGGTTCGTCCTCGACTCGAACCTCGTCGTCTCTGGTGACCGGCATAAGCCGTCCATGGGCAGCCACCAAGGCCGCGCCAGTCTGATTAGCTCCGCGTTGGTCGGCCTAATTCGTCTGCTCTGTTCCTCACTGCCCGACTGGGATATCCTGCCGGCATGAGCAAACCACGCGTGTATGTTGAAACCACAATTCCAAGCTTCTACCACGAAACGCGAACCGCTCCGGATATCGTGGCGCGTCGCCGCTGGACCCGCGAGTGGTGGAGTGGTGCCCCCGAACGCTACGAACTGGTTACCAGCACTCCTGTGCTCGACGAGCTCGCTGGCGGTCCGCGCGAACGTATCCCAGAACGGTTAACGCTTGTACGCGAGCTTCCGCTCCTCGCCATTGAGCCTGGCATCGGCGAAATCCTGCAGGCCTATTTACGACACAAACTGATGCCAGCCGATCCCGCCGGTGATGCGTTACATCTGGCGCTTGCGTCTTATCACAAGTGCGATTTCCTGGTGACTTGGAATTGTCGAAACCTCGCGAACGCAAACAAGTTCGAGCATATTCGCCGAATCAATACTATGCTCGGGCTGTTCGTTCCTATCCTTGCAACCCCCTTGGAACTACTAGGAGGTAATAATGAATCA
>MEQV01000218.1:0-6878 GCA_001770355.1 Betaproteobacteria bacterium RIFCSPLOWO2_02_FULL_62_17
AGGGTGCCGTGGTCCGGGCTGGAAAAGTCCGAGCCGATTGCCCGCATCCTTTGCACAGTGCGCAGGATGTCGCGCGCACATGCAACAAGCTCCGCGCCCGGTTCAGTAAGTCCAAGAATCCGGCCTCGTCGGCGGATGAGGATTTCAGTCTCAAGATCACGCTCCAGGCTCCTGATTTGGGTGCTGACGGCCGGGGTGGAGGTGCAAACGCGCGCCGCTGCCTGAGACAAGTTGTAGCCACTATCGACGACGGCGCATAGGTACCGCATCTGCTGAAGAGTCATGTGGACGTTAACCAAAACATGTGGACGTTAACCAAAAATTAACGAGAACTAACGAAATATTAATGTTTATTTTGTTGGTGCGCGAATATTATCGTGAGCCATCGGCCTTCGGCGTAGCCGCGCCATTCATCGACACACGGTGGGACGTCGGACCACGCCTTGCCCGCCGCATCGTGGCGAGATGGTCGAGGAGGAGCTGCAAACTAATTCATCTCAGTCAATGGCAAGCGCGTAGGGCGGCGGTAGTGGCACAACCCAGAACCAGAAGATAACCGTAAATCGATCCCCACCGAGGAGAGCATCATCATGGCCATCCAATTCCGACCGCGTGCGGCAGTGCTCGCGGCTGCGCTCGCGTCGCTCGCGGCCGTTCCGCTCCTGGCCGCTGCCCAGGGCTATCCGAGCAAGCCGATCCGCCTGATCTCAACCTACGTGGCGGGAAGCACTGCCGACGCGGTGGTGCGCCACGTGTCGCAGAAAATGAACGAGTCGATGGCCCAGCCCGTGATCGTCGAGGTGCAGACCGGCGCGAGCGGCGTGGTCGGCGGACAGACTGTGGCGCGCGCCGCACCCGACGGCTATACGCTGCTCGTCACTATCCCGACGACCATCGTCTCGACGCCGTTCCTGCTCAAGAATCGTCCCTACGAGCCGAAGGACTTCACGCCCATTACCGCGGCGATCGACGCTGTGACCTGCATCATGGTGAACGCTGCGCTGCCGGTGAACTCGGTGCAGGAACTGATCGCCCATGCCAAGGCCAATCCGGGCAAAGTGCCGTACGGCTCGAACGGCATCGGCGGGGTCTACCACCTCGAGTGGGAGGCCGTCAAGCTCAAGCACGGCCTGGACATGACGCACGTGCCGTACAAGGGCGGCACCGAGGCTCTGATGGCGGCGGTGAACGGGCAGATCCCGGTCGCGTTCGCGCCGCTCTCCGCAGCGCTGCCGCACGTGAAGGCCGGCAAGCTCAAGGTGCTCGCGGTGCTCATGAACCAGCGCTACCCCGGCAATCCCCAGATTCCGTCCATGGCCGAGCAGGTGCCGGGCTACGAGAGGACGCCGACCGGCGTGTATTACTACGGTCCCGCGGGCATGCAGCGCCCGATCGTGATGCGCGTCTACCAGGAGATCGCGAAGGCGGTGGCGCAGCCCGACGTGGTCGAGCGCATGCGCGCGATCGCGTTCTTCTCCACCGTCAACACGCCCGAGGAGTTCGCCGCGCAGACCAAACGCGAGATCGAAGTGGCGGCGCGCGCGATCAAGATCGCCGGCATTCCGGTCGAGCAGTGACCATGCCGAGGCACGGCGTCCATATCGTCGGCAGCGTTCCGATGGCCAGCGCGGCCGAAGTCTTCGAGAAGGTGAGCGCCGCAGTCGGCCCGATGCTGCGCTACCTGCCCGACGGCGAAACCGGCCCGCGCCTCAACTGGCTGCCCTGGCTCGAGCCGATCTTCTCGCAGCACCCGGATTTCGAGCCGTCGCCGGAAGAGTTCCGCGTGCACGCCGGCGCGACGGCGTTCCGGCGCTACCAGCTCAAGGAAGGCGTCGATCCGAAGTCGGTGCGCTTCACGAAACTGCCGCACGCCGGCTTCGCGCTGGAATCGTGGAAGGATTTCGAGCGCCTGAAGAAAGCCGGCAAGATCCCGGCGCAGGTGCGCTACCAGTGCGATATCGCCTCGATCCCGTCGCTGCTCGCCGCGTTCGTGGTCGAGTCGCTGCACGACGCGCTGGAGCCCGCGCTCGAGCGCGCCGTGATCGGCGAGATCCAGAGAATCTGCGCCGCGATCCCGCACGACCAGCTTGCCATCCAGTACGACGTCGCTTCGTCGATCTTCTTCCACCTCGAAAGCGGGAAGCCGACGCGCTTCGGCGGCACGCGCGTGGAGATGATGAAGAGCTTCGTGCCGATGCACGTGCGCCTGGGCGACGCGGTGCCCAAGGACGTGCACCTCATCTATCACTTCTGCTACGGCGACAACAAGCACAAGCACTCGATCGAGCCGCACGACATGACGCACCTGGTGAACTTCGCCAACGCGCTCTCCGCCGGCGTTGCGCGCACCATCGAGATGATCCACATGCCGGTGCCGCGCGAGCGCTCCGACGATGCCTACTTCGCGCCGCTGTCGCTGCTCAGGCTGCGGCCGGAAGCGACGCTCGCCCTTGGCCTCGTGCACTACACCGACGGGCTCGAAGGCACGAAGCGGCGCATGGCAAGCGCGAACAAGTACGTGCAGAGCTACATGATCGGGACTGAATGCGGCTTCGGCCGCCGCGATCCGGCCACCATCCCGAAGCTGCTCGAGATCCATGCGCAGGCGGCGCAGGGGTAGGAATCGACCAGCAAGGAGGTTCAATGTCCGCACCGATCGCCTACCATCCCGGCAAGCAGCCGATACCCCGAAACGCCTGGTATGTCGTGGCGTTTTCCCGCGAGATTACGCAAAAGCCGCTATCGCGGCGGTTGCTGGGCGACAAGGTGGTGCTGTACCGCACCGAGAACGGGCAAATCGTCGCCCTCGCGGACTACTGTGCGCATCGCGCAATGCCGCTTTCGGCGGGCACTGTCAAAGGCGACTGCATCCAGTGCCCGTACCACGGCCTGGAGTACGACCCAGCCGGCAAGTGCGCCAACATCCCCTCACAGCCGCAGATCCCTCGCCTGATGAAGGTACGCTCGTATCCGACGGTGGAGCGGTGGAAATGGGTATGGGCATGGTTTGGCGAACCGGAAAGGGCCGATCCTTCGCTCATCCCCGACCATAGCGAGTTCGGTATGGACAATACGGATTTCTGGTCGGTAGACCGGTTCGTGATGAGTATCGGCGGCAGCTATCAGCTGTTGCATGAGAATTTACTCGATCTCTCGCACGTCACTTTCCTGCATGCCGGCAGCTTTGACAGCGGCGCGATGGCCTCCGCGCCTCAGAGCACCCAGGTGGAAGGAAGACTGATTAGCATCACACGCGAGGTCACGGAGGTGGTGGGTGCAGCCTACGGCAGGATATTCAGCCTCGAAGAGGGAATACGAGTACGGCGAACACTTCGATCTCGTACCTGGGTGCCAAGCCTTAACGTAGTCACCAGCACTTTTCATTTCCTGGATGAGCCGGGCCGGCCGGCGGCAGTCCGACATTCTGTTTTCCCCATAACGCCGGATACGGCGACCACTTGCCATTACTTCGTCGGCACTGCCCATAGCTACGGAGAGCCCGCTGCTGGAGATGTCCTAAAGGCGCAGAACCAGGTTTTGTTCGACGTCTTCCTCGCCGACAAGACTGCCATCGAAGCGATTCAGCAAGCTTACGATGAGCTAGGCGCTGCAACACCCGACTGCAGCGTGCGTGCGGACGAAGCAGCTTTGAAATTCCGCCGCCTGCTTGACGGCATGATCGGCGAGGAAGCCGGCAGCCTGGCCGTGGCGTGACACGCAGCCGTTCGAGAGGAGTGAGCATGCTTCCCGTCAATCGAGTCCCTCGCGACAACTGGTATGTTGCGGCCTTCAGTGCTGAGGTAAGCATACGGACAGATCCTGTTCTGGGTCCGTTCCACCGGCCGGCCGGGGGCGATTCCGACCTCCCTATGATCAGCATCCAGACGCGGGAGCCCCGTCGTAGGCCAAGCTTGCGGCTATGCCTCGCCGCCGCGCAAGGGTGTGAAAGACCGCAGCCCGCCTGCGTCATGCCGGAACCGCCGGCGAGCGCCCGCCAGGACTATCAACCGAAAGGATCTGCCATGAAAATTTCCCGCCGCCGCCCTCATGTCCAACCCAAGCTGGCCGCGCTCGTTGTCGCGCTCGCCGCGGTATTGCCGTTCGCCT
This sequence comes from Betaproteobacteria bacterium RIFCSPLOWO2_02_FULL_62_17, assembly GCA_001770355.1. Classification (GTDB taxonomy): domain Bacteria; phylum Pseudomonadota; class Gammaproteobacteria; order Burkholderiales; family SG8-39; genus 2-02-FULL-62-17. The sequence goes on from MEQV01000218.1 coordinate 4,108, forward strand.
TGCCCGCCTCCGCGCAGCAAATCACCATCAAGGAAGGGCACGCCACCATCAAGAGCGGCATGGACCACTGGGCGTTTGCCATGAAGGAGGCCGTCGAGAGGCGTACCGGCGGCCGGGTCACGATCAACGTATTCCCCGGCGGCCAGCTCGGCCAGCAGACGCAACTGGTGCAGGGAGCGCAGCTTGGAACGATAGAACTCGTGCAGGTCGCCACCGAATTCATGACGGTAGTAGACCCGCGCTTCGATATCTTCGCTTCTCCCGGTGTATTCGACGGCGTCGAGCACGCGGACCGCACCTTCCACGACCCGGTGTTCCAGAAAGAGATCCTGTCGATTACCGAGCAGAAGAACATCAAGATCATCGGCATCTCCTGCGAGGCCCTGTCGGAATACGCCTCGCGCGATCCGATCCGCACGCTCGCCGACTTCCAGGGTAAGAAGTTCCGCGTCCTGGGCAGCAAGATGGAGATCGAGGTTCTGCGCAGGGTCGGGGCGACCGGTGTGCCGATGCAGCTTGGAGAGGCACTCCCGGCGTTGCAGCAAAGGGCCATCGACGGGGCGCGCGCCGGCATTGTGGTGTTCGTGCCGTTGAAGTTCGCCTCCGTCGCGCCCAACGTGCTGCGTACCGGCGAATCGATCATCTGCGTGCCCAAGCTCGCCAGCAAGCGCTGGCTGGACGGGCTGCCGGGGGAAATCCGCACGGTGATCCTGGAGGAATCCGCCAAGGCCGAGAAGGCGAACGTGGCTTACAACATCACCAATATGGGCTCGATGTACGCGGCCTGGAAGGCGCAGGGCGGTACGCTGAACGAGCTCTCCGCGGCTGAAAAGGCGGAGTTCCGCAAGCGCGTCTCGACCGTGGGCGATGAAATCTTCAAGGGATCGCCCGAGGTGATGCGCGCCTACCAGGTGCTCAAAGCCGCGGCGGAAAGGACCCGGAAGCCCTAGCGCTGCGGCCCGGGCGGCAGCGCAGCGCGCAACGCATCCTGCGCTATTTGTGCGTGTCGTTGCCGCGCTTCGCGCTGGGCACGCTGATCTCGATCGGCGTCGTGATCAACGTCGCCAACGTCGCCGGACGCTATCTGTTCAACGCGCCGATCATATGGGCCGAGGAAATCCTCGTCATCATCATGATCGGCTTGCGTGTTCCTGGGTGCCATCCTGGTCACCTGGGAGGGCCAGCATATCCGCATGGATATGGTCTCCACGCGCCTCGGCAAGCCCTGGCGCAGGATAGTTCTCGCGCTGGACACGCTGGTCTTCGTGCTGGTGTGCCTGTTCGTCATCCGCCATTCCTGGCTGTTTGTGCGGCTGCTGTACGAAACCGGGCAACAGACCGTGGTGGCGCGGCTGCCGGCCTGGCTGGTGCATGGTTTGATCCTGGCAGGATTCACTGGCATGCTGCTGGTGGTGCTGGCGCGCTTGCGCAACTATCTGACGGGCGATTTCGGCGATAAGCCCGGCGTTGCGTCCGGCACTGGTTCTGCTCCCTCGGGGGCGCACAGCGCGTCGGGCGGGACCGGGAGCGCCTGATGGAATGGGCGATGGTGCTGGTGCCGGTGTTGCTGCTGCTGCTCGGGTTTCCACTATTCATCGTTCTGCTCGCGACCTCGGCGGTGCTGCTGCTTGGCTTCATGCAGGTTCCCGCCGAGATGGTGCCGCAACTGATGTTCGGCTCGATCGACAAGTTCTCGCTGCTCGCGGTGCCGTTTTTCCTGTTCGTCGGCGAAATCATGGGCGTGGGCGGCATGTCGCGGCGCATCGTCGACTGGGTGCTGGCGCTGCTGGGCAATGTGCGCGGCTCGCGCGGCCTCACCACGGTGGGTGCGTGCACGCTGTTTGGCGCCATCTCGGGATCGAGCGTCGCCACGGTCGCGGCCATCGGCCGGCTCCTTTTTCCCTCGTTGAAGGAGCGCTATGGAAAAAAGTTCGCCAGCGGCTTGCTGGCCGGCACCGGGTCGATCGATATCCTGATCCCGCCCTCCATCGCGATGATTCTGTATGGCATTGCCGCGGAACAGTCGATCGCGCTGCTGTTCATCGCCGGCGTCCTGCCGGGTCTGTTGATGGCCGCCTTCCAGGCCGCCTACGTATATGGCTATGCCGTCCTCCACAAGGTCAACGATGGCGGCGAGCCGTTCCGGCTGCGCCACTTTCTTCAGATCAGCCGCAGCGGATTCTGGTCGATCTTCGCGCCGGTGGTGATCCTCGGGGGCATCTACGGCGGCGTGTTCGGTCCCACCGAAGCCGCCGGCATCGCCTGCGTCTATGCGATTGTCGTCACCCGGTTCATCTACCGCGAAATCACCTGGGGCCAGCTTTGGGAAGTAGCGGTCAATTCCATGGCCCTCACCGCTCAGATCATGGTGATCGTCGCGGCGGCCGGCGTGTTCTCCTGGCTGCTCACGGTCAATGGCGTCGCGCAGAAATCGGTCGTTCTGATGCAAAGCTTCATCGATTCGCCCTGGACCGCCCTCGCCCTCATCAATGTTTTGCTGTTGATCGTCGGCTGCTTCATCGACCCCAGCTCGGCGATCCTGGTGCTGACGCCGCTGCTGGTGCCGATCTGCCAGGCCTACGGCATCGACCTCATCCATTTCGGCATCGTGATGTCGATGAACCTCGCCATCGGCATGTTTACGCCGCCCTTCGGCCTTAATATTTTCGCTGTCCAGATGATCACCAAGGTGCCGGTCGCAAACATCTACCCGGGTCTCATTCCGTTCGTGATTGTCACGCTGCTGGCGCTGGTGGTGGTGACCTACGTGC
>MEQV01000218.1:6949-27380 GCA_001770355.1 Betaproteobacteria bacterium RIFCSPLOWO2_02_FULL_62_17
TAACGGCTTAAATAATGCAGCATAGCCTGCGTAGAATCGAATTTGGGCGGCGCCATTTGTCGAAGCAGTTGCTGACGGATCTCGGGGGAGATCAGCGCCATTCTCGAGGACGCAGGCAGGCGTTGCCGATCGCATCCGGTTCTTCAACCAGGACTTGTTCGATGCCGAGCTGCGCGAGGCCGACGTGGTGATGCTGTTCCTGTGGCCCGAGGTGAACCTGAGCTTCGCCCGAGGCTGCAGCGCGAGCTCAAGCGCGGCGCGCGCGTGGTGTCGCACTGGCATGACATGGGCGACTGGAAGCCGGACCGGACTGTGCGCATCACCGCCCGCGGCCGGGAGCGTCCGGTTTATCTCTGGACGCTGCCTGGATTGCTATTTCGTGGCATCACCGCTGCAGCGCCCGCCACAGGCGCTCCGGCGTCGCGGGCAGATCGAACGCGCTTACGCCCGCCGAGCGCAGCGCGTCCATCACCGCGCTCATGCACGCCGCGAGACCTCCCGTGGTGCCCACTTCGCCTGCGCCCTTGGCGCCGAGCGCGTTGTTGGGGCTGGGGATCGAGAGATCGATCAGCCGGAATTCGCGCACCAGGTCCGCGCGCGGCATGGGATAGTCCATGAACGAGCCGGTGAGCAGCTGGCCGGTGTCCGCGTCGTACAGGCAGCGCTCGCCGAACACGTGCCCGGCGCTTTGCACCACGCCGCCCGTGATCTGGCCCTCGGCGAGCGTGAGGTTGAGCGCGTGGCCGAGGTCGTCCACCGCGGTGTAGGCGACGATGTGCGCGTCGCCGGTTTCCGGGTCCAGCTCGACTTCGCACACGTGCGCGCCGCTCGGGAAGGATCGCAGCGGGCGTTGCTCGGCCACGGTGTCGAGCGGGTGCGCCGCAGCACCGCGGTGCCGGCGCACCAGATCCGTGAGCGCGATGGAGCGGTCGGTGCCTTTGATTACGTAGCGGCCGTCGCGGAATTCGAGATCCGAGCGCGGCGCTTCGAGCGCGTCGGCGGCGAGATCGAGACCTTTGCGGATCACCTCGTCGGCTGCGACCTGGAATGCGCTGCCCTGCGACTGTGCGGTGCGCGAGCCGATCGAGCCCGCGCCCATCAGAGCGGGGCCGTCGGGGTCGCCTGCGCGCAGCACGATCCCAGCCGGATCGATGCCCAGGCGCTCACCCACGAGTTCGGTGAACACGGTCTCGTGGCCCTGGCCGCTCGAGCCCGCCACCATGAACAACTCAAGCCGCGGCTCGCCGGGCGCATTGTTCACGAACCGCAGCGCCACCTCGTCCTTGGGTACTCCACCGCCGCCCGAGGGTTCGATGAACAGGGCGCAGCCGATGCCGCGCAGCCGGCCGCGCGCGGCCGCTTCGGCCCGGCGCGCGGGGAACTCGCCCCAGCGCGCCTGCGCTTCGGCCTCCTCGAGCAGCGCGTGGAAGTCGGCGCTGTCGAACACCGTGCCCGAGTGCGTCGTGTAGGGCATGGCCGCGCGCGGCAGCGCATTGCGGCGCCGCAGCTCGAGCGCATCGATGCCGAGCTGCGCCGCGGCCTCGTCCACCAGGCGCTCCACCACGTAGGCGGCCTCGGGCCGGCCGGCGCCGCGGAACGCCTCGGTAGGCGTGGTGTTGGTGATCACCTGCAGGTGGCGGCTGTACAAGGCCTCGACGCGGTAAGGCCCGGCGCCGATGGTCTTGTTGTTGTTGGTATTGGTGAACGCGCCCGCCTGGCACAGGTACGCCCCCGAGTCGGCGAGCCACTGCGTGCGCAGCGCCAGGAACCGCCCGGAGCGCTCGAGCGCGAGCTCGCCGGTGAGCCGCACGGCGCGGCCGTGGCCGTCGTTGGTGAAGTCCTCGCTGCGGGTCGAAGCCCATCGCACCGGCCGCTCGAGCAGGCGCGCCGCGTGCAGCAGGATGGCGTATTCGTAATACGGCGAGACGCGCGCGCCGAAAGCGCCGCCCACGTCGACCCACTCCACGCGCACGCGCGAGGCTTCGACGCCCAGCATGCCGGCGAGCGCATCGCGCACCATGAACGCGCCCTGGTGCGGGCAGCGGATGACGTAGCGCCCGGCGGTTGCATCCCAGCTCGCGAGCACCGCTCGCGGCTCCATCGGGCTCGGCGCGAGGCGCGGGCTGTCCATGACGACGCGCACCACGCGCTCGGCGCGCGCGAACGCCTCGGCGGTCCTCGCCTCGTCGCCGTATTCGAAATCGAAGCACACGTTGCCCGGGATGCCCTCATGAATCTGCAGCGCATAGTCCTGGAGCGCGCGCTCCACGCCGATCACCGCCGGCAAGTCCTGGTAGTCGACCTCGATCAGCTCGGCGGCGTCCATCGCAGTCGGCACCGAATCGGCGATCACCAGCGCCACCGCTTCGCCGAGGTAGCGCACGCGCTCGAGCGCGAGCGGCAGGCGCTCGGGTACGCGGATTTTCATCCCGCCGCGGCCCGGATGGGCGACGAGCGAGGGCAATGTGTGGAACCCGGCGCCGGCTATGTCCTGCCCGGTGAGCACCAGCCGCACGCCGGGCGCCGCCTTCGCGGCCGAAACTTCCAGCGCACCGATCACTGCGTGCGCGCGGTCGGCGCGCAGGAAACAGGCATGCAGCTCGCCCGGGAGCGTGCAGTCGCCGCTGTAGCGGCCCCGCCCGGTGAGGAGGCGGGCGTCTTCTTTCCTGCCTGTGAATGGTTTCATAGTATGCAAAGCCGGGGAGCCCGGAGAGCGCACGGATGGTAGTGCATTTGCCGCGCGCGTGGCAAGAACGTTAACCAAAACTTAACGAAAACTAATTAAATATTAATGTCTAATTTGTTAGTGCGCGACTATGATCGTGAGCTATCGGCCTTCGGCGTAGCCGTTTTCCGAGAGGAGTGAGCATGCTTCCCGTCAATCGAGTCCCTCGCGACAACTGGTATGTTGCGGCCTTCAGTGCCGAGGTAAGCACTGTGCCACTGGCACGGACGATATGCGGCGACGCGGTCGCGCTCTTTCGGACCGCCGCGGGACGCCTCGCCGCGGTGGAAGACAGATGCATACATCGCGGCATGCCGCTTACGCATGGCGGACAATGCAGTGGCGAAATTATCAGGTGCCCGTACCACGGGCTCGAGTTCGATGCGGAGGGCAACTGTGTCAAGATACCCGGCCAAGACCGTATTCCTGCCCAAGCCAAGCTGATCACCTATCCCATCATCGAGCAGGATGAGCTGATCTGGATCTGGATGGGGGATCGTCTTAAGGCCGCGGGCACGGTACCACCCGAACATCCGGCGCACCGCGATGCACGCTGGGCTCGCGCGAGCACAATTTTCTTGCACATCGAGGCCGATTGGCAACTGGTGAACGACAATTTGCTCGATCTCACTCACCTTCCGTTCGTTCACGCGCGCACCATAGGCTCCGATGCCGTGTCGCATACCGCAAATGCGAACGTGGAGACCCGCCGGATTGAACGCCGCATCGAATACAACATCCACATGCCGGACGTCGATCCGCCGCCCATGTACCGTCAGGCATTTCCCTTCACGGGAAAGATCGATCGCTGGCAGGAAATGGTATTTGTGCCTGGCGTCTTCCGTTTGTGGACAGGCGGAATGGATGCAGGTACGGGAGCGCTGGACGGTAAGCGCGATGGAGGCGTGCAGTTCAAGACGCTGCACGCGATCACGCCTTCCACGGCGACGTCTTGCTACTACCACTTCACTCGCTCCATCAACTTTGGACTTGAAGACAGCGATCTGCATAGACGACTCCACGAGGCCAGCGTCATGACGGTCGAAATGGAGGACAAGCACGTTATCGAAGCAGTGCAGCAGCGCAGTCTGCAGTATCCCGACAGGCCCTTTATTGACACGCGGTGGGACGTGGGCCCGAGGCATGCTCGTCGCATCGTGGAGGAGATGGTGGAGGAGGAGGAGATGCAATCCAATTCCTCGCGGCCAATGACAAGCGTGTAGGGCGACATCCCATTCGAGTGCCACAACGAAAATCAGGAGACAACCATGAAGATCATTGCAGTCTTGTTTGCCGTTCTAGCAGCAGCCGGGGTGGCGCACGCCCAGCAGTGGCCGGCGAAGCCTGTGCGCATCATTCTTTCCAACGGCTCCGGGTCATTGCCCGACGTATTGATGCGCATGGTGGCAGAGCGTCTTGGAAACTCGCTGGGACAGTCTTTTCTCATAGTGAACCGGACTGGCGGCAATGCGATCGTCGGCGCTGAAGCGGCCGCGAAAGCTGCACCGGACGGCTATACATACTACGTATCGAGCCCGGAAACGCATGCAATGAATGTGTTCCAGTTCAAGTCGCTTCCTTATGATCCGGATCGCGATTTCACGGCGGTCGCCAACATAGGCAGCGCTCCGTTCGTTGTCGCCGTGCATCCAGACGTACCCGCAAAGACGTACCCCGAATTCATCGCATATGCGAAGAAGACGGGTCGTGCGTCGATGGGCGTGGGCGTGGGAATGAGCGACGTGCTGGCTCAGTGGATGAACGTCGTGACCGGCACGCATGTGCTGCCGGTCAGATACAAGTCCGCCCCGCTGGCGGGGCAAGACGCTGCGGGAGGCCAGGTTACGGCGGCGATCGTTTCACTGGGTTCCATAGCGCCACTTGTCAAGGCAGGAAAGCTTCGCATCATCGCGGTCACCTCGAGCAACCGCTTCCCGCCCCTTCCCGACATGCCGCGCCTGGCGGACGCGTACCCCGATCTCATCATGGAAGGATGGATTTTCCTGGTCGCTCCGACTGGCACGCCGCCGTCCATCGTCCAACGTATGAACTCGGAAATCAATACTGCGCTTACGGAGCCAAAGATGGTCGAGCGGATGATGAGCGGTTATGGCTTCAGTACTCGAGAAGTAATGACCCCCGAAGTCCTGCAGGAACGCATAAAGGAAATGCGCGTGACATGGCAGAAAATTGCGCATGACATCAAGATGGAGGCACAGTAGATGGCTCGGGGTGTGTACCTGGTGGGCAGCGTTCCGCTGCAGAATGCGGAAGAGGTTTTTCGAATGGTGTCTGCGCACGTAGGGCCGTTGCTGCATTGGCTGCCGGATGGAGAGACCGGGCTGCGCCTGCATTGGCTACCTTGGCTACATCCGATTTTTGCACGGCACCCGCAACTTGAGGCGACCTCAGACACCTATGAGCGTGTGCACGAGAATATGCCGAACCCCCGCTACCGGACGCGTGCCGGCGTCAACGTCGAGGACGTGCGCTTCGATGATCTGCCATTCGCCGCCATAGCCAGGGACTCCTATGCGCAGTTCTCTCGTCTAAAGCGAGAGGGAGTCATTCCGTCCCGAGTCAAGTTTCAGGTATGTCTTGCAGGAATCAGTTCGGTGATGCGGCGGTTCATCGTTGAGGAGCAGCAGGGCGCAATGGCGCAGAGATACGAGCAGGGATTGTTCGCGCAGATCGCGCATATGGCGGATTCCATCCCAGCACACGAACTGGCGATACAGTGGGACGTCGCTTCTGCAGTTTTTCACTATATCGAGGCTGGCGAGCCTACGCGCTTCGGTCGCACTTCAGCCGAAATGCTGGAGTACTTCACCGACCTGCATGCGCGGCTTGGCAATGCAGTGCCTAAGGGCATTGACCTTTTGTTTCATCTTTGCTACGGCGACGCGGGCCACCGTCATACGATAGAACCCGCCAGCACGAGGTGGTTGGTTGAGTTCGCGAATCGTCTTTCGGCAAAAGTAGACCGCGGCATTCAGGCGATCCATATGCCGGTGCCACGCGACCGCTTCGATGATGCCTACTACGAGCCACTCAGTGGACTTGAGTTGAATGGAGAAGAAAAGCTGGCTTTGGGGCTCGTTCATTACAGCGACGGCATCGAAGGGACTCGCCGGCGCATGATGGCGGCTGACAAGTACGCGCGGGACTACATGATCGGTACGGAATGCGGCTTCGGCAGGCGTGCGCCCGCCATCGTTCCGCAACTGCTGGACATTCATGTCGCCGCTGCCGGCCTAGAACGGTAACATGTGTACGCGCCCATACGGATTTGACGTGGTGACGGCAGGCGACGCCCAAAAGCTGTTTGGGGTGTCGAAGTTAAGCCGAATTCGTTGCAGTCGCCGTTGACGCGGCCCCCCGCGTTGACTGGCTCATAACCGGAGGATGACATGATTGGACACAAGCTGATCGGAAACGGACCTCGTGGAGTGATCGTCTTTCACGGCTGGCTCGGCGACCACACTGTATTCGCTCCCATGTTTCCCTGCTTGGATAAGAATTCCTACACTTATGCGTTCATCGATCATCGGGGGTATGGGCTTTCGCGGGCGCTCGCGGGCAAACATACGGTCGAAGAGATGGCGTCCGACGCCGCAGAGCTCGCGGCGTCTTTCGGGTGGAAGAAGTACAACCTGATCGGTCACTCTATGGGCGGCCTGCCGCTCCAACAGTTGATCGTGAATGGCAATGGGGCGGTGGAGGCTGCCTGCGCGCTCACGGCGGTGCCGGCATGCGGGATGCAATTGCCTGCAGAACATAAGACTATGTTTGAAGCAGCCAGCGGCAGTCCGGAGCATAAGCGCGGGATCATCGATTTCTCTACCGGGAGCAGATTGTCTGGGGCTTGGCTTGATTGGATGACCCAGCAGTGCGTCTCGACCGTGACGGAGCCGGCGTTCGGGGACTACTTCAGAACTTTCGACCGGACGGATATTTCGGCAAGTGTCAAAGGCAACAAAACGCCGATCCTGGTCGCCGTCGGCGAGATGGATCCTGCGGTCACCCCCGGCCTGATGCAGGATACATATATGTCCTGGTATCCGAACGCGAAGTTGGAAGTGATTCGCAACTGCGGACACTACCCGATGCAGGAAGCGCCGGTTTATCTCGCCACCATCATGGAGGCGTTCTTCGCGGAACACGCGTCCAGTTAGATATCGAAGGGTAATGCACGAGCTCGTCGGGCGCGATCCGCTCTTCCTCGCCGCTCCCGTTCAATGACGTGGTGAATCGAAAGTCATAAGAAGGAAACAGAATCGTGGCTGACATAGAAATGAAGGCACAGGGTGCCGTTCTCTCGATCACGCTGAATCGGCCGGAGCTCGGCAACAGACTGAGCGATGAAATGGTTGCGGCTCTGGCCAAGATGATCGAGACGGCGGCGGATGGGACCAAGCTGATTGTCCTGCGCGGTGCGGGCAAGGATTTCTGCCTTGGGCGCGACCTCGCGGCCTACGCGGCCTACGGCCACGACGCTCCGCTCCCTGAGGCGCTCGATTTGCGCCAGCGCAATGAAGTCATTTTTGACTGCTACAACGCGTTCCGTCGCTCGCAGGTGCCGGTTCTTGCCGTTGTGCAGGGAGGGGCGCTCGGGTTCGGCTGCGCCCTTGCGGCGGTCGCCGACGTCACGATCGCCGCGGACGATGCATCCTTCCAGTTTCCGGAAATGAGTCACCGCATACTGCCGGGAATGGCGATGTCGGCCGTTGTTGATCGGATGCCGGCGAAAGCGCTGATGTATATGTTCTATTCGACGGCGCTCGTTGATGCCGCCACGGCCTTGACGTTTGGCCTGTTGAGCCAAGTTGCGCCCGCGCAGTCGCTGGAGAGCTCTGCGTCGAGGTTCATCGAGACGGTCATCGCCACGCCCCGGGCGGCACTGGTTGCCGTGAAGGAATACGCGCGCGCAACACACAGAATGGACGTGCAATCGGCATCCGACTTCGCGCGAAACCTGCACGCCACCATCAATACGTCCAGCGAAATGCGCCGCACGTGACGAGCGGCACGGAGAGTCCCATGGATAACCTCCCAGATATGGAGAAGTTTCGGCTGCGGAATTTCGTCGCCGGGCTGGTATCGCGCGGTGATGTCTCGATACATGAGGAGCCGGTCTCTCTGAGTGAGATGTCCGCCCACATCGAAGGCACTCCGGCGGCGACGCTGTTCAGGAACGCCGGACCTGAAGGCTTCGAGATTGTCGCTGGTGTTCTGGGCAGCCGTGCACGCCTGGCGGCAGCACTGGGTGTCGGCGAACGCAAAATCGGGGTCGAAATAGCACGCCGGTTGGCAGCCCCGCAGCCGGTGGTGGAAGTCCCTTCCCGCTCGGCCCCCGTCCACCAGGTCATCAAAACCGGAGACAAGGTCGATCTTGCCCAGCTCCCATTTCATCTCCAGCACCAGCTTGACGGCGGCCTCTATATTTCGTCCGCGATAGACTTTTGTACTGACGCCGCCACCGGGAAAAACAACGTCGGTTGTCGCAGGCTGATGCTGCGCGATAGGCAGACGCTCCGGTCCAACCTGACCAACCCCTCGGACATGAAGCGCATGTTTTTGGACAGCGTGAAACGCGGCCAGCCTCTTCCGGTAAGTTTCGCCGTCGGGTCGCATCCGTTGGATTTTGTCGGAGCATGTTTTCGCGCCCCGGTGGACGAGTTCGCTCTACTCGGAGCGGTTCGGGCAGCGCCGATGCCCATGGTTCGCGGTGTAACAAACGGGGTATTGGCGCCCGCAGACGCCGAAATGATCATAGAGGGACACTTCGACGAGCGCGGCTATACCGAAATGGAAGGTCCATACGGCGAGTTCTGGGGGTACTACGGACCGATGCACATCGACCCGGTTTTTCACGTTACAGCGCTCACCATGCGCAACGATGTCCTCCACCAGACCGTTTTGCACGGCGGCCGAAACATGCCGCGAATGGAATGCTCGCACATGATGAGCGCCGTTGCGGAGGTGCTCGTCTTGAAAACATTGCGGGACCACCAAATTTCCCCGGCGGCGGTTTACGCTGTTCCGTCGGCCGTCCTATTCCAGCAAATCCGCGTAGCTCTTTCCGGAGGGTCGAAGGAGCAGGCGAAAACAGTCATCGATGCGCTTCTTGATCTTCCGGTGACGAAACAGGTCCTGGTATTCGACGACGACGTCGACATCTTCTCCGAAGACGAGGTCAATTGGGCGCTCTCTGCGCGCTTGGACGTGCGTCGCGGCATTGTCATCAAGGAAAACCTGCAGGGTTTCTATGCCAATCCATTCGCCGATTCTGCGGGAAACATAGGGAAAATCGGCTTCGACCTGACCACGACATTCAATGCATCGCCGCCCCTCGAGGTGACGAGACCGACGCCGCCGAGTCTCGTGGATTCGAACCCTCGCTTGGGATTGCGCGCCGCACTGCAAAGCGGACCCCGCTATTTCTACGAACTGATGCAGCAGACCGGGACGGATGATGGACGCGAAGTCAGCCTCTCACTTCATGAATTCTTCGAACGCGGTGAATTGGATCGCGACGAACACGGCAGGTGGATGTTGAAACAGCGCTCCAACGCCTGAGTGCAACAGACGTAGGAGCAGCCGCGCACCAGGTTGTGCAAATCAATTCTCGCATCCGCGAGCGCAGCCTAGCAGAGGAGCGTCATGACGGTAACGGCGGTGAAAACAGGCGGAATCGGCCAGCCGGTGCTGCGCAAGGAGGATCTGCGGCTGCTCACCGGCCAGGGGCGCTATACCGACGATGTCAACCTGCCCGGGCAGGCCTATTCCGTGGTGGTGCGCTCGCCGCACGCGCACGCCCGCATCCGCGGCATCGATACCGCCAAGGCGCGCAAGGTGCCCGGCGTGCTCGCGGTGCTCACCGGCGCAGACATGCAGGCCGACCACATCGCGCCGATCCCGTGTTACGCGACCATCCCCGGCCTGGTCGACGTGCCGCTCAACAACACCGACGGCTCGCCCAAGAAGGAATCGCCGCTGCCGCTGCTGGCGACCGACAAGGTGCGGCTGGTGGGCGATGCGGTGGCAGCGGTGATCGGCGACACGCTGGCGGCGGCGCAGGAAGGCGCCGAGGCGGTCGAGGTCGATTACCAGCCGCTGCCGGCGGTGACGGAGACGACGGCGACGCTGAAGCCCGGTGCGCCGATCGTGTGGGAGGACGTCGCGCCGACCAACCTGTGCGTCGACGCGCATATGGGCGATGCCGCCGCGACCGACGCCGCGTTCAAGCGCGCCGAGCACGTGGCGAGCCTTCGCACGCAGGTCAACCGCGTCACCGGGGTGCCGCTGGAGCCGCGCTCGGTGGTGTGCCAATACGACGGCCGGGATGGCCGCTTTACGGTCTACTGCGGCGGCGACAATTCGGTGCGCCAAAAGCGCGATCTCGCCAAGGTGATGAACATCGAGCCCGACCGCGTGCGCTTCATCGCGCGCGACGTCGGCGGCAATTTCGGCACGCGCAACTGGTTCTATCCCGAGTACGGCATCGCCGCATGGGCGGCCAAGAAGCTCGGCCGGCCGGTGAAATGGACCCAGACGCGCTCCGAAGCGTTCCTTGCCGATTATCAGGGGCGCGATCTCTACGCCGAGGCCGAGCTGGCGCTCGACAAGGCCGGCAACTTCCTCGGATTGCGCGCGGACCTGATCAGCAACGTCGGCGCCTACACGGTGATTTACGTGCCGCTCATGAAGACGAGCGAGCTTCTCACCAGCGTCTATCACCTGCCCGCGGCATTCGTGCGCGGCCGTGCCGTGGTGTCGAACACCTCGCCGACCGCGCCGTACCGCTCGGCCGGCCGGCCCGAAGCCATGTTCATCATGGAGCGGCTGATCGACATGGCGGCGAAGAAGTTCGGCTTCGACCGGATCGAGCTGCGCCGCCGCAACATCGTCCGCGACAACGCGATGCCGTACCGGACGCCGCTCGGGCTCACCTACGACTCGGGCACGTTCGGCCGCGCGATGGAGAACGTCGTGAAGCGCGCCGACTGGGACGGCTTCCCGGCGCGCAAGGCCGAGGCGAGGAAGCGCGGCAAGCTGCGCGGCATCGGCATCTCGAATTTCATCGAGATCACGTCGGGCTTCCCGCTCGAGCGCACCGAGATTTCCCTGCAGCCCGACGACCAGCGCGTCGACGTGGTGATCGGCACCACGGCGAGCGGCCAAGGGCATGAGACCAGCTTCGCGCAATGCGTGAGCGAATGGCTCGGCGTGCCGTTCGAGTCGATCCGCCTGATCACCGGCGATACCGACACGGTGAAGGAGGGCGGCGGCTCGCACTCCGCGCGCTCGATGCGCATGGCGGGCATCGTCATGGGCACCGCGACCAAGATGATCATCGAGAAGGCGACGCAGATCGCCGCGCATGTGCTGGAAGCCTCGCCGGCCGACGTCGAGTTCGCGAAGGGCGTGTTCACCATCAAGGGCACGGACCGCCGCGTCGGTATCTTCGAGGTCGCCAAGGCGGCAACGACGCGCAACGACCTGCCCAGGGAGCTGCAGGGCACGCTCGGCGCCGAGTACCAGGAGATGATGAAGTTTCCCGGCTTCCCGTACGGCTGCCAGGTGGGCGAGGTGGAGATCGACCCGGACACCGGCGAGCTCACGGTGGTCAGCGTGACCATGGTCGACGACGTCGGCCGCGCGGTGAACCCGATGATACTGCACGGCCAGGCGCACGGCGGCATCGCGCAGGGCTTCGGCCAGGCGATGATGGAGCACGCATACTACGATCCGGAGACCGGCCAGATGCTCGCGGGCTCGTTCATGGACTACGCGATCCCGCGCGCCGACACGCTGCCGTCGTTCGACACCGAGATCATGGAGGTGCCGACGCCGACCAACCCGCTCGGCGTGCGCGCCGGCGGCGAAAGCGGCACCACGCCCGCGCTCGCCGTGGTGGCGAACGCGGTCGTCGATGCGCTCGCCGACTACGACGTGACGCACTTCGAGTTGCCGGCGACGCCCGAGCGCATCTGGCGCGCGATGCACGGGAACGGGGCCGGCCGGCGCGTGTGTACGGAGAGAAGCGTCGAAACTTCGTAGGACAGCATTTCTGGGCTCGGGGTTACTCTGACGCCCCGCATCGCGATTTCCGCCACCGACCCGACCTTCAACTGCGAGCGGGACATCGCCGCAGGGTGTCCAGCAGGCTACCGGTGAAGACCTTTATCGAGGAGATCAACGCCTATGAGCCCGATGTAGTAGCGCTCTCAGGCTTTCTCACGCTGGCTTTTGACTCCATGAAGGAAACCATCGAAGCCTTCGACAAAGAAGGGATGCGCAGCAAGTTCAAGATCATGATCGGCGGTGGTCAGATTGACGAGGCCGTGCGCACCTATACCAGTGCCGACGCCTTCGGTATCAATGCGGTGGAAGCGGTAAATCTGTGCAAGATCTGGTTGGGAGTCAAGTCATGACGAACCTCGAACAAGCGACGATAGCCAAGGCCCAATACGATGCGCGCTGGCAGCGCATCATGGACTGCGTTGCCCTCAAACAGCCAGATCGCATGCCGACTATTTTTTATGCCACCTTTTGGCTAGCAAAATACGGCGGGATTACGTACAAGGAATTGATGTACGACTACGAAAAGAGCCTGGAAATCAGCAAGAAGGCTGTGCTGGAATTCGAGCCTGATGCTGCCAGCAATCTCGTTGCTCGTACCGCGATGGGCCGAAGCATGGAAGCCATAGGCCTCAAAACTCTTAAATGGCCAGGCCATGGTGTCGGGGAACATCAGCCTTACCAATATATTGACCGGGAATACATGAAGTCAGAGGAATACGAGGAGTTCCTTTTTGACCCAAGCGACTATTGCCTTAGGAAATTCCTGCCTCAAGTTGCCGAAGCGTTCGAAGGTTTTGCACATTTGCCCGCATTGCCAACATTAAGTGGGCTGCGGGCTATAAACATTAGAGCGTTTGCGAAACCTGAGGTGCGTGCGTCACTGCTGCAGTTGATGGCGGCGGCCGAAGAAGTCGAACAAATGGCTGGTTATGGCGCTAAGTTTGCCAACGATATCTGTGCACTTGGGTATCCACTGATTACAGATACTTTTGCTGGCAACCCCTACGATACGATCGCGGACTATTGGCGCGGTGGAATCAGCACCATGAAGGATCTATTCCGTCATAAGGAGAAACTTATGGCATCGGTGGATAAGGTCGGAGGTTATATGCGCGACCAGATGATTGCTACGGCCAAGGCGTCGGGTAACCCGATAGTTATGATAACAACCCATTGGCATGCCGATGCCTTTATGTCTCCGAAGCAGTTCGAAATGTTTTATTGGCCGCCGTTCAAGAAACAACTGATGGCGTTCATTGATGCAGGCCTGATTCCGATGGTGCTGTGGGAGCACGACTGCACAAAACGGATGGAAACGATCGCCGACGTGCCGGCCGGTAAATGCATTTACTGGTTCGAGCGGACGGAAAATATTCCAAAGGCTCAAAAAATTATGGGAGATACGGTTGCTTTTCGCGGCGGTGTTGAAGCGTCGACCATGGTAACCGGCAAACCGGAGGATGTGGATTTGGCAGTCAAGAGCATCGTTGAGAAGGTTTGGGCGAAAGGCGGCAACTTGATGTTGGACTGTGGTATCGGAATTCCAGACGAGACTCCGGTGGAGAATGTGCGTGCGATGTTTGACGCGGCGCGCAAATACGCCGGCTGATGCTACCAGCCCGTGGGGAATTACCAGTGGAAGCGAAATGCTCTTCAAAGCCTATTTTTCTCATTCGCTTCCTCTGGATTCGCAGCAGAACGGCAGGCACTCAGGCGGCATCGAGCCGGATTTCCCCCAGCCAGTGGCTGTTGGTGAGCTCCAACTCGACGTTTTTGCCCCGGTATCCCTTGGCTGCGATCTCGACGCGGTAGGCGCCGCTCTCCGGCGGCAGGCCGTCGAAGCGGAAATCGCCGTAGGCGTCGCTTGCACCGCTGCCGACTGCGGTGCTTCCCCGCATGAGCCGGACTTCGGCCCCGCGCACGCACGCCTCGAGGCCCTGATCGCGGCCGACCAGCGTGCCGGCGACGAAGACGCTCGTGAACCGGTACAGGTTCTTGTAATGCACCCGGGTGCGGTGCTTTTCTCCCGGCTCGAGCCGCTGCAGCCGTTCTTCGCTCGCTATCCGTCGCATCTCGTCGTCCTCGACTTTGAGTGCGCGCAGCGCGCCGGTCGGGCAGGATTGCACCGGGCGCGGCGCCGACCAGCCGGCATCGAGCAGGTGCGCATCGAAATTCCATGCCTGCGGCAGCGACAGCTCTTCGTTCCAGTGCACGGCGTGGAACGGGCAGGCGTCGACCAGTTCCTTCTGCCCCTTGGCGAGCGCCGGGTCGATCATGACGATGCCGTCGGAGCGCTTCTTCACCGCGCCGTTGCGTGCGACCTTCATGCAGGGCGCGTCGTCGCAGTGCTGGCAGCACTGGAAGATATAGGCAAGATCGACTGCGGGAAAGCGCCCGCGCTCATGGGCGTGGATCTGCACCCAGCCGGCGCCATGCAGCGGCATGGTCGCGGCGTATCCCGGGAATTCGTTGCCGACGTACTCGTCCTTCACCGCCATCGCGCAGCTCTGGCAGCCGGTGCAGAGCTCGAGGTCGAAAACGAGGTTCCATTTCTTCATCGCGGCGCCTCATTAATGCGCCACCGGCTGGGCCGGCGCCGCAGTCGTGCGCGCATCGGCTGGAGCCGTTCCGGTCCAGGCTTCCACCTCGACCAGGCAGTTGCTGTTGCCCATGGCGTTGCCGCGCACGAATTGCGGCTCGGGCGGGGTGAGGACGTTCAGCGCGCCGCCCAAGTCCGGGGACTTGCCCGGCTCGCCGAGCGGCTCGTAGACCGCGCAGGACGCGTAACCGTGCACGACTCCGGGACGCGCGCAGTGCGTCAGACGGACGGCGCAGATCACCGAGCCGCGCTCGGTGAACACGCGCACGAGGCTCGCTTCGCGGATGCCGCGCGCCTGCGCGTCCTCGGGATTGATCCGGAGCACCCAGTAATAGCGGCCGTCGATCAGCAGGCGGTGGTCCTCGATGTCGTTGATGAAGCCGTCCTTGGCGTCGTTCTGGGTGTGGAAGCTGTAGCGCGGGTGCGGGGTGATCATCTGCAGCGGCAAGCGCTCCGCGCGCTCGGTGCCGAGCGATTCATTCGTGCGCCGGTACTTGAGGATCGGCGGGCGCTCCTCGTCGTCGGGCGCAAAGCGCTTGAGCGTCTCGCAGTCGAACTCGAACTTGCCCGAAGGCGTCTGCATGCCCTGCTGGAAGCCGAGCTTGTATTCCGAGGGCAGCGGATGCGGCTCGGGGGAATCCTTCTTCCGCCCTTCGTAGTACCAGCGCCAGGCGATCCTCGGGGACCTGGTTGCGCTTGATGAAGCGGCCGTTGACGTAGCGCATGTGGCGCTCTTCCGGCACGCCGGAAGTCGCGTCCACGCGCGTCATGCCCGGCGCGATGCAGTTGACCGCGATGTTGTCCGCGCCCAGCTCGCGCGCCATGCCGCGGGTCATCGCCACCACGGCGCCCTTGCTGGCGACGTAGTGCAGGATGAAGTCCGAGCCGAACAGCGCGACGCGAGAGGTCTAGGCAGCGCGGGTCGGCGTGCGTGCGATAGATGTTGAATACCTGGTCACGGGGCGCGCCCGGCGTGCCGCGCAGCAGCCGCAGGCGTCCCCACACCCAGGCCCCGATGCGCACCAGGCGCGCCTGCTGCGCGGCGTCAAAGCGCTCGAGGAACTCGGCCGAGTACGGCGGACCGTTGCGCGAGTCATAGATGTCCAGCGCCGGGTCGGCGGACAGCGGGTCTTGCTCGTCGATTACCGATGGGTCAATCCAGCGTCGCATCAGATGCGAGCGACCTTCGTGCGCCGCGCATAGCGCGAGGCCGTCGATCGGGGGCAGGTCGTCGGCCACGAGGTGGGTCGGGTGCATCACGATCGCGGCCGTGCGCTTCTTTGGCGACTCGATGTAAGCGCCGTAGATGCGCGGGCGCATCACCTGCAGGCCGGACTGGCTCTCCAGCGCCGCGCCCGGCTTGACGTCGATGACCGCCCGCTTCGGCTCAGCCGCGGCGCTTAGGCGGCCTGGTTCAGCGTGCGCGGCGTGAGCTTCATACCGTGGCTCCCACGCGGCCTTTCATCTTAGGGATCACCTCTTTCGCGAACAGCGTCATCGAGCGCTCGACGAGCGCCGGCTCGAGCGCCCCGAAGTTGTGCATCGTCGCGATGTGGCGAATGCCCATCTCGTGCAGGCGGAACATCTTTTCGGCCACGGTTTCTACGGAGCCGAAAAGGCAGATGCCGTTGGCGATGATGTCCTCGTAGACATGTTTTTTGGCGTAGAGGCGGGTGTCGACGTAGAGGTCGTACGCCGCCTTCGCCTGTTCCCGGGCTTCCGCGTCGGTCTTCGCGACGTAGGTGTGCAGCGTGAAGACGTGATCGTCGTCGTCCTTGGGTATGCCGGCTTCCGCGCGGCCTTTGCGGTACTCCGCGAGCATGCAGCCGATGTCGAGGAAGTCTTTGCACGACGCGTACGGCATAGTGAAGATGCGGTTTTTCTGCTTGCCGACGTGGTAAGCAGCCTCGCGCGCCAGTACTGCGACGTAGATTGGCGGCACCCGGCCTTCGTGCGGCAGCACGTTCAGCACCACATTCTCGCTCGCCGAGTACTGACCATTGTAAGACAGTGTTTCGCCGGCCATCAGGCGCTTCATGATGTCGAGGTTCTCGTCGAAGCGGTCGCGCTTCTCCTTCGGATCCTTGCCGTAGCCGACGAACTCGTGCGGGAGGTAGCCCGACCCGACGCCCAAGACCAGGCGGCCGCCGCTCATCATGTCCACCATCGAATATGTCTCCGCGACGCGCCGCGGATCGTGGAAGGTGAGGATCGAGATCCCCGTGCCGAGCCGGATGCGCTTTGTGCGCTGCGCAAGCGCCGCGAGCATGACCGCAGGATCGGGCACCACGCCGTATTCGTGGAAATGGTGCTCCGCGCAAAAAAACGTGTCGAAGCCCAGGCGCTCGGCTAGCTCGCACGAATGGATGACCTGCTCGTAGAGCAGCGGCACGGGGCGGGCAAGGTTCGGGTAGTGGTCGTTGACGGAGAAGAGCGAAAAGCGCATTGTGGCGGCGGCCGTTATTACAATATGTGGAATGAATTATACAACTCGAAATCGCACGCCCGCAATGCATCCGGAGTGTGATACGATGGATAAATAGTTTCTACGGTAACTAGTTGCTGTCGGTCTGTTGGCGAGGAGGGCGGCATGGGTTCAGTAACCGACGCGCCGGTGCGCTCAGACGTCGAGCGCTTTAGTCTGCGCCGCATGGTCGAGCGTTTTCGCGAGGAAGGCGAGCTCGAGGTGGTGGACAAGCCGGTCGATCTTGTCGAACTCGGCGCCTATCTGGACGGCAACGCCAAGGCGGTGTTATTCCGCGCGGCGGGGCCCGAGAAGGCGCAGGTCGTCGGCAACGTGCTGGGCAGCCGCCGCCGCCTCGCCCTCGCTTTCGACGTTCCTGAGAAGGCGCTGCGCGCGGAGGTGTCGCGCCGCCTCGCGGCGCCTATTCCTCCGGTCGAAGTGCCTTCCAGCGCCGCTCCGGTGCACCAAGTAGTCTGGACCGGGGCGCAGGCGGACTTCACGAAACTGCCGGTGCACCTGCAGCACAGCGAGGACGGCGGGCCCTACATCTCCGCGAGCATCGACATCACGCGCAGCCTCGACGGCAAGAAGCGCAACGTCGGCTATCGCCGCATGATGCTCCGCGGACGCAACGAGGCCGGTATCGACCTCATCGCGCCCAGTGATCTGCGCGCGCTCTACACCGAGTACGTGAAGCGCAAGCAGCGCATGCCCGTCGCCTTCGTAGTGGGCTCCCACCCTGCCGACGGCGTGGCGGCGACGGCCATGTCCCCGATCGAGGACGAGATCGAGCTGATGGGGGGGCTGCGAGGTGCACCAGTGCCGCTCGTGAAGTGCGCCACCATCGATGCCATGGTGCCGGCCGACGCCGAAGTGGTCCTCGAGGGTTATCTCGACGAGCGCGGCTGGGTGGAAAGCGAAGGGCCGTACGGCGAGTACCTCGGCTACTACGGCCACATGAAGACGAATCCGGTGTTCCATCTCACCGCCATCACGATGCGCAAGGACGCGCTTTTTCAGACGGTGACCATCGGCGGACGGCGTCTCGATTGCACCGACACGGCGCAGCTCTGCGCGCTGCGGACCGAAGCCGCGGCGTGGAGCGCGCTCTTGACGGCGGTCCGCGAGCCGGTCGCGGTACACGCCACCGCTTCGTGCGGCGGCATGTACAACCTGCGCCTTTCTCTGCGCCAGCGTTATCCCGGCGAAGTGCGGAATGCGATCGCGGCGGTGATGGGCTCGAGCGCCGACGTCAAGAACGTCTTTGTCGTGGACGACGACATCGACGTCTTTTCCGACGCGCAGATGGACTGGGCGCTGGCAACGCGCTTCCAGCCCGACCGCGACCTCGTCGTGGAAAGCGGCTTCCGCTGCATGCCCCTCGATCCTTCGCTCGGCGGCAGCCGCACCGGCGCGAAAGCAGGCTTCGATCTCACCTTCCCGTTCGGCTGGGACCGTCAGACCGACTTCCGCGTACCGGAGGCGCCAAAGCTCGCGGCGCAGCCGAAGATGAGCGTGCGCCAGTCGCTGGAATCCGGACCGAAGACGTTCCGTGAGATCATGGAAGTCGCCGGCAGCCGCGACGGTCGCGATGTGCTGATCGAGCTCGACGCTGTACGCAAGGAAATCGGGATAGAGCGCACGTCAGATGGTCGCTACCAGCTCGCCCTAACGAAATAACCCATCCTTAAGGAGGAGAAGACGATGAAACGCAGTCTGCTGTGCACTCTACTGATTTGCGCCGCCGGCGCCGCGCAGGCGCAGTCCCGCCCTATCCTGATAGGCGAGGTCGCGCCGCTCACAGGCCCCGCCGCCACCGTCGGCACGCGGCTCAACAACGTGGCCAAGATGTGGGTCGAGGAGATCAATGCCAAGGGCGGCATCAACGGCCGCAAGATCGAGCTCACGACCTGCAACGACGAGAATCGTCCGGAGAAGGCCGTCGCCTGCGCCCGCGACATGATCGAAAAGGGCGCGGTGATGATCCTCGGCAACACGCTCACGGCGAGCCTGCGCGCGATCCAGCCGCTGGTGCGGCAAGGCCCGGTCCTCATCATTCCTTCACCGAACCTCGTGCCGCCGGCGGACAGCTACGGCTTTCAGGTCAGCCCGTCCGATCGTCACTTGACTGAAGCCATCGCCGACTACATGAAGGCGAACAGGCTCGCCAAGATAGGCATGATCGCCGCGACCGACGCGAGCGGCGAGGTCGGCGTCGCGAGCGCGAAGCAGGTTTTCGATCAACGCAAGTTCGCGCTGCGCCTCGCGCGCATCGATTTGCGCGCCACGGACGCGTCGACGCAGCTTGCGCAGGTCGCCGGCGAGGACATCAAGCTGGTCTACTCGTCCTATACCGGCGGCGGCGCCGTGACGGTGGTGAAGAGCTTCAAGATCCTCGGCCTGCCGCAGCCGCTCATGGTGAGCTACGGAAACATGAGCGAGGCCTTCGTCGCGCTTATCAAGGACGTGCGGCCGGCGCGCCTGCTCGGCACCAGCGTCGTCGCGCTCGTGCCCGACGAGATCAAGGACGAGGGGGAGCGCAATCGGGCCAAGTCCTTCCTCATCGCCTACGCGAAGCGCTATCAGGAGCGTGCGGACATGATCAACCTGCTCGGCAAAGCCGCGGTCGACGTGGCGGAAGCGGCGCTGCGCAACGCGAAGGACCCGAGCAACTTCCCGGCGGTGAAGAAGTACCTGGAGAGCGCGCCGATGATCCCGAGCATCCAGAACCAGCGCTTCTCGCCGACCAACCACGTCGGCCTCGATGCGTCGAAGGTGATCATTGTCGAGCTGAAGGACGACACCTGGGTGAAGGCGGACCCGATCAAATAGAAATAGAAGCGTGAACCTCTTCACTCAGGCGGTGATCAGCGGCCTGATGATCGGTGCCGTCTACACCTTCCTCGGCATCGGGCTGGTGCTGGTCTATCGCACGTCGCGCATCCTCAACCTCGCGCACGGCGAGACCTTCGCCATCACCGGTGTCGTGGCGGCGCTGCTCGCCACCAAGGCGGGCCTGCCCCTCGCGGTGTCGCTCGCCCTGGCGGTGCTGGTCGCCCTCGCCTTCGCGCTCTGCTTGCATCGCTTCGTGCTGCGGCCGCGAGCCGAGTGGCCGGCCGGCACGTTGATTCTCATCACGCTCGGCGCGGCCTTCGTCGTACGTGGGTTGCTGATCCTCGCCGCCGGCACCGATCCCGTATCGTTCCCGGCTCTCTTCGCCGGCGCGCCGCTGCGCATCGCCGGCGGCGTCATTCCGCTGCAGGGGATCGCCCTCGTGCTGCTGGGCTTCGGCGTCTCGACCGCCGTGGGCGTTTATCTGGCGGCGACGCGCCCGGGCAAGCAGCTTCTCGCGGCAGCGGAAAACCCGTTCGCCGCCGAGCTCCTGGGCGTGAACGTCGAGCGCGCGCGTCTCACCGCTTACGCGATCGGCGGACTGCTCGGCGCCCTCGCCGGCATCCTTCTGATACCGCTCATCGCCGTCGACTTCCAGTCGGGCCTCGCCATGACGCTGCGCGGCTTCATCGCCGCCGCGATCTCCGGCATGTCGCCAGTCGGC
>MEQV01000219.1:0-5343 GCA_001770355.1 Betaproteobacteria bacterium RIFCSPLOWO2_02_FULL_62_17
ATACTATTGATCGATTTGTTGTGATTGCACGACAACACCATCCGGACATCAGCAAGCGCTTGACCCTTGCCAAGTATGCGAAGCTGGGGCATATTCGCATACCCCTTTATGGTGCGATCGACGCTGCGCTAAGCAAACGTGGCATAAGCCGCAACTTTTCAATTGCGGCTGAGAACGTATGGAACGTGCCGTTCCTCGCCGCGAGATCCAATCTTCTTGCGACCATACCGGAAGTATTCGCCTCGGTATTTGGTCGGGTGTGTCGGTTGCGAATTTTTCGGCCGCCTTTCGAAATCAGTCCTTATAAGATTGATCTTGTGTGGCATGAAAGGGCGCAAGGGGACCCAGCCCATGCCTGGCTCCGCCAAGCCATTCAGACAACCGCCAAGAACATTCGCGGAGATCTAATTCCGCCTGTTGGTGATGATTTCGCGCTCGAACAGCGCCTGGCTTCCAAACAGGGCCGCGATCGCCTCCGTGCCACGACGGGGACGCCGGTCAAACCTACTCGCGGTGCAAAATAGCTTTTTTCAATCGCTCAGGAGGCTGCGCAATTGCCATGAGTGGCAATCTCATCGTCGTCTCCGCTCGTTGGCAAGACCTTGCTTGTGAACCCGATGCTCGCCGAGGATCCGGAGCTCGTTTTCTCGGTCTCGTTTACCACCCGCGCCCCGGTGAGCAGGACCGTCGGGACTATCGCTACGTCGATCTCGTAACATTCGAGACGATGCTCGATCGCGGCGAGTTCCTGGAGTGCACTGAAGTACACGGCAACCGCTACGGGACATCGCAGAAGCGAATCGAGGAGATCCGTGCCTGCGGCAAGAACGTAGTGCTTGAAATCGACTGACAGGGCGTGTGCGGTGAATCTACCAGAACACGACGACGGTGTTCATCCTGCCGCCTTCGATGGCAGAACCGCAGCGACGGCGGCGTGCACGCCGCGGCCGGCGCCGCGAACCAACCCCTGTGGAAATACCTTAGATCCGCATTGCCGAGCTGATTGATTTTGACGCCGCCGAGCATCTCGACCATCAACAAGCAATGGCCAGGTAGCGGATTATATTGTCACCCAACGTGCGTCTAGAGCACTGTGAACAGTCCCCAGGCCTTCCTGGCGCCGCTTACTTCCCCCTGGATTTGTCGAAGATCTCCTTGAAGCCGGTGCGCGCCACCAATGAACCATAGCGCCGATAATCCGCCTGGACCATCTCGACAAACACTTCGGGCGTCACGACCTCCGACGTGAAGCCGAGATTGTTCAATGCGGTCTGTCCCTGTTCGGAACGCACCGCATCGGCCATCGCCTGGTTCATCTGCCTGACGGCGTCGGCCGAAGTCCCGGCCGGCGCAAACACGCCCAGCCAATCCTGGAACAGAACATCCTTGTGATCGAGTTCCTGGAACGTCGGTATGCCGGGAAGAAAGCGCGAGGGTTTGCTCGCAGAAACGGCCAGGATACGAATCTGGCCCGCCTTGAACAAGGGGATGGCACTGGCGATGGGCAGAACCACGGCGGGTATGTGGCCGCCCAGCAGATCCTGCATGGCGGGAGCATCGCCCTTGTAGGAGACGTTCTCCAGGCGCACCTTGGAGGACAGCGCCAGAATCGAACCCAGCAGGTGCTGACTGGAGCCGGTCTGCGCCGCGTAAAGCGCCTGCTTGGGATTGTCGCGGCACCATTGCAGATAAGCCTCCAGCGTCTTGATGCCGGCGGGCACCGCCGGCCCCACCACAAAGGTCATGGTGGAGCGCGCTGCGATGCCCACCGGCGTGAAATCTTTCAAGGTGTCGTAAGGAAGGTTGCTCACCACGTGCGGCGATATGGTCATCGGATAGGCCGGCGACATGAACGTGACGCTGCCGTCTTTTTGCGGACTGTTCTTCACATATTCATAGGCGATGATGCCGCCGGCGCCAGGCCGGTTCTCGACGATCACCGTATTGGCGAACCGTTGCCTCAAAGCATCCGCATACATTCTCGCCAGCTTGTCGGTGGCACCACCCGCCGGCGAGCCGACGATGATGGTGGCCTGGCGCAGGCGCGCCTGGGCAAGCGTTGCGACAGGGTGCAGCAGCGTCACCGCCAGTGCCGCTGCAAACAGCTTGATGAAGCGGCTGGACTTATGAAGATCTATCATGGTCATCGTCCTTTCAACATTACTGCAATTTTCGCGGTAGCTTATCGGAGCGTTCCGCGCTTCGGGCCGGTGCAATAAATTGGTGCCATCTGCCCGGGACTCTTCAACCCATCGCCGGATGGGCCCGGACAATGTCTTCATTGATGTCGGCTCCCCACCCCGGAGCTTCGGGCATAAGGAACTCGCCGTTTTCGATACTATAAGACTTGGTCAGCAACTGCGAACGCCAGGGAACCTCATCGACATCGATTTCCATGATGCGAAAGTTGGGAATGGCACGGCAGAAATGGGCGCTGATCAGCGTGGATAACGGCCCACTCGAACAATGCGACGCGACATTTACTTCGTACGCGTCGGCCATCGACGCCATGCGCATGGCCTCGGGCATGCCGTTCCACTGGACATCGATGATGGCGGTGTCCACCGCATGATGGTCCAGATAGGGCTTGAGGCTGCGGCGGCCGAAGATCGCCTCCAGCGAGGCGAGCGGTGTGGATGTCGATTGCCTGATCAGCGCAAGCGCCCGGGGTTCGTATAAGTCCATCTCCAGCCAGATCAGATTGAACGGCTCGGCGGCCTTGGCAAGCCTCCTCAAGCCTTCCGGCTTGTAGTTGAAATTCAAATCCATCATCATGCGCACGCTCGGCCCCGCACCTTCCCTCAGGGCGTTGAGTTGCGTTGTAAAGGCCGCGACGATTTCATCGCTGATGTTCAATTCCGGAAATCCCTCCCCGCGTCCAAATCCCGGACTGTAGGCGCGCGCGCCGCCGGCATCGAAAATCAGCAGATTGGTCTTCAGGGCCTTGAAGCCGCGCTCGCGCACCTCGCGTCCGACCTGGCGCAAGTCATCCAGGGTGCGCACCGCAGGTTTGGCGATGGGCTTGCCGTCGAAAAGCGCGCCATAGCGGGCACGGAAAAACCCGCAATGCGACCAGTAGACAGGAAGACGGTCGCGGATCGCGCCGCCCAGCAACTGGTACACCGGAACGCCCAGCGCCTTGCCCTTGATGTCCAGGCAGGCGTTGATGATGGCGGCCATGGCATGCGATTGCAGCCCGCCGGTGGTCGAACGCGTCTGCCCGTAGAGCGCCGCGTCAATGCGCGCCACATTGCAGGGGTCCGCGCCAATCAAACCCGCTCCGAGGCTGTGTATCAGGCCGGTGAGTCCCTTGCGCCCGCGCGCTTCGTTGAACTCCGCCCAGCCGGCTATGCCTTCATCGGTGCTGATCTTGAGAAACGAGAAATTCTCCCAGCCGCCGTTGACATGAAAATCATTGAAACCGACTATCTTCATGCCGCATTGACCACATGTTTAAGCGGCTTGCCGGCGCGAAACAATTCGAAGTTTTCCGAAATCACATCGAGGATGCGCCCCCTGCTTTTCTTGCTGCCGCCACCGGCGATATGGGACGTGAGAATGAGATTCGGGCAATCCCATAGCGGATGATCCTCCGGCAAGGGCTCAGGTTCGGTGACATCCAGTGCGGCGGCGGCAATGGTTCCCTGGGTCAGTGCTTCCTGCAACGCCGCCGCATCCAGCAGCCCGCCGCGCGCCACGTTGACGAGTATTGCGTCCCGTTTGCAGACGGACAGCTCCTTCGCACCGATCATGTGACGATTGTCCCCGGTTTGCGCCGCCGTGATGACGATGGCTTCGGCGCGCGCCAATACCTCGTGCAGCTTCGCTACCGGGTGGATTTCGTCGGCGAGCGGGTCGGGCCTGCCCGAACGCGTTACCCCGATGACATGCATGTCGAAGGCGCGCGCGCGTTTGGCCACCTGCCGTCCGACATTGCCAAACCCGATCACCGCCAGGACACGCCCTTCCAGCGCGCCGGTGGTGGTGGAAAAGCTCCGGTCCCATTGGTGGCGCCCTTTCGCGAGCACGGATTCGGGAATCCGGCGCAATAGCCCAAGCATCAGCGCGAATGCGTGTTCCGCGACCGCCGGCGCCACCGCGCCGCCCTGATTGGCCAGCGGGATACTCTCGGGAAAGCCGAAACGCATCAGTCCTTCGTAGCCCGCCGACAGGCATTGCACCCAGCGAACCTTGCAACCGGGCGCATGCAGGGCGTCGCGCAGCCGCTTTGAATCGTCGCCGCGCACGTCGGGCGTCACGAGCACCTCGGCAGCGGGAAGTTCGTGCAGTATTTCATCCATGTCCTCGCTGACGAACAAATCCACGCCGGCGATCGATTGCAGGCGCCTGGTGACATCCTCTCTGGCGAGGCGGCCCAAAAATACCACGCGTGTCATCGGGACTCCCGGGTGATATTCAAAGGATGCCGGCTGTTGGAAGTCATGGCGGCTTGTCCTGTCGCGGTGGCTACTGTGAGGGGCCAAGCTAAGTCAAGCAACTTCCCGGCTCCTTGATGCGAATCAAACGATGCGCAATTATCCCAGGCGCGGGCCCCGGGAACTCGCGTCCGTCTCCGGCGGGTGACTATAATTTGCCGCTTACTCAAGACCGTGAGGCTCCGATGCAAATACGAGACAAACTCTACATCGATGGCAACTGGATAGCGCCGGCCGGCGGGAACACCATCGACGTGGTCTGCTCCTCGACCGAGGAAGTGATCGGGCGGATTCCGGAGGCCTCCGAACAAGATGTGGATGCCGCGGCGCGCGCCGCGCGTTCTGCATTCGATGCCTGGGCTGCTACGGCTCCGGTGGTGCGCGCCGCTTTTCTGACGAAAATCCACGATGGCCTAAAGGCGCGCTCCGAAGAAATCGGCAGGATCATCGCGCAGGAAGTCGGCATGCCCTTGAAGCTTGCCACGCGCATCCAGGCAGGTTCGCCCACCTACACTTTTGGCATGTACGCCAGCCTGCTGCCGGGCTTCTGTTTTGAGGAAAAGATCGGCAACTCGCTGGTGTTGCGCGAAGCTGTTGGCGTGGTCGGCTGTATCACGCCCTGGAACTATCCGCTGCACCAGATCGCGGCCAAAGTGGCAGCGGCGCTGGCGGCCGGCTGCACCGTGGTGCTGAAACCTTCCGAAGTGGCGCCGCTTAACGCCTTCATCCTTGCCGAAATCATCCATGCAGCGGGGGTTCCACATGGTGTTTTCAATCTGGTGTCCGGCGATGGACCGATGACCGGCGAGGCACTGGTGAAGCATCCGGAGGTCGATATGATCTCCTTCACCGGCTCGACACGGGCCGGCAGGCGCATCTCGGAACTTTGTTCACAATCGGTCAAGCG
>MEQV01000219.1:5368-5517 GCA_001770355.1 Betaproteobacteria bacterium RIFCSPLOWO2_02_FULL_62_17
TCGGCCGCAGTGATCCTCGATGACGCCGATCTTCCTGCGGCGGTCAAGGGCACGGTCAATGCCTGTTTCCTGAACAGCGGGCAGACCTGCAGCGCGCATACACGGATGCTGGTCCCTGAGACCAGGTACGCCGAGGCCGCAAAGCTCGC
>MEQV01000219.1:5553-7256 GCA_001770355.1 Betaproteobacteria bacterium RIFCSPLOWO2_02_FULL_62_17
GCAAAGCTCGCGGTCGAACTGGCTGGAGGCTTTACAGTCGGCGATCCCTTCGCCGAGTCAACCCGGCTCGGCCCGCTGGTATCCAGACCGCAGCGCGAGCGCGTGCTGGGCTACATCAGGAAAGGCATCGAGGAAGGCGCCGAACTGCTGTGCGGAGGGCCGGACGCGCCGGAAGGCCTGTCCAAGGGCTGGTATGTCAGGCCGACGGTATTCGGAAAAGTGAATCCGAAATCGACCCTCGCGCAGGAGGAAATCTTCGGCCCGGTGCTCTCGATCATGACCTACCGGGACGAAGACGAGGCGGTGCGCATCGCCAATGACACCATTTACGGTCTTGCGGGAGGCGTGTGGTCGAAGGACGAGGAACGCGCCCGGCGCGTGGCGCGGCGCATCCGCGCCGGACAGGTGGACATCAACGGCGGGCCGTTCAATATGCAGGCACCGTTCGGCGGCTTCAAGCAGTCGGGGCACGGACGCGAGCTGGGGCGCTTCGGGATGGACGAGTTCCTCGAGTACAAGTCGCTGCAGTACAAACCCGAAGGCAAGGCATAGCCCCCTTTGTTGATCAAGCAGCCCGAAAAGCGAAGGGCCGCCTGACGCAGGAAGACCCCGCTGAAGAAGATACAGATCCCAACCAGGCTCGGCGAGAACCAGGCCTTTTTCATTGGATCTCCGCGACTACGCAACTTACGTAGGTACGCAATCTGCGTATAATTAACGCATGAGGGCCGTCTTCGTCGAGCTTCCCGCCTTCGATCGCCATCGCGACGATTATCTTGACGATGAGGCGTTCGGGGCGCTGCAGCGTGCATTGATGTTGAATCCCGAGGCCGGAGAGGTGATCGAGGGCACGGGGGGCTTGCGCAAGATGCGATTCGCCGATGTGCGCCGCGGCAAGGGCAAGCGCGGTGGCCTTCGGGTGATTTACTACTGGTGGAGCGCGGGCATGCAGTTCTGGCTGTATACGCTGTACGACAAGGACGAAATGGCGGATCTGACGCCAAAGCAGCGCAAGGCGTTGAAAGCGATGCTCAAGACGGAACTGGAATCGAGGAGATCGACATGAAAGTATCGGTGAAGGTTAAACGTGCGCCCAAGCGCGATCTGTTCGCGGAGTTGAGCGAGGGCATGACGGCTTTGGCGGAGGCTCGGCAGGGAAAGCGCACGTTGCGCACTCATGCCGCGGAGTTCAAGCCGGCGCCTGAGCTCACGCCGCGGGAACTGGTCCGTGTTCGGCAGCGCCTCAAGATTTCGCGAGCGCTGTTCGCGGTCTACCTTCGCACCAACGTGCGCTCGCTGGAGAACTGGGAGCAGGGGCGGGCCAAGCCGAACGCGCAGGCGGCCTTGCTGATTAACCTCGTGAAGCGATTCCCCGACACTGTCGAAAGGCTCGCCGCCCTCTGAATGCAGAACGCGACGAGTCCGGGATGACTGCGTCTGGCTTACGCAGCAACTTCGGCGTCATTTCACGAAGAACACGGATAACTTTTCCATCGCGCTCAAGTACTCATTCTGAAAGTCGTACATGATCTCGCGCACCGTGTTCTCGCGGCTCATCGTTCCCGCCACCTGACCGGCGGGGAACGAGCAGTAATCGTCGCGCTGGGCGCGCTCGATGCGCGCTTTGGCCTGGTTGAACAGGATGCTCTGCAGCGGCGCCATCAGCGGTTCGGGCGCTCCGGGCTGTCCCCAGGCTTCCGAGG
>MEQV01000220.1:0-4296 GCA_001770355.1 Betaproteobacteria bacterium RIFCSPLOWO2_02_FULL_62_17
ACACGTTGTAGGGCTGCATGTCAGGCTTTCACCGCCCGGCGCGCCGCGGCCGGTATGCAAGCCTTCCCGCCGCAGCAATCCTCGGTCAGGTAGGCGAGCAGCCGGCCCATACCCTCGAAATCGGCGCTGTAGATGACGAAGCGCCCGTCCTGCCGGCTCCTGGCCAGGCCCGCGCGCGTGAGGCCGGCGAGATGGAATGACAGCGTCGCAGGCGGGAGATCGAGCTTTTCCCCGATTGCCCCCGCCGCCGCTCCCTGCGGCCCGGCCTTTACGAGGCGTCGGAAGATCGCCAGCCGGGTTGCATGCGCCAGTGCCGCAAGCGCGTCGATCGCCTCATTCGTTTCCACGCTTCCAGAATAATGGAAACGACGGGCATTCGTCAAGCGCCCGTGCTCGCGGCGCCCACCACGGCAAGGCGAGGCGCCGCAGTGCCGCGCGCTCGCCTCATGACGAAGTTGGCGATGCCCTCCAGGTCATCGAGCTCAAGCACGGGCAGCGACGTTTCGAGCGGCACGTCCGTCGCGACGGCGACGATATGCGAATCGTGCGGGAAAAGCAGGCCGGCGGAAGCGTTGGCGGCGCGGTGGACCTCCATCTTCGGGATCGCGTCGCGCTTGAAGCCCTCGACGAGCACCAGGTCGCAGGGCCACAGCCTCCCGATCAGCTCGTCGAGCGCGGGCTCCGGCGCGCCGCGCAGCTCGTGCATCAGCGCCCAGCGCCGGCTCGAGGTCACCAGCACCTCGCCGCAGCCCGCTTCCCGGTGGCGGTAGGAATCCTTGCCCGGCTGGTCCACGTCGAACGCGTGATGCGCGTGCTTGACGAGCGACACCCGGAGCCGGCGCGCGACGAGCACCGGGATCAGCCTCTCGATCAGCGTGGTCTTGCCGCTGCCGGAAAATCCGGCGAATCCGAACACTCTCATTTCGTCCCCTCTTCGGCGAAAAAAAGGGCCGCCGCCGGCGGCCCCGATGATCGACGCGACTGACCTCAGCAGGAGGAGGAGGAGCTCAGGTCTGGTAGCGCCTGCTCTTGAAGCTGGCTATTTTTCTGTAATGCCCGCCGCCTCCGATTTTTCGGATATCGGCCCACGTGCCCTTGTAGTAGGGGATGATGTTGCGGTCGGTCCAGCTGGTGACGGCGTCCCCCACGATGCCGTTGTAGCCGCCGAACTGCATGAACGTGTGTCCCTTCTTGATGCTCGCGTCGGGATAGGCCATCGCGTATGAAGAGCCGAAGTCGTTGTACACCTCGACGATGTCGCCCGGCTCGACCGCGAGCGCGCGCGCGTCGTCGGGATTGAGCTCGATGATCGTCATCGGGTAGCGTTCCCTGACGTGCGGGTCGTACCTGTTGTGGTAGCCAGTCTGCCACACTTCGTTCACGCGGCCGTTGTTGACGAAGAACTTGTACTTCGCCTTCTGGTCGGCGACCGGCTTCGGCAGGCCGGGCCAGGTCGAGGGCAGGAATTTCGCCTTTCCGTCCTTGGTGCTGAACTTGTTGTCGGTGTAGAGCATCTCGGTGCCGACGAGCTTGTCGCCCTTCACCTCCTTGACCGGAAGCTGCACGCCGTTGTTGCCCGCCTTGCGCAGCAGCGCGTACGTGGCGAGGTGCCCGGTGTCGCCGCCCTGGCTGTCGATCGGGCCCGCGCCGGGCTGTCCCGCGCGCCGGAATCCGTCGTTGAAGGCGTCTTCCTCGGTGCGCCATTCGAAGCCCTCGAAGCGCTTCGCCATGTCCGCCTTGCCTTCCTTCGCGTACATCGCCTTGAGCGTGTTGGCGATGTCGGCGGCGATGATGCAATCGGGTTTCGCCACCCCGGGCGGCTCCATGAACTTCTCGGACAGGCGCATGCGCCGCTCGCCGTTCATCGAGGTGAGGTTCATCTCGCCCGGGTGCGCTGCCGGAAGCGCGAGATGAGCCGCGTCCATTACCATCGTTGGATAGAGGTCGATGAGCGTGACGAACAGCCCGCCTTTGTTCAGCACCGCGTCGGCGATGGTGTCGATGATCTGCTCGATCGTCGCGCCGCGCGCCTTGGTCATCGCTTCCTTCACGATGTTCGAGCGGCGCAGGACGACCTGGCGGTATTCCTCCGCGTTGAGCGTGGTCTGGAAAGAGTTGCAACCCCACATGGTGAGCGTGCGGCCGCGTCCCTGGATGATCTCCTGGTCCACGAAAATCAACTTGTCGCCGGCGTAAGGCGGACGCGTGTAGCCCTCCTGGTGGCCGCCCATGCGCACCACGCCAGTCCCGCGTCGCCCCACGTTGCGGGTGGCGAGCACGAGATCGACGAGCGCCGACTGGATCAGGTAGTTGTCGTTGCCCCAGATGATGCCTTTCTCGTAGCCGTGCATCGTGCGCTTCGCCTTGCCGCCGGCCTTGGGCTTGTAGGCCCACTCGGCCGCCTGGCGCAGCTTCGCGACCGGCACGCCGGTGATGCGGCTGGTTTCCTCGAACGAAAGGCGGTTCGCCTTCGCCGTCTCCTCGAAGCCGGCGGTGTGCTTCGCGATGAAATCCTTGTCGATCCAGCCCTGCTCGATCACGTGGGTGAACAACCCGTTGAAGAGCGCGATGTCGCTGCCGGGCTCGATCTCGAGGTGCAGCATGCGGTCCTTGGCGACCGTCTCGCAGATGGACACGGTCGGCGTGCGGCGCGGATCGATGAAAACGATGCGCCCGGCCTCCGCTGCTTCGCCCGGAAACCATTTCTTCTTCTTCTCCACCGTGGCGCCCTGCAGGTTCGGCAGCCAGTGCGCGAGGAAATAATTGGTCTGCGTCTCATACGAATTGGCGCCGATCGAGACGATGCAGTCGGCCACCTCGGCGTCCTCGTAGGCGTTGTTCAGCTCGCCGATGCCCATGTCGCGCGTGGCATGGCACTCCGAGTTGTACGCGGGCCGGTTGTGGATGCGCACCAGCGGCGTCTTCAGCGCGGTAAACATCAGCTTGCCGGTCCCCCAGGTGTTCTCGAAGCCGCCGCCGGCGCCGCCATGGTCGAAGCAGTTGAAGGCAAGACCGTTCGGTCCTTCCTTGTCGAGCACTTTCTTCGCCACGCCGCAATAGATCGCAAGCGCCTTGTCCCAGGTGGTGTCAATCCACTGGTCGCCCGTGTACAAGCGCGGACGGGCGAGGCGTTCCTTGCCGAGACCCTCGGGCGCGTACATGTAGGAAGCCATCTTGCCGCCGCGCGTGGAAGAAAGGCCCTGGTTCACGACGCAGGCCTTGTCCGGCACGACCATGATGTTGTAGCGCTTGCCGTCGGAATCCGTGACGACGTTGGTCATCGCGGCCGTCATCGTGGCGGCGAGCGGCGGCAGCTGCTTGCGGAAGTCCAGCCCCAGCGCGTTCTGGTTCGGCGCGCGGCCTCCCTCGTCGTTTTCCGGCCACTTGTAGACGTGATAGCCGCAGCCCACGATGCAGAAGTGGCAGGTCATGCTGGAGCGCTGCGCGCGCACCGGCGGCAGCGCGACTCGGTCTTTTCTGCTCATGATCTCTTCCTCCTCAGAGCACGTTGGATTGGCGGCCGTAGATCAGGCCGTCGACGGCGACCGCGGTCACCGCGCCGCTCTTTTCGTCGTACCGCAGCGTGATCTGCGGCAGGTTCTCGGTCGCCTGGCCGCAGACCATCTGGCCCGCGAGCTCGGCGTCGAACACGCTGTAGTGGCAGCCGCAGCGAAACGTCCGTGTCCCGGCGTCGTAGCTCACCGGGCAGCCCATGTGCGTGCAAAGCGTGCTGTACGCCACGATGTCGCCGTTCGGCCCTACGCCGCCGGGAACCGGCCGGCTCATCTTGACGAGCGCGCAGGGCGACGCCTCGTCGGGAAAGGTGAAGGTCACCGGCGCGTTGTCCTTCAGCTGCGACGCCTTGGCGACCGCTTTCGGCTTGTAGGGCAGCGTCGTGCGCCCCACCTCGCCAGTGGCCGCTTGTGCGGTGCCGGCCGCAAGCGCGGCAGGCGCGGCAACCAGCCCGCCGGAAACCTTCAGAAACTGGCGGCGGCTCAGTTTGCTCGTCATGTCTCACTCCTCCTTTGATGACCCGTGCCGGCGAGGATGCCGGCGTGCTCTTTGACCTAAGCCAAAACCGTGCCTCGTCCGCCGGCCCGCTAAGTCATTGCGCCAATGCAGAAATATCGCCGCGTCGCCGAACGCCGTTACCGGACGGTAACGAACGACGGCAGATCGCTGGTCGCGGTCGTTACGAATTGGTAACCTCAAATCGGGAGGAGGATTTGTTTCATGGCTCATAGCGCAACGCCGTTCTCGCGGCGGAGGCGGCTTGCCGTCGCGGGACTTGCGGCG
>MEQV01000220.1:4309-7259 GCA_001770355.1 Betaproteobacteria bacterium RIFCSPLOWO2_02_FULL_62_17
CGCGCGCGCGCGATGCCCCCGATCCGCCTCGGTCTCACGGCGGTCTTTCTCGACGATCAGGTTGCGTTCCTGCAGCACTGGCGCGCGTATCTGGAAGCGAAGCTCGGCCGGCGCGTCGAGTTCGTGCAGCGCGGGCGCTATCGCGAGACGATCGAACTGCTGCAGTCCGGCCATCTCGACGCGGCCTGGATCTGCGGCTTTCCGTACGTACGCTACCGGCGGGAGCTCCGGCTCGTCGCGGTGCCGGTGTTCGAAGGCAAGCCGCTTTACCGCTCGTATCTCATCGTTCCGGCCTCCGACCGCTCGACCCGCTCGATTCTGGACCTGCAAGGCCGGATGTTCGCGTTCTCGGATCCCGATTCGAATTCCGGGTTCCTCTATCCGACGTATCAACTGTACAAGGCCGGCGCACGCGGCGAATCGTTCTTTTCGCGATCGTTCTTCACCTGGGCGCACCGCAAGGTCGTCGAAGCCGTGGCCGCGGGGCTCGCGCACGGCGGCGCGGTGGACGGCTACGTGTGGGAGACGCTGCACCTCGCCTCTCCCGAGCTGGCCTCGCGCACGCGCGTGGCCGACAAGTCGCCGGAATTCGGCCATCCCCCGATCGCCGCGCGCGCGAGCCTCGGCCTGGGCGAGGTGCGCGCGCTCCAGATCGTGCTGACCGGGATGTCCGGCGACGCCGAAGGCCGCGCGCTGCTCACCCGCCTCAATCTCGACGGCTTCACTGCGGGAAACGACGGGCTGTTCAGCTCGATCGACCGCATGCGGCTCGAGGTGTTCAACGGCTAGCCCGATGAGCCGTTCCAATCTCAGCCTCAGCGTCAAGATCCCGCTCCGCGTGACGGCGCTCGTGATCGTCACGGCGTGCGCGGTGACGTTGACGCTGCTCGCGCGCGAGTACGACGAGCTGCGGCGCAACCTGGCGAACAGCACGGCGAGCCTCGGCCAGCTTCTCGCCACCACGCTGGTCATGCCGCTCACGCACGACGACCTGTGGCGGACCTTCGAGATCGTGCGTGCGCCGCTTGCGGGCGGCGGCGCGCAGGCCGGCATGACGCCCGCGTTCATCACGATCCTCGGCCCGGATCAGCGGGTCTACGTCTCGACGAACCCGGGCCGGTTTCCGCACGGCGCGCGCGGCGACACGCTGCTGCCGGTCGAACGGCTTGCGGGAATCGGCCAGGGGCAGGGGTTCGACAAAGTCGGATTCGTGGAGACCGGCGACGATCACCTGCTCACCGCGGCTCCGGTGGTCGCCGACGGCGTCGTCCTCGGCACCCTGGTGCTGGGCTATTCGCGGGAGCAGTTCCAGCCGCGTTTCCTCGACCTGTTGCGGCGCGCTGGACTGGGCGCGCTCGCCGTGCTCGCGGTCCTCGTACCGCTCAGCTGGCTCTACGCCCGGAAAACCGCGGCGCCGCTGGTTCGCTTCGCGGGCGAGATGGACGAGTTCAGCCGGCGGCACACGCGTTCGCCGAATCCTTCGCCGGCCGCGGCCGCGGACGAGCTGGCGCGCCTCGCGCAGGCGTTTCGACGCATGGTCAGCGCGATCGAGGAGAAGGAGCAGCTCGAAAAGCAGGTGATCGCGGCCGATCGGCTGGCGGCGATCGGGAGCCTCGCCGCGGGCGTGGCCCACGAGATCAACAATCCGCTCGGCGGGATGCTGAATGCGCTCAACACCTACAAGCGTCACGGCGCAGGGGACCCGATCGCGCTTCGCACCGCGTCGCTTCTCGAACGGGGACTGCTGCAGATACGGGACACCGTGAGCGCGCTGCTCGTGGAGGCGAAGGCGGCGAGCCACCCGGTGACGCGCGATGACATCGAGGACGCGAGGACGCTCGCGCTCGCCGAAGAGCGCTCCAGGGGAATCCGGCTCGACTGGCGCAACGATCTCGAAGAAACCGTCCCGCTTCCATCCACGCTCGTGCGCCAGATTCTGCTCAATCTTCTGCTCAACGCCGGGCACGCCGCGGCGTCGGAGGGAAGCGTCGGCTGCCGGATTCAGCGGGCCAACGGGAGCCTCCACATTCGGGTGAGCAACGACGGCGAGTCGATTCCCGCGGAGCGGCTGCCGTTCCTGTTCGAGCCGTTCGCCGCGGACGACGGCGGCGGCCACGGGCTGGGCCTGTGGGTCACCTACCAGATCGTGCGGCAACTGAACGGATCGATCGAGGTTCGCAGCATCCCCGGAAACACGGAGTTCGACGTATGTCTGCCAATCCCGCAGCCGGCCTGAGCCCCGAACCGGGTGGGCGCGTGTGCCTCGTCGAGGACGACGAGATCATGGGCGAGTCTCTTTGCGACCGCTTCCGGCTCGAAGGGTTCGAGATCGAGTGGAAGCGCACCGCCGCGCAGGCCGAGGAGGCCATCCTCGCGGGCCTGTATTCGGTGGTGATCAGCGACGTGCGACTGCCCGACCGAAGCGGAGAGATGCTCTTCGCGGAGCTCCGGCGCCGCATGCCGGCCTTGCCGCCGTTCGTCTTCATCACCGGCTACGCGTCGATCGACCGGGCGGTGGCGCTGCTCAAGGACGGCGCCGCGGACTACGTGAGCAAGCCCTTCGAGCTCGACGAGCTGGTCGGCAAGGTGCGCGCGCTGAGCCTGACGCCGCGGGTGTCGGCCTCGCCCAGGCCGGCGGAGCGCGATCTGGGGATCTCGAGCGCGATGCGCGGCCTCGCGCAGATGATCCCCAAGGTCGCCCGTCATGCGTCCGCGGTGCTGATCACCGGGGAGTCGGGGGTCGGCAAGGAACGGGTCGCGGAGCTCATCCATCGCGCGAGCGCGCGCGATGGCGCGCCGTTCGTGCCGGTGAACTGCGGCGCGCTCGCCGAGTCGCTGCTCGAGTCGGAGCTTTTTGGCTATGAACGCGGCGCATTCACGGGTGCGACGAGATCGAAGCGCGGCATGTTCGAGATCGCCGACGGCGGAACGCTTTTCCTCGACGAGATCG
>MEQV01000220.1:7265-8194 GCA_001770355.1 Betaproteobacteria bacterium RIFCSPLOWO2_02_FULL_62_17
GCGGCGAGGCGGCGCTTCCCGTCCGGTTCAAGCTGGTGTGCGCGACCAACCGCGACCTGCGCAAGATGGTCGAGGCGGGCCAGTTCCGCGAGGACCTGTTCTTCCGCATCAACGTCATTCAGCTTCGAATCCCGCCCCTGCGCGACCGGCGCGAGGACATCCTCTGGTTCGCGCAGCGGTTTCTCGTGGAATGCGCGGACGAGCACGGCGTGCCGCGTTTCACGCTCTCGCCCGAGGCCGAGTCGGCGCTGCTCGAGCATGCGTGGCCGGGAAACATCCGCGAGCTGAGGCACGCGATCGAACGCGCGTGCATCCTTTCGACCTCGCCGGTCCTGGAGCCGGCGCTGTTTTTCGAGGAGACGCTGCTCCAGGCGGCCGAGTCGAACGGGCGCGCGCCGCTCTCGGGGTACCTGGCCGGCTGCGAGCGACGCTATATCGAGGGCGCGCTTGCGGACAGCGCCGGGCAGATCGGCAAGGCTGCGACGCGGCTCGGCATCAGCCGTAAGAACCTCTGGGAGAAAATGCGCAAGCTCGGCGTCGGCGCGCCCGATCCGGCGGATCGAGGCGACCAGATCGAGCCCCCGGCTGTCGCGCCGCTGCGGGGACGCCGACCGTAGCGCTCGCGCGCGGGCAGCCTGCGGATTCGATGCTCAAGCTGTAGTAGTGCCCCCGCTGCGGCGGGGTCGCACCGGTTGCCAGTGCGGCTCACTGCGTCGCACAAACCGCTGCAATGCAGTAAAATCACACGGTTTTTTGGACGCAGGACAAGAATGCGCACCCGGCTGGTGGCGGGCAACTGGAAGATGCACGGCAGCCGGGCGGCGAACAGCGCGCTGCTCGAGGCGATCCTGGCCGGGACCCGCGAGGGTACGGGCGCCGAATGCGCAGTGTGCGTGCCGTTTCCGTACCTTGCGCAGGTCGCGGAGCGG
>MEQV01000221.1:0-4549 GCA_001770355.1 Betaproteobacteria bacterium RIFCSPLOWO2_02_FULL_62_17
CCAGCATCATGCCGCTGCCGCCGATGATCGTCATCCCCCAGAACACCGCCCAGTAGTCAAACTTCTCCCAATAAGTCCAGCGGTCAAACACCGGCCGCGGGCCCTGGCCAAAGAACCAGGAGAACATCGCGATCGCGCCGGTGAGATCCCTCCAATGCGGAACCAGCGAGTTCGGTCCGAACCAGTTGAAAGTTCTCCACAGGGGCGCGAGGCGCCAACAGACGACGATCAGATGGATGAAAAATATCCCCAGCATGATTCCCGCGGAGACGCGGTGGATGATGGCCGCGCTGCGCGGCCCCCCCAACAACTGCATGACCGATTTTGCCCAGTTCGTTTCGCCGAAAAGCACCGCCATTCCGCTTAATACCAGTGTCATGACGCTCAATGCAAAAAACAGGTGCGCAATGCGCCATCCGGCGGTAAAGCGCCGAAAATGCTTGCCCTTCCATCCGGGCAATTCCGCGGCAATCACATGCGGCTGCGTCTTGCCTTGCCGCCGATCTTTGTACTCCCGGTAGAACCACAGCAGCGAGTGTGTCCAGAAAAACGCGAATACTCCCAGCAGAAGGGCAACCATGAATTTCGAAGCGACCCACAGATAAGGGTAGCTCTGGAAGTCGTGGGTATTGCCGTGCGGCTGAAATGTAACAAAGCCCGCGGTCGCGCCCTGATGGCATTTCTGGCAGGTCTGGAGGCGATTGTCCGGGTGAACCGTGGACTTGGGATCGGTTACCCGCTGAATGCCGTGATTGCCGTGGCAATCGAAGCACTTCGCCGTATGGGCGTATCCGAGCGCGTTCACCTGGCCATGGTAGGTCCGCGAATAGCTGCGCAGACTGTCGACATGGCAATTGCCGCAATTCTTGGTGATAACCAGTTTGGTGCTGTCTAGCGCAGGGTCTTCCACGTTATGCGTCGTATGGCAATCCGAGCAGATTGCCGCATAGGCGTTCTTGTCTTCCAGCACGGCCTTGCCGTGCACCGAGGTTGCGTATTGTTCTCTCTCCTCGCTGTGACACTTGCCGCATTTGTTCGGTATATCCAGGCGCCAATCAGTCCGCTCCTGGCTGCCCTGCGTGTAAACGTAATGAGCGTCGTGACAGTTGTAACAGGTCGCATTGGTGCGCGACTGGTCGGCGGCATTCGGCCGCGCATGCTTCGACTTCATATACCTGTCGATCTGGTCTACGACGACCCCGAGTCTTGCATTCTCCTCGGTCTTACCCTCCTTTTTGGCGGTGTCCCACAGGGATTCATGACAAGTCACGCAGCTGACTCTCAACAGTTCGATCTTCTTGTGCGGAACCTCGGTAATCTCCCTGTGACACTCGACGCAAAGCCGTTTGCCATGGACGCTGTTGCCGAATTTGTCCGCGACGACGTGAAGCGGGCGCTTTTTCCCGTCAGGGTCACGCACCGCGAATCCGGCATTGCCGTGACAGGCCAGACATACTTCATTTCCGGGTTTCTCCGCAAGCGGCTCAACCGCCTTGCTGTTGCCGGCGTCCGCAGCCAATGACTGTGTGGGCGCGCCGCCGGCAATAAGCAGCCAGAAAGCGGCGAGCGCGATCAGGAGTTTTGCAAGAACAGCACTACGCATAAGTCCCACTTTCATTTTATCCAGAAGGAAACGACACAGGCGCGCAGGGAGCGCTGCAGGGCCGTGCGAGGCTCTCGTTCAGAGCTTCTTATCCTGCTACACGACCATGCGCTGCCAGCCTCTAATGTACGCGGGAAACGCAGCGCGGAGCTTGATTTGTATCAACTTTGAAAAAGCAAGGAAGACTTTGGGGTTTATGCAAGATCGCCGATGGCACGCGGATGGTTTCATCATCCGCGTGCCATCGGCGATCCGCACGGACGGATTCATCGTCCGTGCAAGGCTTTGTCAACTCATGCTAAAGATGGTTGCTGCCCTCAGCCAATGACCCGGTTATCGTCCGCCGCTCTCTCGGACACCATTTTCGGGGTGCGCCCGATCCACATCTGGTACATCGACGTGAACCACATGGTGGCGAAGCACAATCCCATCAGCGCGCCCGCGCTCATCGTCACCCAGGCAAATGGGTGGTAGATCTTGACCATGTACCAGGAACTGACGTCGATGGCCAGGCAGACGAACGGCAGGCCCATCACCAGATATTTGATCCACACGGGTCGCACGTAGGCGTGGCCGAACACGGTGCCCATGACGAAGAAAACAAAAGTTATCCCGAACAGGTGAATGTGCGACACGCGAACCAGCGTGAAGACATCTGCTCCCGTGTCCTGTTCGGTCACTTTCTTGATGTTGTCATACCCGTCCAGGTTCGCCAGGTGCGGATTGCTGCCGTCGTGGCAGGTCATGCAGCGCTTTTCGATCGCGGGCCTGATGAAGGTCTCGTAGGTCGGGCGATCGGCCCCTTTCTGCGCCCAGCTGACAATGGCACTGGCTTCTTCCTTGGGCAGCATCGACGACATCGGGCCGCGCAGCGCTGACTCTATTCTCGAGCCCTTGCCGCTGCCGGCGTAGGCGATCACCAGATCGTCATAAGTCAGGGTCATCACATTCCCGTCTCTTCCTGAATAGGTGTGAAACAGGTAGAGCATCGCGAACAGGTAGCTCATGCCCAGTATGCATAACGCCGCCGTGTACAGGACCAGCACGCTGCCTGGCAACTCCGAATAATGATTGTAGAGCCGGTGTAATGGAACTTCATTCCGGGGTAATGGAACATCACTCATGTTGGTTCCCTGTTATTGTGAGGATGGCAAGCGCGGGCGTCAATCGCTTGATGAACCGCCGGCCTTCCACTGAAGGTTCACGCGTTGATTCTAGCCGATCCTGTCGCGAGGAAATGAAGGCGCCAAGGCATTTTCCGGCGGAACTGTTCACTTGGATGGCAGCGGCACATAGATAACGGTGCGAGCCTTCTGGCGCGCATAGTGGGCCGCGAGGCTCTGCACGTCCGCATCGTTCAACCCGTCCAGCATCGCGGTCATCGCCTTGCTTCTGCGCTCCCCCTTTTGATAGGCGCGCAATACCCGCTCGAGATACTCGGCGCGTTGCGCCGCCAGCGCCGGCGAGTGCGGGTCGGTGCTGTTGCCGTCGACGCCATGGCAGCGGTTGCAGCGTGCCGCCAATTCAGCGGTCGTAAGCGGCTTGCGGACCTTGGGGGCCCGTGGTTGCTGGTTCGCATAGTAGGCGGCGAGATTCTTGACCATTGATTCATCCACCGACGCAGCCGGAGCTTTCATTGCCGGGTCGGCGCGCGAGCCATCTTTGTAAGCGCGCATTGCCGCCAGGAAATACTGCGCATCCTGTCCGGCCAGGCTGGGCGCGCTGCCGCTGCTGACGCCGGCTTCGCCATGACATCCGGCACAGGCGGTGGCGGCGGTCTTGCCCGCCGCCTGGTCGCCCGGGGACGGGGTCTTTGCCCTGCCGGGTTTCTGCAGGGCATAGAAAAGTGCGACGTTGTTCATTTCTGTCTCGCTGAGGGCCGAGACCAGCGTTTTCATCATGTCATTCTTGCGCTGGCCGCTTTTGTAGGCGCGCATGCTATCGGCGAGGAACTTCGGGTCGAGCCCGACGAGGCTCGGCATGCCCGGCTGGCCGCTGATGCCGGTCTCACCGTGGCAGCCGGAGCATCCGGCTGCCACGGCCTTGCCGGCATTGACCGGATCGGGCGCGGCAGCGGCAGACTTGCCCCTGGGAGCAGGCGCGGGAGATGCCGGATCGAGGCTGGCATAGTACGCTGCCACTTTCACCAAGGCATCGTCGCTCAGGAACTTGACCACGTTGTTCATCGCGGTGTTGCTGCGGCCGACCGTCTGATAGACGCGCAGTTCCGCGTACAGGTAGCCTGGCCGCTGGCCGGCGATATGCGGCACGTCCTTCACCCTGGCGACACCGTCGTTTCCATGGCAGCTTGCGCATGAGGCCGTGGCCACGCGCTTGCCTTCGGCGATATCCTGCGGCGTGGCGTAGGCGGCTCGCAAATCCTCGACCACGGTTGGCTGGGGTTTCGCCGGTGTCGCGGCGTAGCAGGACGATGAAAATGCCGAGACGATGCCTGCCAGGGATATAAACACCGAATATAAGAGCGGCCGCGCGTCTTGCTTCATCGACATATCCTCCAACGGTAATTTGACCCTGCGGCTTCGTTTGCAGGCGCGGCTGCCAACAAACCCCACCGCATGATCTATCTCCGCAAAAAGGGCACTGCCCCCGCAGTGCCCCCATGGTTCGGTTTGCCGATTTTACCACTCGGCAATATAGGATAGCCGTCCCGCCAGATCCGCGTTTGCGCTAAATCAAGCGCCCTACATCGTAAGAATCCACTTGGTCAGGGTCTTGACATCGGCTTCGCCGGCCTTGACCTTGGGGTGTCCCTTGGCGGTATTCAGTTTCACATTGACCGCCGCCTCGGCATCGCCCTTGCCTTTGTATTTCGCCGCAATTTCCTTGAAACCCGGACCCACTTTCTTCGCGTCCACCGCATGGCAACCGAGGCAGCCGCTGCTCTTGGCCAGTGACTCCGAGGCGTTCGCCGCGCCGGCGGTAAAC
>MEQV01000221.1:4703-6246 GCA_001770355.1 Betaproteobacteria bacterium RIFCSPLOWO2_02_FULL_62_17
GTAACGCGGGTCATACATTTGCGATCGGACATCGGCAAGAATATCCGCCGGACGGGCTTTCCCCGCGAGCCCGCGATCATACGCAATGGCCACGACGGCGGCCGCGATGGCGACCGATACCTCGCGTATCCGCGACAGTGCCGGAAACAGACTGCCTTGTACCAGATCGGCCTCGGTCACTTGCGCGGCCAGCGTATTTGCCGCCGCGAGGAACATCTCGTCGGTCACGCGCCGGGCCCGGCTGACGATCACGCCCAGTCCCACGCCGGGGAAAATGTACGAGTTATTTCCCTGGCGCGGTACGTAGGTGCTGCCCGCCAGCGTCACCGGATCGAAGGGACTGCCGCAGGCGAACAGCGCCTTGCCGCCCGTCCACTGGTAGGCCTCGCTCGCGGTGCATTCAGCCTGCGAGGTCGGATTGGAAAGCGCGAACACAATCGGCCGCGAATTGATGCGCGCCATGTCCTCGAGCACTTCGCGGGTGAAAGTGCCGCCGACCGCGGCGACGCCGATGATCGCCGTCGGCTTGAGCGCGCGCACCGCCGCCGGGAATGCGTTGATCGCCGCGTGTTCATGAGCGTAGGGCCGCTTTTGCGCGGCAAGATCGGTGCGGCTCTTGACCACCAGGCCGCGTGAATCGACCAGCCAGCAACACTGCCGCGCGGCGGACTCGGCGATACCCTGCGCGACCATGGCCGAAACCACCAGGTCGGCGATACCGGTCGCGGCCTCCCCCGCGCCGAAAAACAGCAGGCGCTGGTCCGCGAGCTTGCCCCCGGTCACGCGCAGCGCCGACAGAATGCCGGTGAGCACCACCGCCGCGGTACCCTGGATGTCGTCATTGAAGGTGCAGATGCGATCGCGGTATTTGGCCAGCAGCCGGAAGGCGTTGTGATTAGCGAAGTCCTCGAACTGAATCAGCACGCCGGGAAACGCCTCCTGCGCGGCTTCGATGAATTCCTCGATCAGCTCGTCATAGGCGGTGCCGGTGATGC
This sequence comes from Betaproteobacteria bacterium RIFCSPLOWO2_02_FULL_62_17, assembly GCA_001770355.1. Taxonomy (GTDB): domain Bacteria; phylum Pseudomonadota; class Gammaproteobacteria; order Burkholderiales; family SG8-39; genus 2-02-FULL-62-17. The sequence continues at coordinate 5,699 of MEQV01000221.1, forward strand.
GCCGCTGCCGCAAGCCGATATAGAAGGGGTCGTTCAGCAGGGTCTCGTTGTTGGTGCCGACATCGATGGCGACTGGCAGGCATAGCGTGGGGCGGATACCGGCGCACGCCGTATAGAGGGAGAGCTTGCCGACTGGAATGCCCATGCCGTTGGCGCCCTGGTCGCCCAGGCCGAGGATGCGCTCGCCGTCGGTGACCACGATGATGCCGGCTTGCTGCGGCCAGCTGCGAAAAATGGACTTGATGTGGCCGCGATCCGCGGTGCTGATGAACAGACCGCGCGGACGCTGGAAGATCAGCCCGAAGCGCTGGCAGGCCAAGCCGACAGTCGGCGTATAAATAATCGGCTGTATCTCGTCGACGTTGTCGCACACGACGCGGAAAAACAGCGCCTCGTTGCGGTCGTGCAGCGCGTTAAGGGCGATGAACTTGTCGAGGGGGTCGTTCAACTGCCGCAGGTTCGCCAGGGTTCGGCTCACCTGCTCATCCTGGGTATGCACGTGCGGCGGCAGCAAGCCGCGCAAACCGAACGCGTCGCGTTCGGCCATG
>MEQV01000222.1 GCA_001770355.1 Betaproteobacteria bacterium RIFCSPLOWO2_02_FULL_62_17
GTCCCTCGATCACTCCTGTGCCTTTGCAAGAGTCCGCGTAAAAGCGCGCCTGACCGACGCGATAACGGGTACCCAGCGGGAACAAAGTAGTCTATCCGCCACCAGCCGGTGGCAATCGACTTTTACAAGCTATCGCTTTATTTGGTAGGCCGTGGCGGATTCGAACCGCCGACCAACGGATTAAAAGTCCGCTGCTCTACCAGCTGAGCTAACGACCCAAATTACGTGCGACAAACGAAGGGGCGGATTTTATTACGCCGCCTCTCGCAGCGTCAATGAAAACACCCGCGAAACCGAGCGCATTCAGCCCCCAAGACGCCAGTATTGGACCTTCATCGCCGTCACGCTGCCGGCGATGATGGAAAGCAGCGCGAGCATCGAACCCAGCGCGAGCGTGGAGACGCCCGAAATCCCCTGGCCGATGGTGCATCCCAGGCCGAGGATCCCGCCAAAGCCCATCAGCGTGCCGCCCACCAGGTGGTTGATGAGGTCCTCGGCGTCGCGAAAGCTCTCCAGCAGGAAGCTGCGCGACCAGAGCGCCCAGGCAAGCGACCCCACGATGGTGCCCAGTGCCGTGGCGATGCCGAAGGTCACCGCGCGGCTGGTGTCGCTCCAGAACATCAGCAGTTCGAGCAGGTAGGCCTGCGGCGCCACGAACGAGAGCGACTCCATGCGGCCGGAATTGGTCGCGTAAAACTTGGCCTCCAGGGTATTGGGATCCTCGGGCAGATAACCCAGATGGCCCGACAGATACCAGCCGCCGATGATGATGAGACCCGTTACCGCGCCGCCCAGCACATTGTCAAAACTCAGGAACTCGCGCTTCATGAACACGAACACCAGCAGCGCGCCGGCCGCCCCCAGCGACACGATCGCAAGCATCAGGCCGCGCGCTGAACCGAACGCATTCGCCGCAAGCGAAGGCAGATCCTGATTTGCCGGCAGCTTGAGCGCCACCGGATCGATCGCCCAGACGCGGAACACGCCGAACACGCCGCGCAGGGTCATATACGCGGCGATGGCCGCGACGATCAGGACCACCAGCGATTTGAGATTGCCGGTGCCGACGCGGATGAGCGTTTTGCTGCCGCAGCCCGAAGCGAGCGTCATGCCCGCGCCGAACAGAAATCCGCCGACGATATTTGACAGCCAGATCAGGTTGGGCGTGGCATAAATGCTCTTGGACACATCGATAAGCCCGGCCCCTTGCAGCCCGGCAGCGCCGAGAATGGCCACGGCCATTGCCAGCAGCCACATGCGCATGCGGTTCCAGTCGCCGATGCTGACGATGTCGGACACCGCCCCCATGGTGCAGAAACGCGTCTTGTTGCCGACGAAGCCGAAAATGAGACCCAGGGCGAAGGCGCCCCAGACGACGGTTTTCGCTATGAGCGCCGGATCAGTCATTACCAGGTGATCGCGCCGGCTCGCAGCCGCGCGGCTAGGATCGCGCGGCCAAAAGCTTGCCGCGCTGCTTCCAACAGCCGGCGCGAGATTTGGGCGACGGCGGTCTCATCTAGGATCGCGCGGCCAAAAGCTTGCCGCGCTGCTTCCAACAGCCGGCGCGAGATTTGGGCGACGGCGGTCTCATCTAGCGGCGGCCGCCCAGGCGCTGCTTGGCCTGCTCGGCGGAGGGACTTTGCGGATATTTTGTCAGCAGTATCTTGAGGGTCTCGCGCGCGGATTTCTGATCGCCCAGTTCCACCTGCGAACTGGCGATATTGAGCAAAGCGTCGGGGGCCTTGGCGTTGTCCGGCCAGGTGGAGACGACCTTCTGCTGTGCCGCGATCGCGGCCCTGTAATCGCGCAGCGCATAATAAGCGTTGCCTACCCAGTATTGGGCCGACGGCGCCAACGGGCTGGCGGAAAAACTCGCCATGAAAGTCTGGAATGCGGCGATGGACGACTGGTAATTGCCGACCTTGAACTGGTTGAGCGCCGCCTCGTAGGCCTGCTTCTCCAGCGCGGCCTCGCGCTCGGGGGTTGCAAGGCGCTCCTGCATCTGCGCCTGCGACTGCTCCAGCTGCTGCTGGTTCTGCTCGATCTTGCGCAAGCGGGCGTCCAGGTCGACGTACAGATCGCGCTGGCGCTTTTCCAGGTTCTCGGCGCGGTTGAGCAGCACCTCGGAATTTCCGCGCAGGCGCGACAGGTCCAGCTTCAGATCTTCGATGAGTTTGGACAAATCGACCAGCGCGCTGCGGTCCTGAACGGCGGCCTCGATGCGCGCGAGGCGATCGGCGACCGCCTTCTGGTTCGCGTCGTAGTCCCTGCGCAATTCGGCGATGCGCGCGCGCGCCTCTTCGTCATCGAACAGCGCCGCGCGCGCCGGCAACGCGGCGGCGAGCGCCAGCAGCGCAACGCAGGCGAGCTGCCGGCCGCGCATCACTCAAAACTCGCCGCTGTGCAGCAGATCGCTGCGCCGATTCTGCCCGTAACAGCCTTCGGTCTTCTCCTCGCAACGCGGTTTTTCCTCGCCCAGGCTCACCGATTCGATCTGCACCTCGCGGGCGCCCATCAGCAACAGCACCCGCTTTGCCGCCTCCGCACGGCGCTGGCCCAGCGCGAGGTTGTATTCGCGCCCGCCGCGCTCGTCGGTGTTTCCCTGCACCAGCATGCGCGCATTGGGATTGTCGGCAAGGTACTTGGCGTGGGCCTGCAGCAGCGGACGGTACTCGTCCTTGATGACGTCGCTGTCGTAATCGTAAAATATCGACCGCTTGGAGAGGATATTTTTGGGGTCGCGCAAGGGGCTCGGGCCGGGTTTGCCGGTGGGTCCGACGGTAACCGGGGCGACCTTCTGCGGGGTCACCGGCACCGATTTTGCGGCATCCGCGCCTGGTTTGCCCGCCGTGCGGTCCTCCACGCCAGCCTTACCATCGTCTTTCGGCGGATCGCCGCTGCAGGCCCAGAGAAATGCCGCCGCGAACACCGCCAACAAGGTCTTCTTCATGATTTGCCGCTCCTTTTGAATTTCAAGCACTGCCATTCTTACTTATCCGTGTACGGACCCCATGCCGGCTCGCGAACATCCGCGGCCTGCACGGTAAGCCGGTGCCTTACCCTGCCATCGGCCGACACCGCGGCCAACACCCCGCGCCCGCCCAGGTCCGTCGCGTAAAGGATCATCCTACCGTTGGGCGCGAAACTGGGCGACTCGTCGCGCTGCGTATCGGTGAGCACCTGCACCTGCCGCGACGCGAGATCCATGGACGCGAGCTGAAAACGCGTTCCGTTGCGCGCAATATAGGCCAGCGTCTTGCCATCCGAACTCACACGCGGCGATACATTGTAGCTTCCCTCGAAGGTGATTCGCTGCGGCTCGCCGCCGCTTACGGCCATGCGGTAGATCTGCGGGCTGCCGCCGCGATCGGAAGTGAAGTAAATGGATTGACCGTCCGGGGAGAAAAACGGCTCGGTGTCGATAGACTGGCTCTGCGCCAGGCGGCGCACATTGCTGCCATCGGCGTTGGTCAGAAACAACTGCGATCCGCCGTCGCGCGAAAGCACCACGGCCAACTGCCTGCCGTCAGGAGACCAGGCGGGGGCGCTGTTCGAGCCGCGGAAATTGGCCACCACCTGCCGCTGCCCGGTGGCAAGCGAATGCTGGTAGACCACCGCCTTCTTGTTCTCGAAGGACACGTACGCAAGGCGCGTGCCATCGGGCGACCAGGATGGCGAAATGATGGGCTCGCGCGAGGCAAGCGCGGTTTGCGAGCCCTGCCCGTCGGCATCGGCAATGCGCAGTTCGAAACGCCCGTTCTGCTTCACTACGTAGGCGATTCGCGTGGAGAAAACACCGCGCTCGCCGGTCAGCTTTTCGTAGATGGCATCGGCGATCTTATGGCCGGTGAGACGCAGCTGGGCCGCGGACAGGGTGAATCCCAGGCCGAGCAACTGCGTCTGGCGCAGCACATCGAGCAGGCGGAAGCGCACTTCAAAACGGCCATCGGGGAGACGCAGAATGGTGCCGATCACCAGCGCGTCGGCGCTGCGGTTGCGCCATTCGGTGAAATTGACCTGCGAAGCTTCGGTCGGTGGCGCGCCCACGCCGCCGGAATACTGCAGGCGAAACCGCCCGCTGCGCTGCAGGTCGGCCTCGACGATGTCGGTGATGGAGGCCGGCAACTGGTCCTCCCCGGCGAAATGCAATACCGCAATCGGAAACAGGTTGGCCCCGCCGCCGGTAATTTCTATCGACAGTTGCGCGCGCGCGGCCGTGCACAGGCCCAGCAGGAGGAATAATGCAAGGCGCGAAAACAGGGCTGCGAAACGTTTCATAGGCTCAATCGCTAATCGTTGGGCCGGAACTTCAACTCCAGGCGCCGCTGGAACTGCTCCGCGCGATCCGGACGCGGCAATGGAGATGCCCGCAGGATGGCGCGCTCCACGGCATCGTCGTAGGCCCGATGGCCGCTTGATTTGCGCAGTTTCGCCGAAAGCACCTCTCCGGTTGGCAATTGTTCGACATCGTAGATCGCCTCCGGGTTCCCGGTGATATCCGGCGGAACATTGATCAACGGCTTGATTTTCATTCTGATCCGGTTGGCATAGGTCGGGTCCATCTGCACGGCTGCGGGCGCGGCGGCCGGTTTGAACTGCGACAGCACCTGGCTGCGCTCGCGCTCGCGTTGCACCGACTCCAGCTCGCGCGCGGCCTGGTCCTTCATCTGCCGGGAGAGATCAAGATTGATGCGCGGCTCCTCTTTCTTTGGCGCCGGTTTTTTCTCCCGCTCGATGGCGATGTCGACCTTCTTCGGGACCGGCACGGGCTTCGCTTCGACCTTCGGCTTCGCTACCGGCGGCGGATCCGGTTCCCGCTTGATCTCCGGCGGGGGTATCTCCACAGGGCGCTCGGTCCGAGGCAGCGGAGGCAGATTCCAAAGCTCGACGCTCACCGCCTCGGGCGCGCGCGACTGCCAGCTCACGCCGAACACAAGCACCACGACCAGCGCGACATGGACGGTCGCCGCCAGCACCGCCGAGGGCAGATGGGCCGGCTCGCGCGCGCCAAAAGGAAACAACGCGGGAAAGCCCGAGGGAGCGGCTGCGGTGCTCATGATCCCGCCGGCTTGACCGCCAGGCCCACGCGGCGCACATTGCCGCGCTGCAGTTCGTCCATCACCTTAAGCACCGCCTCATAGCGCACTTCCTTGTCGGCGGCGATGATGACGGGCCGCTCAGTATTGACGCCTTGTGTCTGCCGCAAAACCGGCAGCAGTTCCTTCATCGTTATCGCGCGTTCCTGGGGCTTGTCCGCGCCGCGGTCGCGCAGCAGCATGGTGGCATCGGTCCTGATCACCACTTCAATCGGGCTTGGCGGCGCTTGCGCGGATTTACCCACGCTGGGCAGATCGACGACCCCGGGATTGACCAGAGGCGCGGTCACCATGAAGATGACCAGCAGCACCAGCATCACGTCCACGTAGGGGACGACATTGATCTGGTTCATCTGTCGGCGCGGTCTCATCTGCGCAGCCTTATCGGCCGGGTTTCATCGATGCGTTTCATCTGCTATGGGCGTTGCGCTGCAAAATGTTGGAGAACTCTTCCATGAAACTCTCGAAGCGCACCGCGATGCGATCAACATCATGGGAAAAGCGATTGTAGGCAACCACGGCCGGAATCGCGGCGAACAGGCCGATCGCAGTGGCCACCAGCGCCTCGGCGATGCCCGGCGCCACCGCGGCGAGGGTCGCCTGCTGCACGTTGGCCAGCCCGCGGAAGGAATGCATGATGCCCCATACCGTGCCCAGCAAACCCACGTACGGGCTC
>MEQV01000223.1:0-466 GCA_001770355.1 Betaproteobacteria bacterium RIFCSPLOWO2_02_FULL_62_17
CAGGGCGTGGAGCAAAGCTTTGAGGACGCCGGCACCTGGTTCCGCAAGGCAGCCGAGCACAGCATCCCCCAGGCCCAGTACAAGCTGGCCACGCTTTATTTGAACGGCCAGGGTGTCCCCCGGGATTTTGAATACGCCTACGCCTGGTACAGCGCCGGCGCAGCCCATCAGCATACGAAATCCCTGGAAGCGATTACCGATGCCAGGTCCAGGCTCACTCCGGACGAACTCGCGGAAGCGGAAAAATTGTCACAGAAATTCATTCGCGATTTCGGCCCCAAGGAAGACGCCGGCGAGGCCGTGGAAATCAAACCCGAGTAATTTGCGGGTGGAATTCCCGGCCGGCTAAAGCCGGCCCTACAACGCTGAATCAGCATCCCGGCCGGCTGAAGCCGGCCCTACAGGCTGAATCAGCATCCCGGCCGGCTGAAGCCGGCCCTACAACCTGTATCAGTTGCCAAGCTTG
>MEQV01000223.1:481-4622 GCA_001770355.1 Betaproteobacteria bacterium RIFCSPLOWO2_02_FULL_62_17
ATGTTGCTCAATGACTGCAGGTGGCAATAAATCAACTCAAGCTGATCGGACTTTGCCAGATCAACGAGTTTCTTCGGCGCCAACTCCTTCAGCTTCGCCCGGCTGACGGCTTGAAAGCCGGCAATGGCAAATTTCTGGCCGGACTTCATGGAGACATTGGCCTGCATGGGTTCCAATATCTCCATATCCGCGAGGTTTTTGCAAAAGGCCTCAGTCAGGCGCACGTGGGATTGATAATCTTTCAGAAAATCAACGGCTTGCTTCAGCACAGGACCGTCTTCGCCTTTCGCATTGAAGAGCGGCTGCCCCTCCTTGGCGGTGTTAAATCCGGGGTAGCTTTCATCGATACAAACGGTGTACTGATTCTTCTTTGGGTCCGGTATGGCGAGTATGAATGGATAGCGCCGGGCATAGGCCGGGACATAATCCGCAATCCACTTGCCGGCGTTGTCGACGAACAAATTCTGATTTTTCTTCAGGCCCAGTAGTGCCACGGGGAAGAGGTTTCCCTTGCCGTCTTTGCCGAAGACGATGGGATATTCCCTACACGCCCGTGGAAACTCCGCCGCCGCGATGTAGAGGCTGTTGGTACCGACGGCAAAACTGAAGCCTTCAACCGGTTCCAGATAAAGCTTCTTGTGTTGTTCCTTGCTCAGGGGAACCACTTTCTTGTAGAAAAGCGGCATCACAGGGGTGCTGGTTGTAGTTGTGTTCATGTACCTGGGTTCCTTGTCCGTTTTTTTGAACTTTTCTCAAATCGGCCGCGCGCGCTCAATCTTGAGCGGGGTGTCGATTCTATTCTGTTGGGGATGGCGTCACGCCTTCATCGTCCACCAGGGGTTCCTCGGCATCGTCCGTCATTGCTGAATCCGCATCCGCAAAAACGGAAAACTCCGCAGGCAATTCGCCAAGATCGGCTTCCCGTCCGCCGAACTCCGATTCAGGTGGCAGTATCTGATCCAGCTTGGTCAGAAACTCACTATACCGGTCCCGTGTCTCCACGTAGGCAAGCATGATCGGTTCCAGCGCCGTATCTCCATCGGCAGACTGGCGCGCGGTAAGCGCATCCAGCCGTGTCTCCAGTTTGCCGACGATACGGCGCAGTTCTTCGCGGCTCACGGTGGCCGCGCAGTCCGGCGTCAATTCGCATTGGGCAATGGACAGCGCAATGCCCTGACGAATGGTCTCGAACAGCGTTGCCTCCGCCTGCAACGCGCCCGGATCCGCCCGGTCCGCGTCCTTGTCATCCAGGACACCGGTAGAGTCCTGTGCCCACAATGGCGCGCACTGGGCGAAGGCCACCAGCATCAATGTGAAGGTCAATTTTCGGATCATTTTCAGTGCCAGCGCCCCATGTCTGAGATCCCAGTCTGGCCAAGCAGCAACAGGCCCGGGCCGGCCTCGACATTCTGAATCATCGCATAAGTCCCGGACTCGGCGCGGAAAGGCGGCAGGGCCTGTGCCTGCGTACCCTGCAACAACTGCTGGATCTGAGTTTCAATAAATTTGATTTCCTGCCGAACCGCTTCGATTAACCGGTCCAGGGCCTCGATGGTCAGGTCCATGCCGGTGCTCTTGCTCAGCTTGGCGCGCGCGTCCGCTTCGCCCTTCAGGGATTCGAGCCAATCCACCCGGCCCTTGGTCACTTCCAATACCTTGCCCAGCGCCTTCACCTGCCCGGGCACATCCCTGGCGCGACCGCCACCCAGGTCCTCGCTGAAATCGTCCAGCAGTTCATCCTCGGCGGCGGATTCCTGGGCCGTGTATTCATCCAGTTGCTGCTTCAGATCCACAAACTTCACCAACTGCTCGCGATACCCCGCCAGCAGGGCTTCAATCTGCCGGCGCTGGGATGCGTTTGCGGGGTCCGCAAGCCGCCGCTCAAGTTCGGTTATGCGTGCCTCAAGCTGTTCGATCAACGCCTTCAGTTCGGCATCGGTGACGTTCGGAGCGCAACCTTCCTGTTCCTCGCACTGGGCCAGGGCCAGGGCGATACCCTGCCCGATGACGCCGAACAGGGAAAGATCTTCCTCGAACAGGCCCAGATCGATGAACGCCAGTTGCTGCAGGCCAATGAGGTTGCCGGCCAGGTTGGCCTGCGTGACGCTGTCACCGACGTCCACAAACGTCAATCCCAGGCTGTTCAGGAACGCGACGTAGGCGTCGCTCAAAACCGTGGGCGAGGCCGTCAATCGGCCGAATTGGGGTGCGTCACCGGAACCTTGCGCCACCATCAATTCGCCGTCCGGTGTCAAATCCACCACCATGGACGTAGCCTCGGTCACCGCGCTGGCCGCGATCATCGTCAGCGAGCCGCCCTCGATCAGGGTTTCCACTGACTCCGTGGTTATGATGCCCTCACCCTGCGCTGCGCCAAGATTGCCGACCGCCATCATAAGTATGTCCGCGCCGCCGGGGCCGCCACCCGCCTGGATCAGCTCATTCTGGAAGGTGATGTCACCTCCCAACAGGGTCAGGTCGCCGCCGGTAATCAGATCCACGTTCACAAACAGCGTATCGGTGTTGATAACCAAATCTGAATTTCCATCGGGCTGCAACGTGGGCGGCGTCAGGGTTCCACCAATGATCAGGTGTCCCGTAAATCCAATCAGCGAGGGCAGCTTCAAATCGTTGGGCCCGATGGTCAAATTGCCGCCGGCATTATTGGGTATGGTCAGGCTGCTGTCCTCCGCGCCGACAATTGCCGTGCCGAAGGATATGCCGGGCGCGTGATTCCAGATGTCATCCCCGAAAACCGTCAGGATCCCGGAGAAACTGCCGCCCGTGAATGTATAGGTGTCGTTGCCTGAATCGCCGGCCAGATCACTCACGATGCCCGAATCAAATGTGAACAGGTCATCCCCGGACCCACCGGAAATGGCGCCCGTGCCGTTGTGGGCGATATTGAAGGTAAACGTATCATTACCGGCATCTCCGTCGACAGTACCCGTATGTGCTGCATTAAAGATCAAAGTATCAGCGCCACCACCACCCGATATGTTGCCGGTATGAGCCTCGTTAATAATAAACGTATCCGTGCCGGCGCTTCCGATCAGATCTTCAAAACCGCTGAACAAGAGACTTGGGTTGACGTCGAACAAATCCATACCCGGCCGAATGTTAAACGTCCCGTCCGCCACTTCCGTCACCAGCGTATCGGAGCTGCTGCCGCCGCCAATGGCCACATTGATATTATCAAAGGCAGTGACCCCGCCATTCGCGCTACTGTGCCCGGCAAAGCCTTCGTCCGCGAGATTTGAACCAAATGCCGTCAAGGTCAGCGTAACCGGGCTCACATCCACCAGATTGAGGGTATCGGACCCGTTGCCACCGTCCGCGAGGTTAACCGTACCGCCGTTCATGTCATAGGTGTCAGCGTCACCCGCGCCGGCTGCAGTTCCGGACAAACTTCCGCTGGCCGCAAACGTGAACGTATCCTGGTCGGCCCCGCCGGTCAGATTCTCAAATCCACTCCAGCCCGCCGTCTTGCCGGTCAGCGTGCCGCTGTCCGCGCCCGTCACCGCAAACGCATTGCCATCGTCATCCCCGGTCAGTATGTCCGCGCTGCCACCGGCACCGTCCACCGTACCCGCGACACTGCCCGTGGTCGTGAACAACACCGTGTCCACACCGACGCCACCAATCAGATTCTCAATATTGCTCCAGCCGGAGGTCTTGGTAACCAAGGTGCCAATGCCCACGCCGGTGACGGTGAACGCATTGCCATCGGCATCACCGGTCAGCGTGTCCGTGCCGCCGGACCCATCCACGGCACCCGCCAGACTCCCCGCATCCGTGAAACTGATGCTGTCATCGGCGCTGCTGCCAACCACCACCTCCACGTTGCTGAAACTGCCGACCGTCACGCCCGACGTCACGGTTCCGCTCCCGGCACCCGTCACGTTTATGGTCAGTGCTATCGCATTTCCCAGCAGCGTATCTGTGCCTGCCGCGGCGTCGATGGCGCCCGTCAGATTACCGCTGGTCAACGTGAAGCTGTCGTCTCCCGCCCCGCCGGTCAGGTTCTCGAATCCTAACCAGCCCGCCGTCTTGCCGGTCAACGTGCCGCTGTCCGCGCCCGTCACCGCAAACGCATTGCCATCGTCATCCCCGGTCAGTATGTCCGCGCTGCCACCGGCAC
>MEQV01000224.1 GCA_001770355.1 Betaproteobacteria bacterium RIFCSPLOWO2_02_FULL_62_17
TTTATTCGACGCAAATCCCCGCGTGCCTGTGGTTCCTACGCCGCGACAAGAAGCGACTCCCTCCTCCACTCGCAGGAAAGGGGGTGGGTATCGACCGCCGCAAACACATCCTCTTCATCGACGCCCGCAAACTCGGCAGCATGGCGGACCGCACCCATAAGGATCTGACCGACGAGGACGTCGCCCGCGTTGCCAGCACCTATCACGCCTGGCGCGGCGAGAAGGACGCGGGCGATTACGCCGACATTGCTGGCTTCTGCAAAAGCGCGCCGCAGGAGGAAATCCGCAAACACCGCCACGTGCTCACGCCTGGGCGCTACGTCGGCGCCGAGGCGCAGGAGGACGACGGCGAGCCGTTCGAGGAGAAAATGCAACGGCTCGTTGCACAATTGCTGGAACAACAAAAGGAAGCCACGAAGCTGGATGCCGTCATTGCCGCCAACCTGAAGGAGCTTGGGTATGGGGGTTAAGAAGAAGCCTGTGAAGGCGACGAAGCACAAGGGTACGAAGGGTACGAAGACCACTCGCGGAGCATCCCCCGGTGCGGCGCCGAGGGCGTTCAACTTTGGGGCACTGGTCATCGCCGTTGGCCATGTGCATGAGCGCTGCGCGATACAGGCGGGCAAGGCGGTGAACATCACCGTCACAGTCAGAAACTGGGTGATCGGCTGTTACATCCGCGAATACGAGCAACATGGCAGTGATCGCGCTGCGTACGGCGCCAAGCTGCTTGACACGCTTGCACGAAGGCTCGCGTCCGCACGCGTCGTTGGGCTTGCTTCGCGAACCTTGCGCCAGTGCCGCCTGTTCTATGTGACCTATCCGGGGATTTGGCAGACACTGTCTGCCAAATCTCACAGCAGACCACCTCTTCCCGGAATTTGGCAGACGCTGTCTGCCGAATTGCCGATGCCGACATCGATAACGGCCCACGCACTCACCAAGCAGCGGGCGGCGCCGACTCCCGAATCGTCGGCCGATCCGACACGACTCGTGTCACACCTGTCGTTTTCACATTTCGCCGAACTCATTTCAATCGATGACCCGCTCAAGCGCGCTTTTTACGAAATGGAAGCCATGCGTGGCAACTGGTCGGTTCGCGAGTTACAGCGCCAGATCGGCGCGCTCTACTTCGAGCGCTCGCGACTGTCGAAGAACCCCGCGAAGCTCTCGGCGCTCGTGCAAGCGAGCGCCGAGGTTGCCGAGCCCCAGTTCAGCATTCGAGACCCCTACGTGTTCGAGTTCCTCGGCCTCAAGTCGCAAGAGGTGATGGGAGAGTCGGACCTGGAAAACGGTCTGCTCGACAAACTGCAAGCGTTTCTGATCGAACTCGGCCACGGCTTCTGCTTCGAAGCTCGCCAGAAACGCATCCTCATCGGCGACACGCACGGCTTCATCGACTTGGTCTTCTACCACCGCATCTTGAAGTGCCACGTGCTGATCGAACTCAAAGTGGCCGGCTTCAAACATGAACACCTCGGCCAACTCAACACCTACGTCAGTTGGTTCAAGCGCAATGCGATGACCACGGGCGACAACCCGCCCATCGGGCTGCTGCTATGCACGCGCAAGGACCACTCACTCGTCGAGTACGCGCTCGCCGATCTGCCCAATCGGCTGTTCGTCTCGAAGTATCAGCTCGAACTGCCCACCCGCGACCAACTCCGGAAATTCCTCGACGCTCAACTCGAAGAGGTGGGCGATGCGTGACGTGGCGGAACAGCATGTAGCAACCGGCTTCGCTTCATCAAAATTTGTGCAACGGGCAATTGTGCAAGAGCCGCTTGCACAATTCACCTGGGACCGCAATTTCATGCTGATCAGGAAGCTCGACGCCACAATTGCCGCCAACCTGAAGGAGCTTGGGTATGGTCGAGCTCGGGTTGGTTCGGAGGCTCGGATCGGGTCGTTCCACCCGGTACGAAGTGACCAGACCATGAGTCGAAGACGATCCCACCATCATTTCCCGCCAAATATCCCGCCAAAATGGCGGGATTCCTAGGGCACCGGCGCACGGTGGCCACGATTTGCTAATAAATGCGGGGTTCAGCGATGTTTAAGGCATTGATCGGAGACCTCTTCGAGAGCAAAGCCCAGACCCTGATCAACACGGTCAATTGCGTCGGCGTGATGGGCAAGGGAGTGGCGCTGGAATTCAAGAAGCGTTTCCCCACCATGTACGAAGACTGCGTGGCGCGTTGCGAGCGCAAACAGGTCAAGCTTGGTATGCCCTATCTTTACCGGGACGTCCTGGGCCGGTTGATTGTCAATTTTCCCACCAAGGATCACTGGCGGTCGCCGGCGCGGCTCAGTGACATTGATCATGGACTGGATTATTTTGTAGAGCATTTCTCCGCTTGGGGCGTTTCCAGCATAGCAATACCGCCCCTGGGATGCGGCAATAGGGGGCTGGAGTGGTCCGAGGTGGGTCCGTTGATCTACCGCAAACTCCATGATCTGCCGATCGACCTCGCGGTCCATGCGCCTTTCGGGACGGCAAAGCACGAATTGGGACTCGATTTCCTTCGCGGTCCGTCGCAGATGAACTTGGAAGTGAAAGGACGGAAGCACGAAAAGCTGAATCCTGAGTGGGTGGTTCTCATGGAGGTGCTGCACGAGTTGGGGCAGCAGCCCTATGCGAACCCTGTCGGACGGACAATTTTTCAGAAGATTTGTTACGTGGTCACGAAATGGGGGTGCCGACGGGGTTTCATTTCGCCAAAGGTAGCTACGGCCCATTCGCCGAGGAAGTTAAATTGGCCCTGCATGAATTCGCGAACCGCAATTGGCTGCAGGAAGAGAATCTTGGCCGCATGATCGCGCTGCACGTAGGCCCGCAGTACGCGCAGGATCGGGGAAAGTTTCGCGAGGAACTCCAGCGCCATGAGCGAAAAATCGCCAAGGCAGTTGATCTGTTCAGCCGCATAAAAAACACTGAACAAGCTGAAGAAGTGATGATCGTGTTGTTTGCAAGTCGCCAGCTCAAGCAGGCGTATCCGAACGAGGAAGTGGCGGAGCAGCAGCTATACGATTACGTCCTCGACTGGAAGAAATCCTGGCGCACCGAAGAAAAGGCGCGCGCCGTTGCCAGCACGATTCGCAACTTGGTTTTGCTTGGCTGGATGCGCTTGCGCTTCAGCGAATTGCTGGCTGAGCCTGCATAAAAGCAAGATTCTTCCTTGGTGGCGCGCTTGTCGGGCCTCCTGCATGAGCAACCCGCGAACTTGCATTTAGCCGAGCTTCAAACTTGCGTTTAGCCGAGGCCACCACTTGCGATCAGCCGGCGAAAGAGCTCGCTGGACTGCACGCTAGTGCGCCGTCTCCCAGTTCGGTCCCGATCCCACGTCCGCCACCAGCGGCACCTTGAGGCTGGCTACACCGGTCATGTGCTCGGGCAGTTCTATTTTCACGCGCTCAAGTTCGGCTTGCGGCACTTCGAGCACCAGTTCGTCGTGTACCTGCATCACCAGTTTCGACTTCAGCTTTGCCTCGGCAAGCCATGCGGCGACGGCGATCATCGCCAGCTTGATGAGGTCGGCCGCGGTGCCCTGCATCGGCGCGTTGATGGCGGCGCGCTCCGCGCCTGAGCGGCGCGCCTGGTTGCTGTTCTTGATCTCGGGCAGCCACAGGCGCCGGCCGAAAACGGTTTCGACATAGCCCTTCTCGCGCGCCAGTTCCCTCACTTCCTGCATGAATTTCGCCACGCCGGGATAGCGCGCGAAGTAGCTGCCGATATAGGCCTGGGCGGTGGCGCGCTCGATGCCGAGCTGCTGTGCCAGGCCAAACGCGGACATGCCGTAGATCAGACCGAAATTGATGGCCTTGGCGTAGCGGCGCTCCTCGCTTGAGACTTCGTGCAGGGCGCGATTGAACACTTCCGCGGCGGTGGCGCGGTGAATGTCCTCGCCGCGCTCGAAGGCGGCGATCAGGTTCGCATCTTCAGAAAGGTGCGCCATGATGCGAAGCTCAATCTGCGAGTAATCAGCCGAAACGATCACCGCGCCCGGTGGCGCGATGAAAGCCTCGCGTATGCGCCGGCCCTCGGCGGTGCGCACCGGAATATTCTGCAGATTGGGATCGTTCGAGGCGAGGCGTCCGGTCACCGCGGTGGTCTGCCCATAGGTGGTATGCACGCGGCCGGTGCGCGGGTTGATCATTTTGGGCAGCTTGTCGGTGTAGGTGGACTTGAGCTTGGCGATGCCGCGGTACTCAAGCAGCGTCTTGGGCAACGGGTAGTCGAGCGCCAGTTTCTCCAGCACCTCTTCATCCGTGGAAGGCGCGCCGCTTGGGGTCTTTTTGACCACCGGCAGCTTCAGTTGCTCGAAAAAGATCTCGCCGATCTGCTTGGGCGAATTGAGATTGAAGGGCTGGCCCGCTTCGCGATGCGCGCGCGCCTCGAGCTCCAGCATGCGCGCGCCCAACTCGTGGCTTTGCGCGTCGAGCAGCGCCGCGTCGATCAGCACGCCTTCGCGCTCCATGCGGAACAGCACCTCGCGCACCGGGAGCTCGATGGCCTCGTACACATAACGCAGCCGCTCCTCCGCGGCCACGCGGGGGTAGAGCGCATGGTGCAATTGCAGGGTGATATCGGCGTCTTCCGCGGCGTATTCCGTGGCGCGAGAGACCTCCACCTGCTCGAAGCCGATGCGCTGCGCGCCTTTGCCGGTGACTTCGTCATAGGTAATGGTCTTCGCACCCAGGTGCCGCTCGGCCAATGTGTCCATGTCGTGGCGCAGGTGGCTCTCCAGCACATAGGACTGCAACAGGGTGTCATGCACGATGCCCGCAAGGTTTACGCCGTGGTTGGCCAGCACGTGCTGGTCATACTTCAGGTTTTGCCCCAATTTCTTGCTGGCGGGATCTTCCAGCCACGGCCGCAGCAGCTCGAGCGCGCGCGTGATGCCGATCTGGGCCGGCGCGCCGGCATACTGGTGTTCAAGCGGCACATAGGCGGCGCGGCCCGCCTCGATCGAAAAAGACATGCCAACCAGTTGCGCGGTCAGCGGATCGAGGCTGTTGGTCTCGGTGTCAAAGCTGGCGAGCGGCGCCGAGGCCAGTTTCTCGATCCAGCGCGCCAGCGCCGCTTCGTCGAGAATGCACTGGTAATCCCGGGTGAGCACCGCCCGCGCCGGCGCGCCGTCTTGCTCAATCGAAGCGGGCAGTGGCGCGCCTTCGCCGGCCGGTTTGACACCATTGCCGCCGGAAATGTCCTTCAGCCAGCTTTTGAATCCGCAACGCTCGAACAACGCGGCAAGCTTTTTATTGTCGCGCGGCTTGGGATCGAGCTCGTCGAGCCCAAAGGGCAGCTCGACATCGCATTTCACCGTCAGCAGCCGTTTCCCCTTGGGCAACCAGTCGAGCGACTTGCGCAGGTTCTCGCCCACCACGCCGCCGATCTCGCCGGCGTGCGCCATGACCGAATCGAGCGACCCGTATTGACCGATCCACTTCACCGCGGTCTTGGGCCCGACCTTGTCCACGCCGGGCACGTTGTCCACCGCGTCGCCCGTAAGCGACAGGTAATCCACGATTTGATCCGGGCGCACGCCAAATTTCTCCAGCACGCCGAGCTCGTCGAGCTTTTCGTTGGACATGGTGTTGACCAGCGTGATGGCCGGGGTCACCAGTTGCGCCAGATCCTTGTCCCCGGTCGAGATCACGCAATGCACGCCCTGGCGTTCGGCCGCGCGAGCGAGTGTTCCGATCACATCGTCGGCTTCAACGCCATCGATGGCCACAAGCGGCCAGCCCATCGCGCGAATTGCCTCGTGCAGAGGCTCGATCTGGCGCACCAAGTCATCGGGCATGGGCGGGCGGTTCGCCTTGTATTGCGCATATTCTTCTTCGCGAAAGGTCTTGCCCTTGGTATCGAACACGCAAGCCAGATGCTCGGCCGGGTAATCGGCGAGCAGGCGCCGCAGCATGTTGAGCACTCCGTAGATGGCGCCGGTGGGCTCGCCCGCCGGACTGCGCAGGTCGGGCATGGCGTGAAAGGCGCGGTATAGATACGACGAGCCGTCGACCAGAAGCAGGGTTTTCAAGGGTTCCTAATCCTATGTGCGGCCCCGAATCCGGCGCCGGAGTGACTGGCGACACGGCGCCCGGGACATGCAGTAATGCCGCTTAACACGGCCGCCATGCACTATCGCGAGGATGGCGCGGGGAATTATGTCAGAATTGGCACGCCACTGAGCCTTTCCCGCGAATCCAGGGCGCGGCTTGGGCGCCTGTTCCAATGCCTTGGTTCCGCCGTATTCGTTCCACTTTCTTCGTTCCACTTTCTTCGTTCTGGTACCTCGTTCTGGTAAACTCAAAGCAATTGTCGAGGCTCTCCATGCGCCGGTTACTCCCGCTGATTTTCGTTATTGTCAGTTCGTCCATCTGGGCCCAGCAGCCGCCCAAGCTTGAACCTTTGCCCGAGCCGCCGTCGGTGCCCCCCGGGGTCGCCGTCGAAGCGCCCGGCGACACGCCGGTGAGAATCGCGCCTGGCCAAAATGACCAGATCGACGAACTCCTGGTCGAGGGCAAACGTGTGATTCGCGTGACCACCCCCAGTGGCTTGGTCTATTACCTCAAGGACGATGCTCCTTTTCCGTCCGGCGGAGGCGCGATTGACAAGCCCCTGCACGTACCGCTCTGGGTCATCCATACCTTTTAGATGCCACGCGGCACGGCTGGCGGCCGCGGTCCTGCGGTCGCGGACTTGCCTACCGTCCACGCGCCGCGGGTGTGACGTGAGCCCACGCACGCCGTGAGCACGAGTTTCGGATAACAACAACGCCTCTATCCGATGTCGGTATTCACCAAGGTATCCGTCGCTGAACTGACCGTGTGGCTTAAAAACTACGTGGTTGGCTCGCTCATTGAGCTTCAGGGCATTGCGGAGGGCATCGAAAACACCAATTACTTCGTCACCACTTCGCATGGCCGGTTCGTGCTGACCCTGTTCGAACGGCTTAGCGAAGCCGAACTGCATTTCTATCTTGATCTGATGGCGCACCTGGCGCGCCACGGCATTCCTTGCCCGTCGCCGATAGCCAACCAGAACAACGAGTTTCTCGGGCAGCTCAATGGCAAACCGGCAACACTGGTGACCTGCCTGCCCGGCAAGCCGGTGACCGCGCCGGCGCCGGGGCACTGCGCCAAAATCGGGGCAGCAATGGCCGAAATGCATATGGCCGGACAATCGTTCAAGGGAACTCTTGAGAATCCGCGCGGACCGGCCTGGTGGCGCATCGCCGCGCCCAAGGTCATGCCTTTTCTGGACTCGCGGCGGCGAGATTTGCTGGATTCCGAACTCGCCTTTCAGTCAAAACAAGGCAATCACGCCCTGCCGCGCGGCCCGGTGCATGCCGACCTGTTTCGCGACAATGCGCTCTGGGTGGAAAATGGCGGCACCATCAGGCTCGGGGGCGTCATTGATTTCTATTTCGCGGGCATCGATTCGTTGCTGTTCGACGTCGCCGTCACGGTCAATGACTGGTGCGCGGACGCCGGCGGCGAAATTCACGCCGAGCGCGCCGCGGCGCTGCTCGGCGCGTATCGCGACGCGCGCCAGTTCACCTGCGAAGAGCTGGCGGCGTGGCCCGCCATGCTGCGCGCCGCGGCGCTGCGATTCTGGTTGTCGCGGCTGTATGATTTTTACCTGCCGCGGCCGGGCGAATTGACTCACGCACATGATCCCGAACATTTTCGCCGCGTCCTTCAGTCGCGGCGCACCAACCCAGGAAACTTGAATCTCGATGCCTCCCGACGCTGACCGCCCGAACTCCTTTGGTATGCACATCGCGCCGGCAAAGAGCGGCTGGAAATGGCTGGCCGAAGGGCTGCGGCTGTTTCGCGCAAGCCCGGGCAGATGGACCTTGCTGGTGGTGGCCTACTGGCTGCTGATCGCCATCGTGAATCGCATCGATTATCTCGGCGCGATCGCCGTCACCATCTGCCTTCCGGGTTTCTCGGCGAGTTTCATGGTGGTCTGCGACGAGATTCGGCGCGGCCACCCGCTGCGCCTGACGATGCTGTTCGCGGGATTCCAGAGAAACCCCCGCACCATGGTGCTGCTTGGCGTCATTTACCTGGTATCCGTGACGGCGGTGCTGGGGATATCCGCGCTGGCCGACGGCGGCGTGCTGATGAACTGGCTGTTGCTGAACAAGCCTCCCGACGAGCGCGCAATCCTGGAGGGCAAGCTCTCCGCTTCGCTGCTGCTCGCCGCGGTCGCGGCGACACCCATGCTCATGGCGTTCTGGTTCGCCCCCCTGCTGGCCGCGTTTGAAGACATGTCGGCGGCCAAATCGCTGTTCTACAGTTTCTTCGCCTGCTGGCGCAACTGGCGGGCGCTGTGCGTCTATGGCTGTGCCGTCACCATTTTTGCGATGTTCATCGCCATGTTCGTCGCGCTGTTCGCGGTGCTCTCCGGGGGCAATCCCAACGCCGCACGCGGCTTTATGCTGGCCGCGACCATCGTGATGATGCCCACGCTGTTCGGCAGTTTCTATGCGGCCTTTGTGGAAATCTTCCCGCGCGCGGAATCACCGCAGACAGGGCAGGACGAGTAAGCAATCGCCTTGCGATGAAAGGCCTTGCTTCGAAAATGGCCTTGTGACGAAAACGCGAGCCTGTAAGCGTTTGTAATATTCTTGAGGTGGATTTCGCCTGGCGTGACATTGTTCACGGCCAGCGACTCTCTTCCAACCCCTCCTTGATCGGCACTCGTGAACAAATTAACGGTTATCGACTGCGAACTGTGCAACTCTACAGGCGGCGTACTGCTATGGCAGGATGATTTCTGCAGGGTGGTGCTGATTGAAGACGACGATTATCCGGGGTTTTGCAGAGTGATACTCAACCGGCATGTGAAGGAAATGACCGATCTTAGCGCCGCGGAGCGCGCGCGGCTCATGAACCATGTGTTCGCGGTCGAGGCGGCGATTCAGGAACTCGCCGCGCCCGACAAGATCAATCTGGCAAGCCTGGGCAACGCCGTGCCGCATCTTCACTGGCACGTCATTCCGCGCTGGCGCGATGATCGGCATTTCCCGAAACCGATCTGGGCCCCCGCGGAGCGAGCCGCGATGCCAAGACCAAGACTGGACACAGCTGCTCTGGCGTTGCGCTTGCAGCAGCATATTCGATCATGAATATCGACTTCCCGGCGATCAACGCGGACGCGAATCCGGCATTCACCGACGCAAGAACCTGCGCCGAATGGCTGCAGGGGCTGCCGCTGATCAATATCGGGCCGGCGCATGGAAAATTGCTGGGGGAACTCGAAGAACTCAATGGCTTCGAGATGCCGCCCGCCGAGCGGATCAAGGTTCTTGAGCTGCTGCGCGACGCGGTGCTATTCGTGCAGTCGGAGCAGGCGCGCAAGTTCGCCGGCAAAGCCGTGCCCCTTGGAAAACCGGAACGCGCCGTTTTTGTTAACGTGCTGGCGCTCTGGGGCGCGTTGGCCCGGGGTTGGCAGCATTGCCTTCAAGACCTGGTAAAGGGCGTTGGCGGGGTTTCCGGACAGGCCGCCCTCATCTGTCAGCGGGCGCTTTGGAGCGCGGGACTGGAGCTCGCCGAGCATTACAGGGTCTATCAGGAATTGGGCGCCGGCGAATGGCGGCGGCTGAACCAGATCTACGCTTTCGCCGAGGGCCTGGGCGTGGCGGGAAAAGGCGTCGGCCATCCGTCGCAACCCTCCGCTGCGGATATCAGTTGCGCTGAAAGTTTCGCGCAGGCCCAATTGCTGGCACTGGCGAATCCCAACGAACACGCGTCGCGCCAACAGGTGCTGGTCGCGCGCTGGGTCGAACTGTGGGCGCGCAAGCTCGTGGTCTCCCGCAAGGCGCCCGAGGATGCCGGCGGGGCGCCGCTCAGCGTGGATCTCGACGGCGATCAATGCGCTTCACGGCTGCCCAAGCAAGGCGGCGCGAGCCTGCGTTATCTGGAAACTCGCGAAATCGGCAAAAGCCTGGCAAATTGCATCGCCGCGCTCAAACGGGGGGAGCCGCCCGATTCGCTGGGCCTGGGCAACGACGTTGCCGAGGGGCTCGCGGCGCAGCTGCTGGTGATGCTGCAGCAGCAATGGTGCGAGGATAGAACCGCCCGGCAGACTCAGCGCCACGACGCTTCACGGCAGGCACTGGTGTGCCGTGGAATCGCGGCAATGCATTATTTTATTACCCGGCGTCCTTTTGACGCCCAGGGCAATGCGTCGGCTCTTACGCAGCAGCAGCGCGAACACATCGAAACCTTCGGTCAGTTGTCGACCCGGGTCAACGATGACTACACCGATACGCATGGATTCGTGCGCGAACAATGGAGAATCCTGGACGAAAGTCTCAGCGGATTTCAGCTCGAACGCCAGCGCGGCAGCGTCCGCTATCTGCACCAGCAGCTGGTCGCGGTGCGGCCCGCTGACGCCGCTTCCTTTTCCATTTGCAGCGTCCGCTGGATCTCGGTATCGGAGAATTCGGTACTGCGCCTCGGCACTCGCGCGATGCCCGGCGTGCCGCAAGGCATCGCCGTCCGGATCGGCGGCATCAATTCACCGACCGATAAATTCGTTCCCGGGCTGTTGCTGGCGGCAGTGCCGGCAGTGCGCGCACCCGAGACGCTCATCCTTCCGGCCGGCTGGTTCCGCCCCAAACGCTTGATCGACATTCAAGGCGGCAGCGTTGAGCAGGTGTTTCTGACCGCTGCCATCGAGCGCGGCAATGACTTTGATCGTTGTACCTATGAGAAGGCGTAATCAGAACCTTTTTGTCGCCGCCGCGCGGCTTAGCGCGCGGCACTGTATCGGGAGCCAAAGCAGCGATTCGACGAATTAGCCTTCTTGCCATGAAAGGGAGCGAAGACTCCCTGAGTGACTGCAGTTTGCTGATAAGACGCGGAAGAGCGTCGTCATGATCGGAGCATTCCATGCAGCACAGCGATTTCATTCCCGCCTCACATCCGGTCCTTGCGGATCCGGCCAGTTGCGACAAATGGCTTGAACGCGAGCGATTCACGGATTCCAACCACGCTTGCGCGGCATTCATCGGGCTACTGGACGCACTCGAGGATGCCCCGCCGCAGGCACCCGCCTGCGTACTGATACTGGAAAAGCTGCGTGCACCCGTGCAAGCGGCCCTGGATGAACAATCCCGGCGTTACGCCGGCAGGGCGCTGCCGCTTGCGCCCGCGGAGAACGCCGCGTTTATTAGCAGTTGCGACCTGTGGCTGGCGCAAACACGCGCCTGGCGCCGCCTGTTTCGCGCATCCTTTGCCAATCCGGCACTCGCCTCCGATCGCGCGCGCCTGGCCCTGCGCACCCTGGAATGCATCGCCGGGCTCTTGACCACCGAGTTTGCGGCGCGCCGAGAGATCGACCCGACACATTGGCAGTGGCTGCATCAGGGCTATGCCCTGGCCGAAAAGGAGAATCTGGCGCAGGTCGAAGTCGGCGCTCAGGACAGCCCGAACACCACCACCTGCGCGGCAGTCTATGCGCACGTGTTACTGGTGCATCTGGCCAATTGCGCCGCGCTGGCACAGCGGGAGTTTCTCTGGGCCGGACGTTGGGCGCGCCGCTGGGCATCCAAAGTGCGACTGTGGCGCTCGGCTCAGAACAGCGGCGGCCTGGCCGTCAATCTGGAAGGCATGGCCGGAGCGCAGTGGACACCCACCGGCACGCCAGGCGCGGCGTTGCGTTTCGTCGATTGCGCCCCGGTGGCGCGCTCAATTCGTTCGCGCCTGCAAAAGCTGGCTGAAGGCGCGGCGCCGGAAACCTTGGGCCTGGGCAAGGATTGCCCGCCGAGCGCGGCGCAGATGCTTCTGAACACCTTGCTGCATTGCTGGAGCGACGCGCCGCAATCGCGCCAGTTTCCGCGCCGTTCCACAACCGGAACAACCGAACTCGTCACAAGCTTCGCCGGCATACACCAGGCCATCGCGGACGCGGACTTCGATGGCGACGGCGCGCCATGGGACTACAGCCGGAATCGTGTTGAGCAGATCCAGGTGTTTCAGCGCGTCGTTGATGCGCGCGCCGTGACCCCGGGCGTAGCGCTGCCGGAGCGCTGGCAGACCCTGGATGAATCCGCCAACGGCTTCCGGCTGCGGCGCGGCGCGGCGGGAGTGCGCCTCGCCCATCGGCAACTGGTGGCGGTAAGGCCCGGCGGCGCGAGCCAGTTCATCCTCTGCGAAATTCGCTGGCTCACCCAGGGACAGGACAACTCGATAAACATTGGCGCCAAGGCCTTGCCGGGTCTGCCGCAGGCCTGCGCCGTCAGGCCGATTAAGGCAGGCCCGCTTCAAAGCGGCGCCTGGACGCAGGCATTTGCATTGCCGCTGTCCAAGGGACTTGCGCCCAATCTGGTGCTGCCCATCGGCTGGTACCAGCAGGGCCATGAACTGGACCTGAAACTGGGCGGCGAGCAGTTCCGCATTCGGCTGGATGAGTTGGTCGAGCGCGGCCACGATTACCACCGTGTCCGCTTCGCCGCCGTGAGCAGCAGCTGACCGCCGCTGCCCGGACTGCCGCCATAGCCGCGCCAGGCTTGGCGCGGCACGGCATCCCCACCTGTGGACCGCGGGCGTCAAATTCGTTCATACTGCCGCCTGCCATGGCCACAGAACATTCGACTACCTTGCCTCGAACCACCCATTTCGGCTATCAGAGCGTCGACGAGGAGGACAAGGCGCGGCGCGTGGCCGGCGTTTTCTCCTCGGTCGCGGGCAAGTACGACTTGATGAACGACCTCATGTCCGCGGGGATGCACCGTGCATGGAAAGCCTTTGCGCTGGCGCAAAGCGGCGTGCAGGCCGGCGCGCGCGTGCTTGATATTGCCGGCGGAACAGGCGACATGGCGCTCGCCTTTGCCAAACGCGTCGGCCAGGACGGCCAGGTCTGGCTGACCGATATCAACCGGCCGATGCTCGAATCCGGCCGCGACCGCGTGCTCGATAAGGGTATTGTCCTGCCGGTGGCGCAATGCGATGCCGAGAATCTCCCTTTTCCTTCTGACTATTTTCATTGTGTCTGCGTCGCCTTCGGCCTTCGCAACATGACGCACAAGGACAAGGCCTTGGCTGAAATGCGCCGCGTGACGCGGCCGGGTGGGCGCGTGCTGATACTGGAATTTTCCCGGATCTGGGCGCCGCTCGGGCGCGCCTATGACTGGTACTCATTTACTGTCCTCCCCTGGCTGGGTCAGAAGGTGGCCGGGGACGAGGCGAGCTACCGCTACCTCGCCGAATCCATCCGCGTGCATCCCGATCAGAAAGGTCTACAATTGCTGATGGAACAAGCCGGCCTGGAAGATGTCGAATACTTCAATCTGGCGGCTGGCGCGGTGGCTCTTCACCGCGGCTTCAAATACTGAGAGCTGGCCCGAAGGTGCGATAGTAAGATCCGGTCCGATGCAGGAAAACATGCCGGGACACTCCCGGCGACGCAGTTTGCGATGAAGTAAGGAGGATTCTCAGCATGAAAGCTTTTTTGACGATTTTGATGGCCGCCGGCTTCGCGGGTGGCTTGTACGTACCGGATGCGGACGCTGCCCGCGTGGGCGGAGGCCGCAGCATGGGCATGCAACGCTCCGTGACGCCACCACCCAAGACAACACCGCAGCAGGCAGCGCCGGCGGCGGCCCCAGCAGCGGCAGCGGCACAGCCCGCGGCTACCGGAAGTCGTTGGCTCGGACCATTGGCTGGTATCGCGGCGGGCCTGGGTCTGGGATATCTTTTTTCCCAAATGGGTTTCGGTGGCGCAATGGGCGGGGTCATTCTGGCGCTGCTAGGTGGTCTGGTGCTATTCGCGCTGCTGCGCGCTTATTCGCGGCGTAACGCCGCGGCACAGCCGATGCCGCAGTCCATGCAATATGCCGGCCTCGGCCAGCAGCCGGCACAGATGCCTTCTGCGCCTCCTGGCACGGATTTCGGCGGCCTGCGCCAGCCGGCTGCCCCTTTGCAGAACGTAGCGCCAGCCCCCAATGTTCCAGCCGGGTTTGACGTGGCTGGGTTCGTCAAACAGGGGAAGATCAATTTCCTGCGGCTTCAGGAGGCCAATGATCGAGGCGATCTCGAAACCCTTCGCGACGTTTGCAATGACGATATGTACGCCAGCCTGCAAGCGGAAATCGCCGCGCGCAAGCAAGCGCCGCAGCACACCGAGATCGACGGACTCGAAGCAACCCTTATTGAAGTGGTCACCGAGGGAGATAATCACCTCGCCAGCCTGAGTTTCTCCGGTTCCTCGCGCGAGGATGCGGGCGCGGCGCCGCAGCAGTTTCAGGAAATCTGGCATTTGCAAAAGCCGGTTTCCGGCGGCAGCGGTTGGCAACTCGCGGGTATTCAACAGGTTTCCTGAGCGCGTCGCTGTTCTGGCAAAGCCGCCTGCGGGCGGCTTTGTCGTTCATGGAGTAGTCCAGGCGGAGCCCGGCGCACTATTCGCTCATTTTTTGCGCATTTTCCGCGCTCTTTTCGATTACGCTATCACCCGAAATGATCCCACTGGCCTTCACCTCTCTGGTCAATCACATTCTGCGGCAACAGTCCTGGGCGCGCGACCGCCTGGCCGCCCATGTCGGAAGCCACCTGTGCCTTCGGGCGCAACCTTTCCTCGCGGATATGAATTTCTCGATTACCGTGGCCGGACTGATCGCAGCCGAAAAAGAAGTACCTTCCCCTGATTTGCTGGTAACCCTGAAACCGGCCGCCATCCCGCTGGTGCTCAGCCGTCGCCCGGATGCCATGAAGCACCTGGAACTGGTGGGCAATGCAGGGCTCGCTTCTGCCGTGCAGGATCTGTTTCAGCGCCTTGAATGGGATTTCGAGGAGGATCTTTCGCTCATGGTCGGCGATATCGCCGCTCATCGAATGGCAAGGACCGGCCGCGAACTGCTCGCCTGGCAGCGCGACGCCTTCGAGCGCACTGCGCGGAATCTCGCCGAATACTGGACCGAAGAGAACCGAATGGTCGGGCGTCGCGCTGATTTCAACCGGTTCCGGATCGAGGTGCAGGCTTTGGAGAACGACCTCGGCCGCGTTGAGGAACGGCTCGGCGCGCTGCTGCGGCGCGCACGCGTATCCGCTGGCTGAACGTGGCAGCTTTCACCAACACGATAAGGCAAATAACTTGGGCCGCCTGATACGCCTGCTGAAGATCATTCATATCGCCCTGCGATTCGGTCTGGACGAGTTTGTATTCGTCGGCGACACAGCCGCCAACCGGGGAGGGCGCGTGGCGGGCCTGGTCGCGAAATTACTGTCCCACCGTAATCTTTCCGCGCCGCGGGCGCAACGGCTGCGCCTCGCGCTGGAGGCCCTGGGGCCGATTTTCGTGAAATTCGGGCAGATGCTGTCGACGCGCCGCGATCTGTTGCCCACCGACATCGCCGATGAACTGGCCAAACTGCAGGACCAGGTGCCGCCGTTTCCCAACGAGCTCGCGGCCGCGCAGATCGAGCAGTCGCTTGGCCGGCCCGTGGCCGAGATCTTCGCCAGTTTTGATGCGCAACCCGTGGCAAGCGCCTCCATAGCACAGGTGCATTTCGCGGTTCTGCCTGACGGCACCGAAGCCGCGGTGAAGATACTGCGTCCCGGCATGATGCCGGTGGTCCGGCGCGACCTGGGACTCCTGGACAGCGCCGCATGGCTGATCGAGCATCTGTTCGCCGACGGCAAGCGTTTGCGTCCGCGCGAGGTGGTGGCGGAATTCGCCAAACACCTGCACGACGAAATGGATCTTATGCGCGAGGCGGCCAATGCCAACCAGTTGCGGCGCAATTTCGCCGGCTCGCCGTTTCTCATCGTGCCTGAGATCTACTGGGATTTCTGCGCGCCGGCGGTGATGACCATGCAACGCATGCAGGGCACGCCCATCTCCCAGGTCGACAAGCTGCGCGAGCAAGGCGTGGATATCCCCAAGTTTGCGCGCGCCGGGGTCGAGATCTTTTTTGCCCAGGTGTTCCGCGACGGCTATTTCCATGCCGACATGCATCCGGGAAACATCTTCGTGTCGGGCACCGGCCAGTACATCGCGCTCGATTTCGGCATCATGGGGACGCTCACCGACGTCGACAAGAACTACCTCGCCACCAATTTTCTTGCCTTCTTCCAGCGCGATTACAGGCGCGTGGCCGAAGCCCATCTGGAGGCCGGCTGGGTCCCCGCCGGCACCCGCATCGACGAGCTGGAAGCGGCGATCCGCGCGGTGTGCGAGCCAATCTTCGACCGCCCTCTGAAGGAGATCAAGTTCGGCCATGTGCTGCTGCGCCTGTTCCAGACATCGCGGCGTTTCGGCGTGGAAATACAGCCACAACTGGTAATGCTGCAGAAAACCCTGCTCAATATCGAGGGAATGGGAAGGGACCTGGATCCCGACCTTGACCTGTGGACGACCGCCAAACCCTATCTGGTTCGCTGGATGAGCGAGCAGATGGGCTGGCGCGGCTTGACGCGCTCGATCAAGGCCGAAGCGCCGCGATGGGCGACGCTGCTGCCGCAGCTTCCACGGCTGCTGCACAAGCTGCTGGCCACGGATCGTCTGGATGATTTTGACAAGATCATGCGCGGCTTGCATGCCGAGCAACGCAGCCGCAATCGCCTGCTCGGGTGGGCCATCGCGCTGCTCGCGGCCATTCTTGCCTGGCAGGTCCTCGCTACTCTGCTGCGCTGATGGGCTACTCGGACCGTGCCTCGCCGCTGGCCCGCTATCTTTTTCTCGCCTATGCATTGCTCATCGCCTATGCGAGTCTGAATCCTTTCAGCGGCTGGCGCGACCCCGGCGTCTCGCCGCTTGATTTCCTGCTTGCGCCGCTGCCCCGATACATTGTTCCTTTCGAAGTCGCGGCCAACATCGCCGCTTACATACCGCTGGGTTTCTTCACGGTTCTCGCGCTGCATCCGGGCTGGCGCGGCGTGCTCGCGCTGCTGGGCGCGGTAGGGGTCTGCGTTCTCATGTCAGTGAGCCTGGAAGCGCTGCAAATCTATCTTCCAAGCAGGTTTCCCTCTAATGTTGACTGCGCCGCCAATGCGCTCGGGGGAACGCTTGGCGCTGGTATCGGCGCGCTTTTATCCAATCACCTGCTGCGCGACGATGGTCTGCAGGCGCTGCGCTACCGCCTGTTCCGCGAAGGCGCACGAATCGATCTTGGACTGGTGCTATTGGGTCTTTGGCTGCTCTCGCTGCTTTATCCGGGAACCTCCCTGTTCGGCAACGGCGACCTGCGCGCCTTGCTTT
>MEQV01000225.1:0-13402 GCA_001770355.1 Betaproteobacteria bacterium RIFCSPLOWO2_02_FULL_62_17
AATCCTCGTAGCCCGCGAGCACGTCGGCGAGCCCGCGCGCCATCGCGGCGCGATCGCCCGAGAGCAGCATCCACAGGTCCTGCACCGCGGGCCCCATGCGGCAGTCATCGAAGTCGACGAAATGGGGGCCGCGCGTTTCCCCGCCCTCGGTCCAGAGCACGTTGCCCGCGTGGCAGTCGCCGTGCAGCCGCAGCGAGCGTACGGCGCCCGCGCGTTCGTAGCAGCGCGTGACACCTTCCAACGCCTGCTTGACAACGCTGGTCCATGCATCGTGCAGGTCCGCGGGAATGAAGTTGTGGGCGAGCAGCCAGTCGCGCGGCTCCGTTCCGAAGCTTGCGATGTCCAGCGCGGGCCGCTCGACAAACGGCCGCAGCGCGCCGACCGCATGAATGCGCCCGATGAAGCGGCCCATCCATTCGAGCGTGTCTCTGTCCTCCAACTCCGGCGTGCGGCCGCCGCGCCGGGGATACACGGCAAAGCGAAAGCCGCCAAAGCTGTTCAGTGTTCTCCCGCCTTCGGTCGGGAGCGGGGCGACCACCGGGATTTCGCGTTCCGCGAGTTCGATCGCGAATGCGTGTTCTTCGAGAATTTTCGCATCCGTCCAGCGTGCGGGACGATAGAATTTCGCGACGACCGACGCGTTCGCGGAGGGCGCCGGCGCATTCGCCGCGCCTTCCTCCAGCCAGACCTGATAGACCCGGTTTTCGTAGCTGTTGAGCGCGAGCAGCCGGCCGTCGCCGAGAAAGCCGGCGCTCTCCAGCGCATCGAGCACGAGATCGGGCGTAAGGCCCGAGTAGGGCGTGAGTGCGGCATCCGGTGGTGGCAGAGGTGTCTGCATCGCCGCGCCATTGTACGGGGACGCCGTGCGGGCGTGCCGGTGCGGACATCATCGTCAGCGGAGGTGACTACGCGCGTGCCGTGTGAAGCGTGAACCGGCGCCAGTAAAATGCTCGGAGAACCGCATGGATAGTGCGTTTACGTGAATTTCTCCGTCGCGGGACGGAGGTGCGGCGAACGTCAAAGTCCAGCCGCGCGCGTCGGTGTGGGGCGACTTGTCAGGTGCTGGATCGTGCCACGAGCGGAAACCGCTCAGGGTGGCGAATCGAATCGACGGCCAAATCAACATCGAGGTCAGGCCAATACAGGTGATGCTCATGCGGACGTTGGACGTTCAAGAGCTTCGCGATCGGAGCATCCTTGAACCAGGGAAACTCGGAAAATGGCATAAAAAGCTCCTCGTTTCCAAGCAACAGCCAGAAGCCGTGCTTCGAAACGTTCGTGACTTCAACCTCCAAAATGCTTGCGCCAGGCGGCACGAATAACCTCTTCATGTTTTCGAATTAGCGCCTCAGCCGACCGGAGCTGGGGACCGCTCAAGCCATAATTGTGCGCCACCTCGATTCTGGGGCTCAAGCCAAAATTTCGCCTCGCCATCGGCGCAATAGACATGGACATGGGATCGCGGCTCCTCGCGCGAGAAGAAGTAAAAGCGAAATGCGCCTTCTCGAAGAACTGTGGGACTCATGTCACGCTTGGTCTATTTTTCGGTAGTTAACGTTTCTGTTCGGCGTCATTTCTCGCTAAACGCTCGGCCCGTACTCGCGACTGGAATGCCAGAACGCGATGACTTCAAGGTACTTGCCTCGCGGACGGTAGTAGAGGAAGTAGCTGGTTCTCGCAAGGTATAGGCGTCGCGTTTCGGGATCGCGGGCGTTTTCGACCAGGGTGCCAATGCCCGGTTGCTCAACCAGTGCTTCGAGTGCGGCCTTCAGATCAGAGCGAATGGCTCCTGGCGCTGCAAGGCGGTTCTCGCTCCACCAAGCAGCGGCGGCATCAATCTGCCGCTCTGCCCTCGGCTTGACACGAACGAGCAGCGCCAAGTTCAGTCGTATTTCCGCAGCTTCTCGAGGAGTTCGTCTCCGGAAATTCCTTCCTCGCGGTCGGCTTCTTCGAGAGCTTCCTCAAGCTCGGCCTGAAGGGGAGGTGGTAGACGTACCTTTGCCTCCGAATCCTTCGCGAATACCGTAACGACGGTCCCCTCCGGAAGGGAAGCACCCTCCAAGATCACCTTGCCCCCGACAACTGTGCCTGTGACGACTTGCATGGCCTAATGGTACTCCGATGCGGACGAGTTGAGCGGGCCAACCCCTATGACGCCGAACTTGCTGTTTGTCGATGCTGCGGCCTCGGAAACGCTTGCGCCGGCGTGCCTCACAATGCCGATCTTTGCATTCGTGTCGGGCTCGCGGTACATTTGTCGCGTGAATTGTCCCTGCGTCCCGCGGTTCCTGCGCGCCATCGCGCGCAACCCCACGGCCCGGACCGGGATCGCGAACGGATCGAATGTCTGATCCGCGTCGGGGCACTGCCTCGGGAATGCTCAAGGATATCTTCGGCTACCCGGCCTTCCGCGGCCGCCAGGCCGAGATCATCGATGCACTGGTATCCGGGCGCGACTGCCTGGTGCTGATGCCCACCGGCGGCGGCAAGTCGCTGTGCTATCAGATTCCGGCCCTGCTGCGCGAGGGCACCGGCGTCGTCGTTTCGCCGCTGATCGCGCTGATGCAGGACCAGGTGGCCGCGCTCAAGGAACTGGGCGTGCGCGCCGCGTTCCTCAATTCGACCCTGTCCTCCGGCGAAGCGCTCGCCATCGAACGCGCGCTCGCCGTGGGCGAACTGGACCTGCTCT
Source organism: Betaproteobacteria bacterium RIFCSPLOWO2_02_FULL_62_17 (assembly GCA_001770355.1). Classification (GTDB taxonomy): domain Bacteria; phylum Pseudomonadota; class Gammaproteobacteria; order Burkholderiales; family SG8-39; genus 2-02-FULL-62-17. Next base: position 2,690 of record MEQV01000225.1, read on the forward strand.
ATGTCGCTCCCGAGCGCCTGCTGACGCCGCGCTGCCTGGATCTGCTGGCGCGCACGCGTATTGCGCTGTTCGCCGTCGACGAGGCGCATTGCGTCTCGCAGTGGGGCCACGACTTCCGCCCCGAGTACATCCAGCTCTCGGTGCTGCACGAACGCTTTCCGGAGGTGCCGCGCATCGCGCTCACCGCCACCGCGGACCGCGTTACGCGCGAGGAGATCGTCGAGCGGCTCAAGCTGGGCGATGCAGAGATTTTCATCGCGAGCTTCGACCGGCCCAACATCCGCTACCAGATCGTCGAGAAGGCCAACGCGCGCAAGCAGCTCCTGGACTTCATCCGTGCCGAGCACGGGGGCGAGGCCGGCATCGTCTATTGCCTGTCGCGGCGCAAGGTGGAGGAAACGGCGGCGTTTCTCGGCGAGCAGGGCATCCGCGCGCTGCCCTACCACGCCGGCATGGACGCGCTGGCGCGGGAGACGAACCAGTCGCGCTTCCAGCGCGAGGACGGCATCGTGATGGTTGCGACCATCGCCTTCGGCATGGGCATCGACAAGCCCGACGTGCGCTTCGTCGCCCATCTCGATCTGCCCAAGAGCATCGAGGGCTACTACCAGGAGACGGGCCGCGCCGGCCGCGACGGGCTGCCGGCCGACGCCTGGATGGCCTACGGCCTGGCCGACGTTGTCCAGCTGCGCCGGATGATGGCCGAATCCGAGGCCGACGAGCAGTACAAGCGCGTCGCCGCCGCCAAACTCGATGCAATGCTGGGCCTGTGTGAAACCGTGCGGTGCCGGCGCGTGCGTCTGCTCGACTATTTCGGCGAGGCCACTGGTTCCCTGGGGCCCTGCGGCAATTGCGACACCTGCCTCGATCCGCCTGAAGTCTGGGATGGCACGACCGCCGCGCAGAAGCTGCTCTCAGCCATCTACCGTACCGGCCAGCGCTTCGGCGCGGGACACGTCATCGACGTGCTGCTGGGCCGCGCGACTGACAGGGTGAACCAATGGCGGCATGCGGGCTTGAGCACCTTCGGCGTCGGCACGGAACTCTCGGATCAGGAATGGCGCGGGGTGGCGCGGCAGCTGGTGGCGTCGGGCCTGCTTGCGGTCGACCACGATGCCTATGGCGCGTTCAAGCTCACCGAGGCCAGCCGCGCCGTGCTCAAGGGGGAACAGCCCGTCAGCCTGCGCAAGCAGGCGCCGAAGGCGCGCCCGGCGAAAAAGAAACGCCTTGCCGCGTTCGACGGCCTGTCGGCTGTGGAAGCCGGATTGTACGAGCGCCTGCGCGCCTGGCGCGCCGATGCGGCGCGCGCCCACGGCGTGCCCGCCTACGTGATTCTCCACGATGCGACGCTGCGCGACATCGCGCATCTGCGCCCGGGATCGCTGGATGCGCTGCGCGCGATCTCCGGTGTCGGCGCCCGCAAGATCGAGGCCTACGGCGAGCAGATTCTGAAGCGGGTGGCGGATGAAACATGACGCCGCCGTCATGGATGGCGAGATTGCCGAGCGCGCGGTTAGACCCTGCCTATAGTGCTGATGCGACTGCCATTGAAGCTAATTGCCGAAACGATCAGCAACGGCCATCGGACGCCAGGGCCAGACCCAGCAGGCTCTCGAAGAGACGCCCACCAAATCTCGCCGCGGCGCACTACCGCTTGCCTCGGGCGAGGGTACGATGCTGAAGCAAGGCGAGCTCGGCATCGAGTGATGAGTCTTCTCGATCGTGGCCGTAGACCTCATTGAGCCGGGACGTTATCAAGTCGTCCCGGTGCTTATCAACCAGTGCCGCAAGCGCCCCGTGCGGACCCGCATGCGGGGTGCTGTGGGGGCTGGGGGCTAAACACCCCCGGCTATGTTGCATTGGGGTTCGGAAACCTAACGAGGCTGTATAAGAAGTCCGAAACTGAAAGAATGCGACGATTTTTGGAGTACGTTGACCCTTCCCGAGTCCGCGATCGTCGAATACAGCGCATTCTGAGAGGTCGATTTTTCCATTGTCATGTTTCGATCGTAACGCGGGGACTTTTTATACAGCCTCAACGTGGAGCTCAGCCGCGCCCGCTTGCGGGCGTCAGCTGCGGCGCCGGGTTGGGCGGCTGCGGATCGGTGCCAAACTTCCTCACAGCGTATGTCGTAGCAGTTCAATTGCGAATGTGACAAACGCGATCCAGGCAACCGTAAACAATACGGTACGAGCCATGAAAAGACTGAATCCACTGATATGAATCACGGCATGCGCGGCGCGCGCATAGAAGTAGACAGCAGCGGATATCGCGGTAATAGGAGTTGACACCCCGACTGCATGAGCGATCAGAACAACTGGTGCGAACGTCGCGAAGTTTTCGACTGCGTTCACGTGCGCCCGATTGGCGCGATTAACCCAGGCAGGGAGGGGCGCTGTTGGCGCGACCTTGTAGTCGGAAGGTTTAAGGGGTCCGCGAGACAATACGTAGCCTATGACGACGGGAATCCAAAGCACTCCAGTGAGAATGGCTGTAAACAAGAGATAAAAGAGTTCGGTTGTCATCTTTGCCTCCACATAATTTATTGATCGGCCTCTGCAAATTTCAGTGCTTCGACTGCAGCCCAACGTCCGAGCCCACCGGCGCGCGCGCACGATGCATGACCAAGGCGCGATGCTTCCCGCGCGTCCGCGTGCGGCGAAAGTTAGAAGGCGCTATTTGGCGCGGCGGGCAGCATCAAGGGCAATGCCGACGAAGAGCAGCACGACGGCAAGCATGACGATACCGACAAGAATGTCCATGGCTATAATCTCCCGATCTGTTCGATACGGCGCTCGATCTGGCGATGGAGAAGGAAGATGCCCAGGCTGAGCACGACGATGCCGACGATAGCGAAGGACAGCAGCGTAGGAGTCGCGGTATCAGCCGCTGAAGCGAGCCAGCCGACCAAGCTGATGTCTGTTACGACCATTATCCCCTGCCAGAACCTGAGATAGACGAGCTGTTCCTTGATGCGATCGAGCTCGGACACGGTGCTCCCGACGCTATATGTAGTAGGTACGAGGATACATCAAAGCCGAACCCGGCGCCTTCGGTGACTGCGCCTTCTAAGCTCAGCGGACGGCGCGAGCGCCAGCGAGTCGCCGTTCCGCTGGAGCGCATGGTTGGGCGGTGCCAAACCGTCCAGAACGCGATTTCGGGTTTGCGCAGCGCGAGCACACTGGCACCTCCACGAGATCATACGCTGAGAGGCCGTCTGACGGCCGGCGCGCTGCTATGCACACGCAGATACTCGGCCTCGACCTCCGACCAGCGCGGCTGCGCCGCCGAATCTCCACGCCGCGCGAGGAACTTGAGCAGCCATCCGGCGCCGGCGGCGACAAAGCGTTCCAGCGACGGTCCCAGCGCGTCCGCGACCGAGCAGTCCTGCTGCCACTCGTCGTAGCGCTGATTGCTCGACAGCAGCAATGGCTTGCTCGGATGGTGCGGGCGCCAGGTCACGCTGAGCGTACCGAAGGAGGCGAGAGCGCAGTCGCTGATGCCCTCGGCGGTCGCGTCGACCCACGGCCAGAGCGAGCGATCCTGCGTGGCCGCGAACAGCGCTGCCAGGACATCGAATCGCCCTTCGCGGCGCGCGCAGACGGCGATCGATTCTCCGCTTGCGTCCATGGCACGCGGGTCCGAGCCTTTTCATTCCGGCAGAAAGCGCGCTTTGAAGCACAAGGGAGTCTCGATAGCAATTACCTTGGAGTGGCCCGGAGCGAAAGCAAGCATGCGCCGTTTTCGTGTTGTGGGCTACGTTGTCGGATACCGTACTTCGTATCTTGATCAGATCTCGCCATCTGGCGATGTTGGGGTTCGCTCCTCTCACCCCAACCTACTGTTCTGAATTTGAGTGAAATACTTTGTCGGAGTGTCCGGCTGGCGGGCGTTTGCGGCAGATTGATATATTGAAAAATATATAATTAATAGGATGGTGCCTCATTGTTCAGGCGCCCAACCAGGGCAGGGCGCGAAGGCCGGCGTGGTCGCTAACGAGATAGCTGCCCTTGTCGTACCAGTCGGCCAGCACCCAGCGCTCGCAATGTCTGCCATTGACCCTATGTTCGTGTCGCGCAGGCCGGTGGGTGTGGCCATGTATCAAACGGCCGCAATCATGTTCGCGAAAGAAATTCGCCACCGCAGTTTCGTTGACATCCATGATCGCCGCGGGTTTGACGCGTTTCTCGGCTTCACTGCGGGAGCGCATTGCTTCGATCTCGCGCTTGCGCTCGTCCAGCGGACGCGCGAGAAAGCTTGCGGACCACTCCTCGGATCGAATCTCGGCGCGAAACGCCTGATAGTCCGCATCATCGGTGCAAAGTGCATCGCCGTGACTTAGCATCGCGGCGCCATCCGCGAGTTCCACCCCGGTGGGCTCCTCGAGGAGCGTCAGGCCGCAGGCCCGCGCAAAATCGGCGCCGACCAGAAAATCGCGGTTGCCGCGCATGAAATACAGGAGCGTACCGCCGGCTGAGCATTGCGCCAGCGCGTCAGTGATACGGCGGTTGAAGGGTTCGGCCAGATCATCATCGCCGGCCCAGTACTCGAACAAGTCGCCCAGGATGTAAAGCGCTTTCGCCTTGCGTGCCGGGCCGACAAGAAAATCCAGAAACAGACTGACGATTGGCGGTCTGTCAGGGGAGAGATGCAAATCCGAGATGAATAGTTGCGACACCTGCGTTCTTTAGGCGCCGCTTCAAACGACTTCCGCCCGCTCGATCAATATGTCCTCCAGCGGGACGTCGCCTTGAAACCCGCGTTTGCCGGTTTTCACGGACTTGATGCGATCAACGACATCCTGCCCCGCGACGACCTGCCCGAACACGCAATATCCCCAACCTTGCGGGGTCGGCGCGCTGTGGTTTAGGAAATCGTTGTCACCGACGTTGATGAAGAACTGCGCGGTGGCCGAATGCGGGTCCGAGGTGCGCGCCATCGCCACCGAATACTTGACATTCTTCAGGCCGTTTTCGGCCTCGTTCTGGATCTGCGCGCCGGCGGGCTTCTGTTTCATGCCGGGCTCGAAGCCGCCCCCCTGGATCATGAAGCCGTCGATGACGCGGTGAAACACGGTGTTGGCGAAATGCCCGTCATTGACGTTCTTCAGGAAGTTTTCCACGGTCTTGGGCGCTTTGGCTTGGTTCAGATCGATGTCTATTACGCCCATGCTGGTGTGCAAGCGAATCACTATTTTTTCTCCTGATTGATGGCCATAACATTGACCGATTCGATGATGAGGGGTTCGACCGGGACGTCGCTATGCGGCCCGGAACGCCCGGTGCGCACCTTGGCGATGGCAACCACGACATCCATGCCCTGAACGACCCTGCCGAACACCGCGTAGCCGAACCCTTGAGTGGTGGGTTCGCGGAAATTCAGGAAGTCATTGCGCTTCAGGTTGATGAAGAACTGCGCTGATGCGGAATGCGGCGCCGGAGTGCGTGCCATGGCGAGCGTTCCAATGTTGTTCTTCAGGCCGTTGCCCGCCTCGTTCTCGATCGGTCCGCGGGTGCGTTTTTCGCGCATGTCGCGATCGAAGCCGCCGCCCTGAATCATGAAGCCATCGATGACGCGGTGAAAGATGGTTCCGTTGTAGAAGCCGTCCTTGGCATATTGCAGAAAATTCGCGACGGTCTTGGGCGCCTTGTCCTGAAACAGTTCGACCACAAGCACGCCGCGACTGGTTTTCAGCTCCACGCGCGGGTTCTGGGCCATGACATTGCCGGCGAGAATGAGCGCGGCGAACAGGGTAATAAGACACTTCATCGGATCTCCGGGTGGCGGACTGGCCTTCAGGCCGCGCCTTCGTAAGCGACGCGCCAGCGTCCGCTTTCACGGATCCAGTATTGCGTCTTGCGCATCAGATTGTTGAGATTGTTGGAGCGATAGTCCTGGTCAAAATTGACGACCATCAGGTCTTCCTTGCCGGGATTGCGGTACACGCTGATGTTGCTCAGTTTCAGCTTGATCCAGCTCTTGCCCTCGTTCACTTTCTTCTTGTGCGCAGTCCAGGCGGCAAGATCCTGGTCGGCTGATTTGAATTGCCTGGCGTAATGCGCAAGGTAGCGTCCGCTGTCGCGGCTTTCCCAATCGGCGCGCCAGTGCTCCAGGGCGTCCAGAAAATCCTTGCGCTCACTGGCTAACTGTCCGGGCGATGACCATTCTATTTTCTCGCTGATCAATACCGCGGTCTTGCCGATCTGCAGGTTGCCGGCGAGGGCCTCGAGGTCAACATTGGCGAGCACCACGCAGCCGTCGCTCGCGCGCGGCGGCCGGCTGAACGTATCCGATGGTGTGCCGTGCAGCCAGATGCCGTGGCCATTGCGGCCCATGCGCTTGTCCCACTCATTGGGGTAGTTGATGGGGTAGGCACCGGAACCGTAAAAATCGGTGAGCTTCTTGCGCGGCAGGCTCGAGGTGACATGATAGACGCCAAGTGGTGTTTTCTGATCGCCTTCGCGCGCCTTTTCGGCTCCACGCTTGCCGATGCTGATGTAATAGTCGCTCACCAGCTGCGGGCGGCTGCCCTTATTCTGGTAGACGAACAAACGCGAGCGCCCGGTATCGACCACTACCGCGTATTTCTGGTCAGGGGGCATTTGCAGCAGGTAGCGCGGGATCTGCTCGTCCGTGGGGCGGTCACGCAACGCGCGCAGCCGCGCGATGGCTTCCTCGCGCAGATCGATAAAGCGATCTTCAGGCCCGCGATGCGCGTTGCCAACCGTGGTGAGCGGACGCACCTTGGCCAGCAGCAGGTCGCCGCGGATCATGTGCGCAACCCGGAAATTGGGTTGCACCCGCAACAGGTGGTCGATATGTCCCAGCGCCGCGTCGAATCGTTGCTTTCCGATTTCGTCCAGTGCCTTGTTCAGCAGCGGCTCCGTCGCCTCGCGCGCGCGCGGCTGGCTGGCGGCTGTTTTGGCGAAACTGGCGCCGGCGGCCAGCAGGCTCAACGCAAACAGGAACACGGGAATGATTCTGGGCATCAGCTTCCGGAGCGCTCCTGCTGGATCAGCCATTTGCCGTTGCTGCGAACCAGGGTCAATGTCTTGCTGCCGCTGACCTTCAGCGTGTCGGAGCGGTAGCTCTGGCGGAAGCTTACGGTTGCGCTGTTGGCGTTGATACTTGCCTTGGGCGATTGCACCAGCACCTCGATGCTTTTTGGCGCGGTGATCCTGCGCCGCCGTTCGGCCTCCCATGCGGGGCGCGCCTCGCCATTGGGCGTCTTGAAGGCAGGACCATAGAAGGCAAGGTAGGCGCCGACGTCTTTTGCCGACCAGGCTTTCGCCCATGCTGTCACCGTCTTGAGCACTTCTTCAGTGCCGGCAATCCCGTTTTTCGCTTCCGCGGCGGGAGCGGATTTGGTCGCCGCAGGCTTGACGTCTGCCGTCACTGCTGCAATCGGCGCGGCCTTGGCAGCGGCCTGAGCGAGGACTGTCGGCGCCGCCGCTTTGGCGGGTTCGGGCGCCCGCGTGCTCGCGATGGCGGCCGCGCCCGGTTTGGGCGGCCTGGTGCCGCTGGATACCAGATCGCGCATCAGTGCAAGCTTGGTCTGCGCAGTCGTGTTTGCGGAATCCAGCTGCAGCGCCTTGTCATAGGCCTGGCTGGCGAGCTTGCTGTACACGTCGCCCAGATTTTCATACGCCGTGGCGTAGGCAGGATGGGTGCGGATGGACTGTTCCAGCGACTGGCGCGCCTTTTCGTACTGGCCCTGCGAGGCGTACAGCACCGCCAGGTTGTTGTAGGGCTCGGGGAGCTCCGGATAGTCCCTGGTCAGGCTGGTCAGAATATCGATGGCTTCGGCGGCTTTGTTCTGCTCGGTGAGAATCAGGCCTTTTAGAAAGCGGCCTTGCGCATCTTTGGGCCTGCCCGCCAGATACTGGTTGATGCGTTCCAGTGCCTGAGTGTGCTGACCGGAGCGAAGCAGCTTGCCGATCTCCTGCAGATCACTGGTTTGCGCCGCACTCATGGCCGCGAAACATGCCAGTGCGATTGCCGCCAAGCTGCGGGAGAAACGGGTCATTGTGGTATGCTTCCCTGGTGTTTTCAGGCTCTCGGCATTGTAGCAAGAAGGCCGCAAAGTTCACAATAATCAATAGTTTTTGCGGTATTCCTGTTCTAAATTCCTTGTTTGCCGGTCATCTTCCAGCTCCGCATGCTCAAGATCTACAACACGCTCACCCGCGCCAAGACCCGCTTCATTCCGATCGCGCCGCCCAAGGTCGGATTGTATGTGTGCGGCATGACCGTCTACGACTACTGTCATCTGGGCCATGCGCGCGTGATGATCGTGTTCGACCTGGTGCAACGCTGGTTGCGCGCCAGCGGCTACCGGCTCAGCTATGTCCGCAATATCACCGACATCGACGACAAGATTATCAAGCGCGCCGCCGAGAACGGCGAATCCCCCGCGGTGCTGACCGAACGTTTTATCAAGGCGATGCACGAAGACGCGGCGGCGCTGGGAATCGAGAAACCGGACGCCGAACCGCGCGCCACGGATTACATCGACGACATGCAGACGCTGATCGCGCGCCTGCAAACAAATGGCCTGGCCTATGCGGTGCCGGTCGGCGACGTGAATTTTTCGGTGCGAAAGTTTGCCGGCTATGGCCGGCTCTCCGGCAAGTCGCTGGAGGATCTGCGCGCCGGCGAGCGGGTGGAGGTGGATGCCGCCAAGCAGGACCCGCTTGATTTTGTTCTCTGGAAGCGCGCCAAGGAGGGCGAGCCGTTCTGGAAATCGCCATGGGGTGCGGGCCGGCCGGGCTGGCATATCGAATGTTCCGCGATGTCCACGCGCCTGCTTGGCGAACATTTCGATATTCACGGCGGCGGGCAGGATCTGCAGTTTCCGCATCACGAAAACGAGATTGCGCAGTCCGAAGGTGCGTTGGCTGAGGGCGCCGCGCGGCATTTCGTCAATGTCTGGATGCACAACGGCTTCGTGCGCGTGGACAACCAGAAGATGTCAAAGTCGCTGGGCAATTTCTTCACCGTGAGGGAAATCCTCAAGCGCTACGATCCGGAGGTGGTGCGCTTTTTCATCGCCCGCGCGCATTACCGCAGCCCGCTCAATTATTCCGACCAGCACCTCGATGACGCGCGCGCTGCGCTGACCAGGTTTTACACCGCGCTGAAGGGTTTTCCCGTGTCGGCCGTGCCGCCTGACTGGAACGGACCCTACGCGGCGCGCTTTCGCGAGGCCATGGACGACGACTTCAACACGCCCGAGGCGCTGGCAGTCCTGTTCGACATGGCAAACGAACTCAACAAGTCGCGCTCACCGGAACTTGCCGCGCAGTTGCGCGCGCTGGGCAGACTGCTGGGACTGCTGGGCCGCGACAGCGAGGAATTCCTGAAAGCCGCGACCGGCAGCGCCGACGCCGGCACGCTGGCGCCTGAGCAAATAGAAGCATTGATCGCAAAACGTGCTGCCGCAAAGAAAGCGAAGAACTTTGCCGAAGCCGACGGCATCCGCAAGGAACTCACGGATGCAGGCATCGTTCTGGAAGACGGGCCCCAAGGCACCACCTGGCGGCGAGCTTAGGCCTCGAAGAACTCCTTAACTTTATCGAACCACGATTTTGCCCGAGGGTTGTGGCGCTCGCGGTCGCCCAAGCTGATGGCTTCGAATTCGCGCATCAGTTCCTTCTGGCGGTCGGTGAGGTTGACCGGCGTTTCCACCACGACATGACAATGCAGGTCGCCATACGAGTGGCTGCGCACGCCTTTGACGCCCTTGCCGCGCAGCCGGAACACTTTGCCCGACTGGGTTTCGGCGGGAATCTTGATGGTCGCGGTGCCGTCGAGCGTGGGGATGGCGATCTCACCGCCCAGCGCTATGGTCGAAAATGAGACCGGCATTTCGCAGTGCAAATGGTCGCCATCGCGTTGAAACACCGCGTGCGGCTTGACCTGGATCTGCACGTAGAGATCGCCGCTTGGGCCCCCGTTGACGCCTGGTTCCCCTTCGCCGGCGAGGCGAATGCGATCCCCCTCGTCGACGCCGGCCGGAATCTTCACCGCGAGCGTTTTTTGTTGCTTGACCCGGCCCGCGCCGTGGCAGGTGCCGCAGGGATCGGCGATGACCTTGCCGGTGCCATGACATTTCGGGCATGTCTGTTGAATCGAGAAAAATCCCTGCTGCATGCGCACCTGGCCATGTCCCTTGCAAGTGGGGCAGGTCGCAGGCTTGGTTCCCGGTTTCGCGCCGCTGCCTGAACAGGCGCTGCAAGCCTGCTGCGTGGGGATGCGGATTTTTGTTTCGGTGCCGCGCGCGGCCTGCTCCAGCGTGATCTCCAGGTTGTAGCGCAGATCGGCGCCGCGATATACCGAGGAGCGTCCGCTGCGTCCCTGGCCGAAGATGTCGCCGAAGATGTCGCCGAAAGCCTCGCCGAAACCACCCATGCCGGCGGCACCCGCGCCGGCCGAAGGATCGACCCCTGCATGCCCATAACGGTCATAAGCGGCGCGCTTGTCGCCATCTGAAAGCATTTCGTAGGCTTCCTTGGCCTCCTTGAATTTATCCTCGGCGGTCCTGTCCCCGGCGTTGCGGTCGGGGTGGTGCTTCATGGCAAGGCGCCGATAAGCCTTCTTGATGGCCTCTTCATCGGCATCGCGATTGACGCCCAGGACCTCGTAGTAATCGCGTTTTGTCGCCATGGTTCCTCAATACATCCGCATACCCAAAAATCACGCGGCCGGGATCA